>DATIUT010000404.1:0-8023 GCA_035466615.1 Anaerolineales bacterium | reverse complement strand
ATGGGGGAGCTATACCATCGAATTTATTACAAATATCAAACACAGAAAGCAACTCTCAATATCTTAGATATTGCAAGATTGCAGGCATACAAGGTCATCCTGCAAGATTTCCAGAAAAACTGCCTCAGTTTTTTATTGAGTTTTTAACAGAGAAAAACGATTTGGTTCTTGATATATTTGCTGGATCGAATACAACTGGCTCGGTTGCAGAACGGCTAGAGCGCAAATGGCTGGCATTTGAACAAGAGAGAAAATACTTAGCAGCTTCAGTTTTTAGATTTTTGTCTGAAAAGCAGGAAGAGGCTATTAAACCAATTTATGAGGAAATATCAAAAAAGAACATTGGCAAAATCCAATTGAGAGGGACATCACAACTTCAATTATTGGAAACTAAGGCAAAATATAAAACAAGGGCAAAATCAGGATGAGGAAAGAAAACTTAGAGGGATGAGCGGTTTGGGTGGGGTGGTTACCGTTGGACCTATCCCCCGCCCTTCCCAAGTGGGAAGGGGGCTGAACGTATGATGAGTTCGGCGAGTTTCCAAGTCCATGTTTCGTTGGAGGAAGGTATCAGCCTCTCCCCCTCGTGAAGCATCCTTTAGGGTTGGGGGCATCGTACCCGAAGCGGAGTGGTAGACGGGAGAGGGATGAGTCTCCGCCAAATACTCATCCGTCTGTGGGCGGAAACTGTGTTACACTGAATGGGTAATAAATAACTGGATCTCTGTCGCACCCCTTGGCCGCTGACCCTTTTATAGGGCTGGCGGTCATTTTTATTCCGGCCCTGCCGGATATGTGCCCATCAGGGCAGAAAGCAGTCATACAATGGATGTAAGAATTTACGTAGGAAACCTGAACAAGTCCACCACACAGGATGAGATCAACACCCTGTTCGCAACCGCCGGAACGGTCTCTGCGGTGGAAGTCGCCATGGAAAAGGGCACCGGCAAGTCGAAGGGCTTCGCCTTTGTGTCCATGCCCACCCAGGCTGAGGCAGACAAGGCCATCAGCATGTTCAACGATTATGCATTGGCTGAGAACAAACTCAAGGTCAATATTGCCAAACCGCGTAATTTATAAACCCGCTACGAGAACAATGCATCACTGTACCCTTGTTCCACCCGGGACGAGGGTCCTCTTTTGAAAACATGGCACACCATAAATGAACGATCCGTTCATCATCCGGGGAAAACGCAGGAGTTCCATCGGGAACATTGGCTCGGAACCAACTGTTGGTAAAGGAAAAACATCATGAATTCACAGGAAATCGTTCAAACCCTCATGGATGCAGTCCAGAAGGGTGATTTCGACAAGGCACAGACACTGCTCTCGGATGATTTTCAAATCAGGGGATTGGTCCGCAGGCCCGTCAGCGGTAAAACCTGGCTGAAACTGGGTGCGAGCCTGAGGATGGCATTCAACGGTCTCAATTATCATTTCAAAGTGGCCAGCGCAGAAGGCAATATTGTCAACACCACATCGCAAATGAGCGGGAACAACCGCGGCGCATTCGACCTCACGGGCCTGCGCATGGGTGTGATCTCTGCCACAAACAAGGATTTTTCAACCGCCATGGAAAAGATAAAAATAACAGTCAAGGATGACAAGGTTTCATCCTGGGTTGTTGAGCCAACGGAAGGCGCGGGGTTGATGGCGATCCTCAAACAGCTCGGTGTTAAATTGTCAACGATATAGCCTGTTAAAAATACGTCCGTTTTGCAGGGCCAGCCCCGCCGCACGGCGGGGTTTTTGATTCTGTGCACAGGGACGAGCGGTTTGGATGGCCTGGGGTTCACCCTCAAATAAAAAAGTTGACATTGACCTGTCAACTTTTTTGATCTTCGACTACGATTTCGTCTTGTTACTACTCACAATGCTCCTGCTTTTCTCGAGCAGGGATGTGACCTCCTGAATGGCTTCCGCGGGCGTCATTCCCTCCACGATCGCCCATTCCTCACAGAGCACATTCTGCGTCTGCCGAAAGAAACCCGCCATCGTCCCATACAACGATTTATGCTCGCCAAAGGCATACAGGTCGCGCACAACCTCACACTGGACGCGTATCGTCCCCTGCTTGAGGCGTTCGGCCAGAATGGACTGGCGGGAACGCGCGTCGTCAGTAAGAGGCGTGGGACGGGACGCAAGAATTTTACGGCAGGCATTGATCTCACTCCTGCCCGCCAGATTGCGCAATCCGAACGACGGCGGATCCATTGGCACCCACAAGGTACTGCTGGTGCCCGATATGTAGATCTCGTAATACCGCCGCGTCACTCCAGACCCGAATTCCCGGTCCTCCAATTTAACCACCTGTCCCACCCCATGCTGTGGATGAACGACCCGGGTACCAACATTGAACATAAGATCGTGAGTATTAACGGCGGCGATCCCTGCCGCCACCGCGCTGTTGCTGGCGGAAACCACCGCGCTGTTGCGGACGAAAACCACCGCCCCCGCGTTCTTCACGCGGACGTGCAACGTTCACGGTCAACTGACGGTCGTCCAGTGTGTAGCCGTTGAACATGCTGATCGCCTTTTGTACATCTGCCTGTGAGCTCATCTCCACAAAGGCAAATCCCTTTGAGCGATTGGTCCCCGGCTCCTTGATCAACGCGACCGAAACCACACCGCCCGCCTGCATGAACAATTCCCGCAGGCTCTGTTCGGTGGTCTCATAGGACAAATTTCCAACATATAACTTCGCTTCCATGACGTACTCCTTTTGGCCGGTGATTAAGAAAAAAACCGCCAGCCCTATTATGGGGTTGACGGCGATATAAGCACACTCGACCTTTTATAAGATGGGATGATTATATCACACCGAACCGCCGCCCTTTTATGTGGTACACTGAATATAACAGTCGAAAATGAGTAACTGGATTTGCGGTATCCCAGCCGTCGACCCCGTTATGGGTCGACGGTTTATTCATTAACCGCAAGTTTTGAAAGCACAACATTCACCAAAACAAGCCGGGGAATTAATGCAAAATAGATGCTGTCATCTTCGAAAAATCAAGATCGAAGGGAATGAATGTGAACACAATGACCCGCACTACCCGCGCCTGCAGTATGGAAGCACTGAATGACACCTTGAAAGCCGCCATCCATGCCCATGGGATGAAATATGGGCTGGCATGGATTTAACATCACCGGGCGGTATAACCGACAGGAACAAGACAGGCATCACAGTCATCGGGTTAAGTTCCGACACTGACGGACAGAAGTCCCGCCAGATATTGGAAGATGCACTGAGCAGGGTGCATGGGCAGCCTGCAAGATGGACGGCTTCCGTTTTGGCTTTCAAATCAAAGAAAGGGTACATCATGTCAAAGGAAAAGAAGAATCCGATCATCTCAGGGGTGCTGAACATGCTCATACCGGGAGCTGGTTACCTCTATGTGGACAACGACCGCAACAGGTTCATCAAGACGCTTGCCGGCGGGGTCCTGTTGATCACTGCAATGGTTTTCCTCAGTAACGCCGTACAGAACATCCGCGGGTACTCCCTGCCGCAGGGTCTTTGCACCGGCAGCCTGTTATTGATCGTATTCATACCGTTGTTCCTGGCCGGGCAAAAAACCGCGCACCTGCACAACAATATGATGGAAAACACCGCCCAATATAATGTGCACCGTACCGCATCACAGGGAAGTGACGATGCAAAACTTGGGAAAATTCAGAGAATGCGTGATGAAGGTCTGATCTCTGAACAGGAGTATCAAAAAAAGAAGGATGATTTATCGCGCTGACACAACCAGCCACACAGTGACACGCACGTTTGGAACAAAGGGGGAGCAACAATGGATCGAATAAAACGAAGGAAGAGCACAAGTGATCAACATCAATTCAAGCACTTTCATTTACCGTCCCATTAAGCAGGTCTTTGAATTCATAAGCACACCGGAAAACGATTTCCAATGGCAATATGGAACGCTCACTTCCGCCCGCACCTCCGAAGGCGATGCAAAAGTGGGGACGGCATTTCAAAGCATCGGTCATTTACTGGGGTACCGCACCCAAAGTACTTATGAAGTGACCGAATATGAGGCAAATAAAAAGTACGGATTCAAATCCCTTTCCGGACCTCTGCAATCATTCACATCCTACACATTCACCATTGCCAAAGGCTGTACGCAAGTTGACCTGTCCATGCAGGCAAACGCGGTCAACCTGATAGAGTTCAATGAGAATGTACTCGAAAAAAAGATGAAAAAACAAGTCAAGGAAAATCTCAAAATACTCAAAAACATTCTGGAGTCCGAATAGCATCCCGGAACTGGACATCCGCCCCGCCCCGCCGTATGGCGGGGTTTTGTTTTCTGTGCAGGGATGAGCGGTCCGGGTGGTTGGATGCTTTGGCACTCCCTATGGTCGTCAGCACGGCGCCTCACCACCGTCCCCTCCCTCCACTCATGATGGAGGGTATTA
Organism: Anaerolineales bacterium; assembly: GCA_035466615.1. Lineage (GTDB taxonomy): Bacteria > Chloroflexota > Anaerolineae > Anaerolineales > Villigracilaceae > Defluviilinea. The sequence goes on along the minus strand of DATIUT010000404.1, from coordinate 3,595 downwards.
TGTTCATTGGGGTAAAATAATTCCATCGCATTTCAAAGGGTCATAATGCTGAACAGCCTCAAAAAGATCTACAACGAATTCCCGCCTCTGTTCTGGGTCATCGTCGGGACCCAGTTCATCGATGCGCTCGGCAGTACAATGCTGTTTCCTTTCTTCTCGCTGTATATCACCCAGAAATTTGGCGTCGGCATGACGCAGGCGGGCATACTGCTGGGAATGACCTCCTTTTTTGGCTTGTTCGGCAGCATGGTCGGAGGCGCAGTGACCGACAGGTTTGGCCGCCGGAATTTGATCCTGTTCGGTCTCACATTCAGCGGTCTCAGCAGTCTTCTGTTCGGTTTCGCGCGGGATATTAGGATCCTGTACCCTCTGGTTGTCATTGTGGGTCTGCTTTCCAGATTGTCTGTCCCTGCGCATGATGCCATGATGGCAGATATTCTCCCCGAGGAAAAACGTCAGGAGGGATTCGGGATCATGCGTGTTGCCTTCAACTATGCCTGGATCTTTGGAACAGCTCTCGGCGGACTGATCGCGGCGCGGTCATTCCTGATTTTGTTCATCGCCGACGCGGTACTGAGCGTCACCGTCGCCCTGATCCTGTATCGTTTCCTGCCCGAGACCAAGCCCGCCTCCCTCCCCGAAGCGAAGAAGGACGAATCCCTGCTGAAAACAGTTGCAGGGTACCGCATCGTCATGCGTGATCTTGCCTTTATGAGCTTCATCCTGGCAGGCATGGTTGCGTTGATCGTGTACCAACAGCAATATAGTTCCCTTTCGGTCTATTTACGCGATGTCCATCATATCAGCTCGAAAAGTTACGGCGTGATGTTATCCATCACAGGGCTTGAGGTGGTGCTCTTTCAATTCTGGATCAGCCGTACCATCCGAAGATATTCCCCCTTCATCATGATGACACTCAGCGCCCTCTTTTTCATGGTTGGATTTGGCATGGTCGGTTTCGTGGGAAACTATGCCTTTTTCATCGTTGCAGTGATCGTTATAACGATTGGAGAAATGATCTTCTTCCCCACCAGTTCAGCCCTGGCCGCCAGCTTTGCCCCTGTGGATATGCGGGGGCGCTATATGGCAGTCGCTCATCTCATCTGGGCAATTCCCGCCACGATCGGTCCGGGCGCCGCGGGCATTATCCTCGACAGGTATAACCCGGACTCGCTGTGGTATATCGCCGCCGGACTATGCGCCTTCTCAGCCTGCGGTTTTTACACCCTGCATCTGTGGCTGGGCACACAGAAACGTTTTGTCCCTGCACAAACAGAACAGAACGTCTCGGCAATATCATGATTTGTGTTTCCACGCAGGGATGGCGGTTTGGGCGGCGCTTCGGCTGCCGGTATTTCTTATCCCACCTGAGACATATTGAAGTCCGAACTGCAAAGCGCGACAATCGTATCAGGCAGAGGCACACATCCTACAACTTGGCAGGCAACTATGGACCCAAGAGAAACAGCCCAGGCTTTAATGGACGCTATCCAGACGGGTGATTTCGAGAAGGCTCGCCTCCTCATTAATCCCGATGATTTTTTCTGCGGACCTGCACTGGCAATCACCGGCATGGTGCTGGCATGTCCGTGGATGGAAGTAGGCGCAAGATTAAGGTCAGCCTTCCCGGATCTTGATTATCAATTCAATATCGAAGATGTGGATGGCAACATCATCAGGTTTTCAACTCAATTCAAGGGAACGCACAGCGGCGACCTTGATCTGACGGTGATGAAATTGGGGACATTCCCCGCCACCCATAAATCCTTCGCGACAGAGCGGGAATATGGAATGGCAACGGTACGCAATGGCAGGATCATTTCGTGGGCAATGGAATCCGTGAAGTGCACAAACCTGTTCACGCTCCTTGAACAGATCGGTGCCAAGCCGCAGGCGATACGCGCCCCGCAGAGTCCCTGACAATACACATGAGAGACACAGGGAAAACCAAACGAGCCATCATCGGTCTCTTCTTCGACGTTAGCCTCAGTTATGTCGCTTATTTGATAATCAACTGGCTCCTTCTGTTGATGGGGAGGGAACCTGTGGAGATCACTTTCCAGCGTCTGCTTCCGCTGGGAATCCTCATGGGACTGTCCATGGGCGCAGTGATGATGAATCCGCCTTTTGGGGATTGATCATGTTTGAAGCCGTTGATATTCTTCCCCGCCTCATGGCGGGTCTTGATCTCTGGGCAACGAGTGTTTTCTCCGAAAGAGCCATAAATACCCCCAAGGCACAACTCACTCATCCTTTATGGAAAGGTCAATCAGGTTTCCCAAAACGCCAGTCGGCAAGGCAACACCGAACGCGGCGAACAATATTTGTGTCAGTGACCAGGCATAATCGTAGCGGAAGATGGGCGTCAACTCCACGGGGGATGTTGCAAAGTTGACGTGAAGCCACCATGTCCCTGCGATGGCCGCAATGATGGAACCACTTGAGGACAATGCTTTGAACAGGTAGGAACGGGTCAAACCGCCAGCCGCAAAAGCAAAGGCGATGACCAGACAGCCGCCCGTGATCAAAAATCCCCTGGGAGGGGTGTGAACGAAAAGCACATGAAAAACCAACAATGCGATATTCATTCCCATACTCCCCAACAATGTTCCAAGAATGATGCGGGGAAGAACTCTGGATGTATGGAAGCGTTCCATAACGACTCGGGTTAAAAAGATGCCCATCCCAAAGATTGCCCCAGTGATCAATCCCCGTTCTAGAGATACTGTGAAACGGTCAATGTCGAAAAAACTTGGATAGTGGTCTGTCAGGTACGACTGTATCCCCACACCCAGGGAAGCACCTAGGAATGCCATCACATATGCACCTACCAGACTGACAGGTTGTTGGATAAACCGTTGTATGGCCCATTCCAGCTTCAACCTGAAACGGAGCCGCCCCTGCACATCTTGAGGCAGGCTCCCCGCCTCCTGTTGGATCAGCAACAGGGCAGCAATCTTTCTATCCTCTTCATGGCGACCAATCACCACCTGAACTGCGGGCGTAACACGAAAATGCCCGATCAGTTCCGCCGCCGCATCCCCGGCATCTGAGTCTTCAAGCGCCAGATCCCCGAGTTGCCGTATCTGGTTCGCGTTTAGCGATAAAGCCTCATCGCTCCATGCTCTTCCGGGCAGAGTCAGTTCGCGCACCCCTTGAAGGATCTGCTGGCGAAGAATTGTGTTGCCTGTCTTGGCCCCGATCTCCAACAAGGATGTGCCAATGACTTCAGGCAAGCCTTTTGAAAAAGAACGAATCTCAATGTCACCGGTCAGGTGCTCCAAGACGCGCGCCGCTATAACCTCGTTCCCCTTCCTGAGTAGTAGGGCCGAAACCGAGAGCCTCTCTCTGGGATCACTGACTGCCGACCACCATTGATCGTCGTTATAACCATAGGTCAGCGCTTGTGATAGCAAAAAGCTGTTGAACCCATCCGTGTTGATCCTTTTGCGTTCCAGATCGACCAGCGCAAAGCGGGTCAAGCCGATGTTGTACATGCCATCCGAGGATTGCCATTGAGCCAGTCCCTGCCTGAGCAATTCGGCAACATCATTTTCGCGTGCCGCCCGTTCGTCATGGCCTTTTCCATCATTGA
>DATIUT010000403.1:0-17937 GCA_035466615.1 Anaerolineales bacterium | reverse complement strand
CGACATGTTGGACGGTTTTGGTGTCGATGGTTTGGGTCATAACAACTCCCCGTCATTGCGAGGATGGCGTTTGTCCGACGAAGCAATCCCCACTGCAATGACGGAGATTGCTTCGGGTGGAAGAGCACCGCCCTCGCAATGACGTTATTCAATCTTGATATGCAACTCTTTCAACTGTTTCGGCTCGACTTCTGATGGCGCGTCCGCCATCACATCGCGTCCGTTTTGGTTCTTGGGGAAGGCGATCACTTCACGAATGTTGGGTTCGTCCGCGAGCAGCATGACGAGACGGTCAATGCCGGGCGCCATGCCGCCGTGTGGAGGAGCACCATATTCAAATGCTTCGAGCATGTGCCCAAACTTCGCTTTGATCTCTTCATCGTTCAAGCCAAGCATTTGGAACATCTTCATCTGAATGTCACGGCGATGAATACGGATCGAACCCGAGGCCATCTCGTACCCGTTACACACCATGTCGTACGCATCTGACATCACCGCGCCTGGATCGGTGTCAAACTTATCCAGATCACTCAACTTCGGCATCGTGAACGGATGATGCTCCGACTCCCATTTTTTCTCTTCTTCGTTATAGGCGAAAAACGGAAAGTCCACGACCCATGCGAACGCCATCATGTTTTCATCAGCGAGTTCCAAATGATCGCGGAACCACAAACGCAAACCGCCAAGCACTTTGTTTGCCACGGCGCGTGTATCGGTTGCGAAGACGATGAGATCGCCGACCCCGGCTCCCGTTTTGGACTTCAACGTCTCGACCTCTTCTGCCGTCACAAACTTGGCTGCGCTTCCTTTCACGCCCTCGGCTGTCACTGCCAAGGTGGGCATTCCCTTCGCTCCAAATGACTTCGCCACTTCTGTGACTGCGTCCACTTCCTTGCGTGACATGTCCGCAGAACGGGGAACGATAATACACTTGATGACGCCGCCAGATTCCAGGGTTGATTGGAAGACGCGGAATTCACTTTTGGAGAAAATGTCCGAGACTTCGATTAACTCCATGCCGAAACGCAGGTCGGGCTTGTCTGTTCCGTATGTTTCCATCGCTTCGTGATAAGAGATTTTGCGCCAGGGCGTTGAGAGCAATTTCTTGTTTGGCGCGATGGCGGGGATCATGGCGGTATATAAGTTTTCGACTACAGCCAGCACATCATCGCGCTGAACAAAGGACATTTCAAGGTCGAGTTGTGTGAATTCGGGCTGACGGTCGCCGCGCAGATCTTCGTCGCGGAAACAACGCGCGATCTGGAAGTACTTGTCCATGCCTGCGACCATGAGCAATTGCTTTAACTGTTGAGGTGATTGAGGTAAGGCATAGAACTGTCCGGGGTAGATGCGTGATGGCACAAGGTAATCGCGCGCGCCTTCGGGTGTCGCTTTGAACATGATTGGCGTCTCGATCTCGATGAAACCCTGTTTGTCGAGAGAATCCCGCATGAACTTGATTACCTTGTGGCGCAGAATCATGTTCCTGGTTAATCGCTCGCGGCGCAGGTCAAGGTAACGATATTTGAGACGAGTGTTTTCGTCGGGCAGGTCGTTGTCTCCGCTGACCATGAATGGCAGGGTCTTGGACGGGTTGAGAACTTTCACATCTGTGGCAATGACTTCGATCTCACCGGTCGCCATTTTGGGGTTTGCCATGCCGTCTGGACGTTTGTGCACAACGCCTTCGATCTGCAAAACCCATTCCATGCGGACATCGAATGCACGATCCAGGGATTCCCTTGGGATGTCTGGGTTGATGGTGACTTGAACAATTCCCGATCGATCACGTAAATCGAAGAATACCACCCCGCCGTGATCGCGGCGTCGGTTGACCCAGCCCGCGAGGGTGACCGTTTGCCCCGCGTGGCTGGTGCGTAATTCTCCGCAAGTATGAGTTCTATACATGGTATGCCTCCGAATGTTTTCTCCGTCATAGTGAGGGTTGCTTCGCCGGGCAGGGCAATCCTCTTATATACCAGGGTGTCACTCGCAATGACAAAAAATAGACAAAATAAATCGCCCTTCGCGTTTGCGTTGGGCGATTGGTTTGACTTGAGTTGTCTGTCAATTAGCAAGGCTTCGCCCAACGATATGTCAGATCGTCATTATCGTTATTATTGTTATTGGCGAAGCGGATTTGGTGTTGCATGGTGGGGACATTATATATCACAAATGGAGAATCGAGAAGTATTTGGTTTGGAAAATGTATAAAGACCGGAGACGGGCATCGGGTCCGGAAAGGATGCGTAGTTGTCGGACAGGTTTCGTATCCCGGGGATGTGACTGGTGTTAAGTAAATGCAAGGTCGCGTGATTGATATCAACTTCCAATCGCTATGAAGATGTTGTATATTAATTTTGTCGGTTCCAATTCACACCCAAAAGGAGAATACCATGAGTTACAGAATATTGTTCGTTCTCAATGCGTTCGTCGCGGTGATTGTAGGTGCGGCTTTTTTGGTCGTGCCTAAAATGATTCTGTTGCAACTAGGTGTAAATGAATTGTATGAGGCTACGTTTTGGGCGATCCGTTTCCTTGGATCTGCGATGCTTGCCCTGGGTTTGGCTCTTTGGTTTGCCAAGGATGCGAACGAGAACGTTCAAAAAGGAATGGGCTGGGCGCTGTTTATCAGCACAATAATCGGGCTGGTTGTGATTATTGCCGCCTCTTTCTCTGGTACCGCGGTGCTTCGCAAAAATGAGTGGATCCCGATTATTGTTTACCTTTTGTTTGGGCTTGGTTATGCGTTCATGCTCTTCCTCAAGCCAACGCCGAAGGCGTGATTACTTCTGAATTCGCTCATCGACGACCTGCCCGTGGAAATACGGGCGGGTCGTTCCGCTTAAAATTGCCATTGATGATTTTTGCAGAGATTTGATTACGTACCCGATATCTGGTCGCTCATTTCATCGAGTTTCGCAACTTCCTCCTCGGTCAATCTCCAACCGAGCGCGCCTGCATTTTCCCGGGCCTGTTTAATGTTTTTTGCACCCGGTATCGGGAGAGTGCCTTTGCAGATCACCCAATTCAATGCCACCTGCGCATTGGACTTGCCGCCATGGTCCTGACCGATGGTTGTTATCAGTTTTATGAGCGGTTCTATTTGAGGGAGCAGGCTTGCATACGTTCCCGCGCGCGTTCCAGGTGGGCGGTTGACCGCATTGTATTTTCCTGTTAATAAACCCTTTTCGAGCGGGCTGTAGGAGATCAAACGGACACCCAACTCCCTGCACCTTGCCAGTAAACCGTTCTTTTCCACTTTTCTGTTGAGTAAGCTGTAATGTACCTGATTGGATGCCAGCGGAATGTTCTGGCGTGCCAGCGCCGAATAAGCCGCCAGCATCTGCGTTTGATTGAAATTCGAAACGCCCACTGTGCGCGTCATGCCGATCTTTGCGCATTCGATCATGCCGTCCATCATCCGGTCAACGCTCAAGAGCGGTGTGGGCCAGTGGATCTGATACAGGTCCACGCTGTCCACGCCGATGCGTTCAAGGCTGTTCTTCAACGCACGTGGTATGGATGTCCCAAGAAACCTCCAGGGGAAGGGAAAATATTTCGTCGCGATCAAAACGGGCTGTTCCGTCTCCTGAATGAACTTCCCAAGCAATCGCTCTGACATCCCGTTACCATAAACTTCTGCTGTATCAATGAATCGGATGCCTTCCTCTACAGATACTTTGAATGCATCGTGTACTTCCTTGTCGCTGTACCCCTGCCCGTACTGCCAGATCAGACGGTCTCCCCATTGCCATGCCCCAAGCCCCATCTCGACCACGTGCAAAAAACGCGTTTCACTGTTTACTTCCACCATGCTTCCTCCATCGAAAACTCGGCTGATTGTAACTTAAAACTTCAGTCATGATACAATTCTGCCCGCTCAAGAATTGGATATGACTCAAGACTTCGAACCGCAAAATATAGAATCCGCCTCCGATCTTAGCCGACGGTTGAATCTGCCCTTTTCAAATTTATCCCTGCTGACTCATGCCCTCACGCACCGTTCCTACGTGAACGAGAATCCCAATTCACAGATTGACAATGAACGGCTTGAGTTTTTGGGTGATGCCGTGCTCGATTTCATTGTGGGCGCTTGGGCGTATAACCGATTCCCCGAAATGCCGGAAGGGGATCTGACGAGGGTACGCTCTGCCATTGTGCGTAACGAGCAGTTGGCGAATTTTTCACGCCGCATTGAGTTGGGAGGCGCGCTCCGCCTTGGACGCGGGGAAGCATCATCGGGCGGGAATGACCGGGACACATTGTTGGGGTCCGCGTTCGAGGCGCTGATCGGTGCATTGTTTTTGGATGCAGGCCTGGGGGCGGTCGAAGCGTTCGTCAATCCCATGTTGAATGACGTGCAGGATTACATCCTGGATGAGATCCAGGATCCGAAAAGCCGGTTGCAGGAATGGGCGCAGGCGGAGAAGATGGGAACGCCGCAATATGTGACCGTCTCAGCCAAAGGACCCGACCATGCAAAGGAATTCGAGGTGGAGGTCCGCATTCAGGGAACGACCTATGGCAGGGGACATGGCACAAGCAAGGGAGTTGCCGCGCGCATCGCCGCACAGACCGCGCTCGAAGCGCTTGGGATAACTTATAAGTAGACACGGAAATATGCAGACACGTAATTCAAAACATTAAACCATAAATCATCTTATGCCTCTTCGTCTTAAATCTTTGGAATTACAAGGCTATAAAACTTTTGCATCGAAAACCACCTTCGAGTTCGCGGGTGGTATTACTGCCATCGTGGGGCCGAACGGTTCCGGGAAATCAAACATTGCCGATGCCCTGCGCTGGGTGTTGGGCGAACAGTCCTATACGCTTTTGCGCGGCAAGAAAACCGAAGACATGATCTTCAACGGTTCGGAACATCGCGCCCGCGCCAGCATGGCATCTGCCCATATCCTTTTCGATAATACGGATGGCTGGCTCCCTGTGGACTTTACCGAAGCAGCCATGACGCGCCGCGCCTACCGCGATGGTCATAACGATTATTTGCTGAACGATCAGCAAGTCCGTTTGAGGGACTTGAACGAGTTGCTTTCTGCGTCTGGTCTGGCTGACCGCACCTATACCATCATGGGGCAGGGACTTGTGGATGCCTCTCTCGCTCTCAAAGCCGAGGAGCGGCGCAAGCTGTTCGAAGAAGCCGCAGGCGTGGGATTGTATCGCACGCGCCGTGAAGAAGCCCTGAAGAGACTCGAGACCACACAACGTAATCTTGAACGCGTTCTCGACATCATGTCTGAACTGGAGCCGCGCCTGCGAAGTTTGGAACGTCAGGCAAAACGCGCTTCGGAATATTTGCGCGCGCAAGCCGATCTAAAGGTCATTCTGCGCGAATGGTATGGCTATCACTGGCACAAGGCGCAACAGGAACTGACTGATGCACGCGAAGTTGTAAAGGCGCAGGAAGCCCGTTTGCAGGAAGCGCGTGCGGAACATGTAAAAACACAAGCCGAATACAACTCTTTCCGTGAGAGGCTTTCGAGTCTTCGTTCGCGATTGAATGCATGGCATCGTCAGTCTGCGGAACTGCACAGCCAGCGCGAGGAGGTCAGCAGGGAACTTGCCGTTCTGGAGGAACGCCGCCGCGCCTTGCTCGCGTCGCAAACCTCTGCACAGGCAGACCAGGAACGCGCGTCGGATGAGGAACGCGTTGCGCGTGAACGCCTCGCAGAGGCTGGGCAGGAAGTTGTGCGATTGCAGTCCGAATACGAGGAAGCACAGAAACAACACGAAGAAGTGCAACGGTCATTGCAGAACAGGCAGACCGAGCGCGCTTCATTGGAGGAGAAATTGCGTTCTGCTCGGGAGCAGATGGAAAAGTGGAACGCGCAACGCGCCGAATTACAGGCGCGGCTTGATGAATTGAAATCGCGTCTTGAGTCGTTGAATGCAAGATTGGAAACGGCGAATAAAGCAATTGAGGCGGCTGAGTCCCTTGCGCGCGAGACCAGTGAAAAATATGCAAGTGTACGCCTGAAGCGTGAAGAGTTGGAAACCCAACTCAAACAGGCGGAAGCGAAAGAGGAAACCGTAAAGAGGGAAGTTGAGCGACTCGAAAACGAACGGCGTGCAAGCAATGAGGAACGCATCAATCTTCTTTCGGCTCATACGCGTGTCAAGACCCAATTTGAAGTGCTCGAGCAGGCTGAACAATCGCTGGCGGGTTATGCGGAGGGTGCGCGCTTCCTGCTCGAAGCCGCACAGCAAATGAAACTAAAAGGCGCACGCGGCGCATTGAGCGCAGCGCTTGATGTCTCTGCGGAGTTGGAGACGGCGATTACTGCCGCGTTGGGTGATACGCTCGACGCCGTTTTGCTCGATGCAAACGAGATCGAAGAGGCGCTGCGGTTGCTCGAATCAAACGAGGCAGGTCGTGCAGTATTGTTGCCTCTTGAAGAACACAACCGTCAGCCGCTCGCGGAACCGAAAGATGAAAATTGTCTGGGTGTTGCATCTGAACTTGTCAATGCGCCCGATGAATTACGCGCGGCAGTGGACCTGATGCTCGGTCAAACGTTGATCGTGCGCGATCGTTCGACTGCGCGGCGACTGATTCGGGGTTTACCGATTCACGCGCGCGTTGTGACTTTACGCGGCGAAGTCTTCCGTGGTGATGGTTTGATCGTGGCCGGGAGACCCGCTTCTTCCTCCGCCCTGAGCCGCCCGCGCCAGAAAAGAGAATTGGCCCATTCCCTGTCCACATTGAGCGCGCAGATCGAGTCTTTGAATCAAGGAGTGGAGTCGCTTTCCGCAAAGACCAATGAGGCGCAATACGAGTTGACCGAGTCTTCCAATACGGCACGCGAGGTACGCGTCAGGTTGGAGGAAGCTGAGCAAAACGAGAAGCAGGCTGGGATGGAGTCTGAAGCGAGGCGTCGGGAGTTGGAGTGGCAGAAGAGTCAGCAAATCCAGTTGAGGACGGAAGCGAATGAGGCGGAGTCCATCCAAAAGAGTTTGATTGAGTCACAGGCTGTCATTGAGTCTGAATCCGCGAAGGCACAGGGTGAATTGCGCACGATCTCCGCGCAATGGAGCGGGATGGACATGGCGGAGGCACAGGGACAGGCTTCATATTGGAGCACGCGCGTTGCAGTGGCTGAACGCGCGCTGGCGGATGCAAATGCGAGGAAAGAGGAGAGGGGAAAAGAGACGGAGAAGTTCGATGCGAGACGTTTTGAGTTTGCCACGCGTTTGAATGAAGCCGAAACTTCACTGCACGGTTTGGATGCGAACAAGGTTTCGTTGCATGAGCGCGAGAGTGTTTTGCGCGAACAGATCGAGGTCTTGCGCGTGGATGTTGACCCTACCGAAAGGGAATTGGAAATGGCGGAAGCGGAGGAGGCGCGCTTGCAGGATGTTGAAGCGAATGCGCAGCGTACACTTGCAACTGCCGAACGTTTGCATGGTCAGGTGCAGTTGGAGCAATTGCGAAAACAGGAGGCTCTCGATAATTTGCGCCAGAAGATCATGGACGATTTTGGTCTGGTGATGTTTGATTACGCGGATGAGGTGTCGGGTCCTGTGCCGTTGCCATTCGAAGGCATGGTGGAGGAACTTCCCGTTGTGACGGAGGTTTTGCCTGACCTTGAGACGCAATTGATCAGGCAGAGGACACAGGTGCGGCGCATGGGTCCGATCAACCCCGAAGCGAAACAGGAATACGATAGGGAGTCGGAGCGTTATTCATTCATGCGGACGCAGGTGGATGACTTACGGAAGGCGGAAGAAGACCTGCGGCATGTGATTGCCGAGTTGGATGAGTTGACAAAGCAGGAATTTTCGAAAACTTTCGACGCGGTGGATAAACAGTTCCGCGCGATGTTCACTCGTTTGTTTGGAGGCGGGTCGGCGCGGCTGGCGTTGACCGACCCCGACAACCTTGTGGAAACGGGTATCGAGATCGAAGCACGTTTGCCTGGTCGCCGCGAGCAGGGACTGGCGTTACTCTCCGGCGGCGAGCGCAGTTTGACGGCGGTTGCTCTTGTATTTGCCCTGCTCAAGGTCTCGCCGACGCCTGTCTGTGTGATGGATGAGGTGGACGCGATGTTGGATGAAGCGAATGTTGGACGCTTTAGAGACCTGCTGTTGGAATTGAGCAAGGATACGCAGTTCATCATCATCACACACAATCGAAATACCGTGCAGGCGTCGGATGTGATCTACGGCATTACCATGGGACGCGATTCGGCGAGTCAAGTGATCAGTCTGAGGCTGGATCAGGTGACGGATGAAATGTTGAAGAGAGCGTGATGGTGAATAGAAAATCGCCCGTCTCAATTTGAGACGGGCGATTTGTTTCATGCGAATGTCTTATTGCGATTGGAAATCCGGCATTGGCGGGATTTGTTCCTTCCATCCATCGTAGTTGGTGATCGTTGCTTCTTCCTTGGCGGTTGCAAGCCATTCAGAAAACGATGTCTCCCGGTTTTGCTCCAGCTGGCTGTCAGAGAGCGGGAGTTCCTGCCGGCCAAGAACCTGGATGATGTGATAACCGAACTGGCTTTGCACAGATTCACTGATCTCGCCGATCTTCAGGCTGAAAGCGGCTTCTTCGAACTCGGGCACCATCGCGCCTTTGCCGAACCAGCCAAGGTCACCGCCCACGGCACCGGAGCCGGTGTCATTGGAGAATTCCCTGGCAAGTCTGGCAAAGTCAGAGCCGTTTTGAAGGAGCTCGTAAACGGCCTTGGCCTCAGCTTCCGAATCTACAAGGATGTGGCGAGCCCAGACCTGTTCTTCTGTGGCGGGCTGGTCCGCAGAGATCGCTTCCAGCAGTTTCGTACGCAGGAGGTTGTTCCTATATACATCGCGCAGAACTTCCTCGCTGATACCGTAGGATTTGAACTGGTCCACAGTTGTTTGGTATTTGGTTTTGAAACCATCCAGTGTGTAGGGTGTCGCGGTGGGAGTTGCAACTTCTGGCACAAAGGTGGGCGTCGGCCGCCCGACTGGTTCTGTGGCAGTCGGTGTTATGGCCGGGTCCGGTGTGAATGTAGGTGCCGGTGTGGACGTGAGAACCTTGGTGGGAGTCGCAGTGGACGGATAGATGGTCAACTGTTCCGAAGTCAGGGTCGGGTATTCGAAGGCGGTGGGAGTGATGGTTGGGGTGGGGGTTCCGTTGGGGAAGAAACCATATGCTTTTTGGACAGCCTGTTCCACTTCCTCGTCAGATACGGTGACACCGCGCTTTTCCGCCTCCTGGCGAATCAGTGCCTCGTCTATCATCTGATCAATGACCAGTTGCCCGAGCGATTCGGGGAATTGCAGGTAGAACTCGATCTCCTGGATCTGCTGTGACATGTCCATGCCGAAATTCTGCTGGTAGAACTGGTATTGTTGATACGTATTGGCCAGATTGACCCTTTGCCATTGGACACGTTCCTGAAAATGCTCAATGGTGATTTTCTCGCCATTCACTTCTGCCACCGGTTTTTGCAATTGCAGGTAATTGACGTTGAAGTAACCGTACCCGATTAGGATGACGACTACGCCAATCATGACCAAAGCCACAGTCCGAACAATGGCGACCTGTCTACGCTCGCGCTCAAGACGGGCGACATGTTTTTTTGTGAGGATCCTTGGTTTCTTTTCTTGATTTGACATTATGAATTGCTCCAAAATGCGAAGCGAGGCATGACGCGTCCACATGGCGCAGTCCATGCCCCGCTTCGCATTTTATTGATCAGATTTAGCGCATGTCTTCGAGATGTTTCCCGGTGAAGGGAAGCAGAGCGATCTGACGGGCTTGTTTGACTGCAACCGCAACCGTGCGCTGGTGTTTTGCGCACGCACCGGTTTGCCGGCGCGGGCGGATCGTGCCTTCCTCTGTAACATATTTCCTGAGCAGATCGACCTTTTTATAGTCGATCGTCAGTGTTTTATCAGCACAAAACTGGCAAAACTTGGGCTTTGCAAAGAAACGGGAACCGCCCTGCTGTTGCCCATCGTATGATTTTCTATCTTCAGCCATTTCCTACTCCAATTGATAACTAAAATGGAAACTCTTCTTCGTTCGTTTCCACTGGACCTTCCGCCGATGCCGCATCGGATGCCGGGTGGTTGTTGTGATCGCGGCGCTCGCCAAGCATCATCATTTCATTGGCAACGATCTCGACGCTTGTGTGTTTTGCGCCTTCCTTGTCGTCCCAACGGCGGGTTTGCAGGCGTCCTTCGATGTAGACCTGCTGTCCTTTTGTGAGGTACTGCTTGCAGATCTCCGCGAGATTGCCCCAGGCGACGACATTGAACCATTCGGTCTCATTGTGGCGTTCGCCGTCCGCTGAACTCCAGGAGCGGCTGACAGCCACGGTAAATGTGGTCACAGGTTTTCCCGAAGGGGTGTAACGCATTTCGGGCTCTTTACCTAAATGTCCAATGATCTGGACCTTGTTCAATCCTCGGCTCATTTTTAAATCTCCTTATAAAACCAGACCGTCCAAGACGCGATATGGCGGAAATATACTACACAACCGTCAACATGTGACGGAGCACAGGCTCAAGGAAGCGGATATTTCGTTCCAGTTCGCCGCTGGACTTGGGGTCAAGTGTGATGTTCATCAAAACATACTGACCATCGGTCTGTTTGCGGATCGCATAGGCAAGCTTGCGGCGACCCCAATTCTCGGTCTTGTCCACGCTTCCGCCTGCTTCACTGACCCAGCCTTGGACGCGTTCCAGAGCGCCTTTAAAAGCGTTCTCATCCAGATCGGGATGGAAAATGCAGATCAATTCATATTTGCGCATGAGGGGTTCCTCCTTTCCATGGGATTGCTCCCGTTCAAACCGCAGGTCCGCCGGGAGCGGAAAGGCACGTAGTACGTACCATTTCGAGCGGACGATAGTTTATCACAGTTCCTGGAATCGGGGAGGGTTATAATCGTTGAAAAATAAAGAACTGTGAGGCCTTGAAGACCTCACAAAATTCTAAACAGAGGTGTGTATGTTCGATCTACCCCGCGATGAAATTCTTCCGCTCTCAAAGGAGCATGTGTTTTACACCTGGTCGGCGCAGGCGAAGGTTAACCCCATTGTAGCGAGCCGTGCGAAGGGTGTGTATTTCTGGGATGTGGACGATAAACGTTACCTTGATTTCAACTCGATGACCATGTGCGTCAACATCGGTCACGGGGATGAGCGCATCATCAAAGCCATGCAGGAACAAACTGCGGAACTTCCGTATGCCGCGCCGGGCATGACGACCAAAGTCCGCGCGCTGGCGAGCAAAGCCGTTGCGGATATAACCCCGCATCAAGCCTTGACGAAGGTCCTGTTCACCCTCGGTGGGGCGGATGCCAACGAGAACGCCATCAAACTTGCCCGCGGCTATACGGGGCGACACAAGATTTTGACCCGTTATCGTTCCTATCATGGAGCAACCGCCGGGGCGATGGCCGCGACCGGCGACCCGCGCCGCGTCGTTTGGGAGCCGAACCTGATGACTGGCGTTGTGCATTTCCTTGACCCGTACCGCTATCGTTCCACCTTCCATCGTACCAACGCCGACATTTCCGAAGAGGAATTTGCACGCGATTATGTCAATCACCTCGAAGAGATCATTTTATACGAGGGCCCTGAGACGATTGCCGCGATATTGATGGAATCTGTTACAGGTACTAATGGGATCATCATCCCACCGCAGGGATACATGCGGGGCGTGCGTGCCTTGTGCGATAAATATGGCATCGTAATGATCGCCGACGAAGTAATGAGCGGATTTGGCCGCACCGGCAAATGGTTTGCCATCGAACACTGGGATGTAGTCCCCGATATTATGACGATGGCAAAGGGGCTCACCTCCGCGTATGCGCCGCTGGGAGCGGTTGCCATGAAGCCAGAGATCGCGGCGGCATTCAATGACACTCCCTTTGAAAGCGGGCTGACCTATACATCACATCCGGTCTCGCTGGCGGCGGCTGTGGCGAATATCAATGCCATGAGGGAGGATAAAGTCATTGAGCACGCGGCGGCAATGGGTCCGGTTTTGAAGCGGATGTTGTCTGATCTCGGAGAGGCGCATCCCTCTGTGGGTGATGTCCGCAATATTGGTTTGTTCGGAATCCTTGAATTGGTCAAGGATCGAAAAACAAAAGAACCGATGTCGCCGTGGAATGGGTCATCGCCGGAGATGACCGCGTTGAGGAAATATTGTTTGGATAACGGTTTGTTCTTGTACACGCACTGGCATACCGTGTTGATCATCCCGCCATTGATCATTACCGAGGAACAATTGAAGGAAGGATTTGATATTCTCGGTGATGCGTTGCAGATTACGGATAAAGCGGCAAGCAAAGGATGAAGGATAAATTATGAAGGCTGAGATTTTCGTCTCAGCCTTCGATTTTTAATTCATTCCCAATCCACATCCGGTGACTTGAAAAAGTTGATATCCAACCTATCCATATGCCTGCCGTGTTTGGCGAGGCGGACTTTATATTCCTCCCAGTTCTGACCTTTCGGCGACCATGTCAGCTCAGCGATGCCGGGCAGGCGCGGGAAAGCCATGAACTCGATATCTTTCATTGTGAGGATGGTTTCCGTCCAAAGCGGGGATTCGATGCCGAGGATGTCGCTTTCTTCCAGCCCATCCATATGACTGCCGGGTTCCCAATCGTAGGCGTCTTTTACGCTGATGTAGCCTGCCCAGTTGAGTCCGATCGGCGTTGATTCATCGTATTTCATGTCGAGATAGGTTTTATTGCCGGGGGAAAGGATGATCTTGCATCCCTGTTTCTTTGCCTCCTGATACGCCGCGCCCTGCCAGTGTTGTGCGATGGTACCTGGATTCAATTCCACTGTACCGATCTCAGCCCAACCGATGGGAATTTTATTGTGGGCGAAAACGATCTGCTGGATGCGCTCGATGAATTTCTTGTAGTCCGCCTCGGGCGTGGAGTGCGCCTCATCGCCGCCGATGTGGATATACGGCCCGGGTGTGATGGCGGCGAGTTCGCGGATAACGTCGTCCAAAAATTTGTAGGTTATTTCTTTTTGAATACAGAATGAACTAAAGCCGACTTCGGTGCCTTCGTATAAAGCGGGTGCTTTATCGTCACAGTTCAATTCGGGATATGATGCAAGCGCCGCGTTGGTATGCCCGGGTGTATCAATCTCGGGGACGACCATGACATGCCGGCTGCGTGCATACTCCACAATTTCTTTATATTGTTCTTGAGTATAAAACCCTCCACCACCACCGCCTGACTGGGTTTTGGCTCCGTGTTCTGTCAGGTTGGGCCACGATTTGATCTCGATGCGCCAGCCCTGGTCGTCGGTGAGGTGCAGGTGCAGGCGGTTCATTTTGTAGTGGGAGGCCAGGTCAATGTAGCGTTTGACATCGTTCACACGGAAGAAGTGCCGTGACACATCGAGCATGGCGCCGCGCCAAATGAATCGGGGAGAATCGGTGATTGAAAGGGCGGGCAGGTCGAATGTCCCGTTTTGAGGCGTGCCAAGGAGTTGGATTAGAGTTTGGGAGCCGTAGAATAATCCAGCCGGTTGATTGGCGCGTAGTATGATCCCATCTGAAGAAATGACGAGTTTGTATCCTTCCTCTCCAAGGCGCGCATCGTCCGTGAGTAAAAATTCAATCTTGTTGTTTTTTGAATTTGAGTTTCCAAATTGGGTTTCAAGTTCAAGACCTGCAAATTTGCGAATGTCTTCTGCTAGCATCCTGCCGATCTGAATGCTCCCGGTGTTTTCAGGCGTGATGATCCTTGTTTCTTTCGTTATTTTGAAACTGCCGTTCGATGGCGAAAATGATGCTGGCCGGGGTATCAGGCTGCTCATGTGTGTGGTATCCTCCCGTACATGATAAGCGTATTCCGCTTATCGCACAACGTTTGCTTTATGGAAAAGAAACCCTCCATTGACCCCGGCTTTCTGGTTCCCGTTGCCCTCGGTGTGTTGTCCATCCTGGGCATCATCATCGTCCTGTTGATTGGACGGGCAAATGCTTTGCGTCCGTCTGATGAACCGGTGAACACTGAAACTCCATTCAGATATATATATTTGGGAACCGAGCCCGGTCTTTCCACCCTGACTCCCGAACCCACCGAAACACCCATTTTCATAGAACCGCCCGCCGTTACGGAAACGCCCAATTTCAACGAACCGTCATTTCCCACCTTCGCTCCAACGAATGCAGTTTTTCCAACCCCGCCATTTGTGCGAACCTCCATTCCCACAGCGAGTGAAACGATACCGGCAGTTCTCAGTAAATTCGACGATACCTATTTCGAAATTCTATACAACGGCGACTGGACCAGTCAAACCAGTGTAACGGGCGCGTATATGAACACCCTGCACATTTCCCTGGCGACCGAAAATTATGCCTCGTTCACTTTTGTGGGACAACAGGTCATTATCACTTTTCAGGCGGGTCCGAGTTTGGGGAGTATCCTGATCAACCTCGATGGGATGGAGTTCGAGGTGACTCAATCGAACAGCAGGACTCAACTTGTGGAATGGCGATCCCCCGTTCTCGTGATGGGAACTCATGAGATCACCATCGAGCATTTAAGCGGCGGTTCGATCAATCTTGATTCGATCACCATCCCCGACCTAAGTACGCCTACCCCGACTGCAACCCCATAAGATTGTCGATATCTGCTTTCGCAAAATGCGCGCGGTATGCGGCTGTCTCCTCCAGAATCCCCTTCACTGCGACGTATAACTCCTTTTGGAGATATTGATTCGTCCTGCCGTTCCCGCTGGATAAAACCAACGCGTCCTCCTCACCGAGGACTGCTATGTGACCCCCGGCCGCCAGCCACTCCAAACCGATCCTGACCGCGCTTTCGCGTGCCGCCATTGCAGAAGCCAATTCCTGGATATTAACTTTTCCTTGGCGTTGATTCAGAATATATTTGCACAAGCCTGCCAGATGTGAAAGAAACTCATCCGGCTTTTCCGCTGGCGGTGAAATTGCGAACACATAAATCATTTTCGGTCTGACAATTTCCAACGCCTTGCGTAAATCGGCAGGGGAGGGAGGGGTCGTGTAAATTGAAAGATCATCAGCCTGATGCAATTCAAATCGCGGTGTACCTACAGACTTGTCCGCGCCCTCTGCCCAGATCAGGGTGGATGGCTGTAGGTTGAGAAGCGACGGTTGCAACCGCATATCCCGAATTTGCAGTTTCGGTTTTTGAATCTCAATCGTTTCCCCTGCAACGACTCGAAATTCTTCGAATTGCAATGTGACCTGCTTTTCGCCCCGAAATGTGGAAGCGCGTAACGAATAAGCGATATCAAGCCTGCTTCCATCCTCTGGCAGTTCCTCTCCCGCGCCGCCCCACCAGAGGATGCTTTGAGCGTTGCCGCTTTCATCTTCCACGGCCAGACGAAGATGTTCCTTTCCTTTCCCGATCTCTGTAATGGATTTAATCTTTACGCCGCGTGTACCCAGAGTCAATTTGGGATTGCCTGCACCAAAGGGAGCGAGCATTTCAATGGCATCTGCCAGCTCAAGGCTGATCTCATCAAGTTCCAGCCATGCGTCGATTTGCAGGGTCGGCTCTTCGAGAATGATCTTGCCAAGCTGTTTTTCGATGGCTTTGCCAAATCCCTTGCGGAAGGAGGTCAGGTTATCTTTTTGGAGCGAGAGTCCAGCCGCCATGGGGTGCCCGCCGAAACCAAGGAGTAATTCCTTGTTCGCTGTGATCGCTTCGGTAATGTGAAGTCCTTCCACGGAACGGGCCGAGCCGCGCAAAATGCCATCTTCTGATTCGGTGAATAATAGCGCGGGCTTGTGGTACCGGTCGACGAGACGATTTGCCACGATGCCGACCACGCCTCCGGGCCAGCCGGGATGTGACAGGACAATGGCAGGCTCGGCAAGCAATTCGGGATGTTCACGCAGTTGCGCTTCCGCCGCCTCGGTGACCTGACTTGTCAACAGTCGGCGTTGTGCATTCAGCCCTTCGATTTGCGCGGCAAGAACCCTCGCTCGTGCCGGATCCTGGGTAAGCAGTAATTCAACTGTTGGATTTGCGTCGCCCAATCTCCCAAGCGCATTCAAACGCGGTGCAAACGTAAAACCGATGGTTTCCTCTGTCAGGGTTTCAAGACTGGTGTTGGAGAGTTCCGCCATTACTTTCAAGCCGAGACGGTTTGTGGCGCGTAGTTTTTGAATCCCTTTTTGGGCAAGGGAACGGGTTTCGCCCCGGAGGATGGCAACGTCGGCGATGAGGCCGAGGGCGACAAGGTCTAATAGATTTTCGATTTCAAGTTGATGATTTTCGATTAAGAGCGTTTCTGCGAGTTTGTACGCAACTCCAACGCCTGCAAGATTAGCGAGAAGATGTCCATTGGGCAACAACTTTGGATTGATGATGGCTTTGGCTTTGGGGAGTGTTTCGCCGGGATCGTGATGGTCTGTGATTACCACATCCACGTCGCGCGAGCTGGCGTAGTCCATGGCTTCATGGGCGGTGATACCGGTATCGCAAGTGATGATCAGTTTTGCGCCGTTGTCAATGATTGGCTTGAGGGATTCGATGTGAACGCCGTGACTTTCCTTGCCGCGGATGGGAATATAGTACTGGACGTCTGCTCCCAGGGCGCGAAATGTTTGCACCAGCACTGTCGTGGAAGTCTGACCATCCACGTCGAAGTCGCCCCAGATGCAGATCATTTCCTTTTTGCGGATCGCATCAAGGATGCGTTCGACGGCAGGTTCGATGTTCGGGAATGGAGTTGAAGGAATCGTGTCAGGGTGCAGAAAAGCCCTCACAGAGCCGGGGGTTTGAATCCCGCGTCGGATGAGAGTCTGCGCGATGAGGGGAGGCAGGTTGAGAGTCGAAAGAGGCGAAGCGTCTACGTGTGGAGGATCAAGCCAGCGAGTCATAAGTCCAAGTATCAGGGTTCAAGGGTACGGTGTCAAGTTGGGAATCAAAAGGACACGAAATTCGCAAGGAACTTCGTATCCTTTTGATTTATGGTCAATTTACAAAGGCTCGAATCTGGCGGTGAAATGCCTCAACAATTCAGGCGCGTAGGTGAGCTTGAAACCGCGCAGTTCGCTGGCGCGGGATTTGATCTTTGCAAGCGCATCTGCCACGTAATCAAAATGACTCTGCGTGTAGACGCGCCGTGGAATCGTCAGGCGCAGGAGTTCGAGCGCGGGGTAATTCCATTGCTTTGTTTCCGGGTCGAGGCAGGCAAACATGACTGAGCCGATCTCCACGCCACGGATTGCCCCTTCGCGATAGAGTTCTACGCCGAGAGACTGGGCAGGGAATTCGTAATTGGGGATGTGCGACAGGAGTTGATTCGCAACGACATACACAGCGTGCCCGCCTGCGGGTTGGATGGTGGGAATTCCTGCTTCGTTGAGTCGTGAGGCGAGATACGCGGTCTGTGCGATGCGATATGACAAATACGCTTCATCCAGCCCCTCATACAATCCGACTGCCATCGCGTCGAGGTCGCGGCCTGCAAGTCCACCGTAGGTGGGGAAGCCTTCGCGCAGGATCAATTCATTCTTGATGTTCTGGAAAAGCGTCTCATCGTTGACGCACAATAAACCGCCGATGTTGACGATGGCATCCTTTTTCGCGGACATGGTCATGCCATCGGCGAGCGAGAACATCTCACGCGCGATGTCTTTGACGGAGACATGCTCATAGCCAGGTTCCCGCTGTTGGATGAAGTAGCAGTTTTCGGCGTAACGTGCCGCGTCGATGAAGAACGGGATTCCGCTCGCGTGGTAGACATCTGCAACGGTTTTGAGATTCGCCATCGAGACGGGCTGTCCGCCTCCCGCGTTGTTCGTAACTGTGATCATCCCGAACGGAATTTTCTCACGCCCATACTTGGCGATGAAAGCTTTGAGCTTGGCGATGTCCATGTTGCCCTTGAAGGGGTGCGGATTGGCAGGGTCATGTGCCTCGTCGATGATGAGATTCGCCGGGCGAC
>DATIUT010000402.1:0-17158 GCA_035466615.1 Anaerolineales bacterium | reverse complement strand
CCCGGCATGAGGTGTTGGCGCGCCATCGAAGTACACTTCCACTTGTTTGCGTTCAAGCCTGCAAAACTCCTGCAAGATGGCGATCAATTCCATCTCGTCGTCCACTGAATCCAAACGCAGTCCAAGTTTGGGAATCAAGTTGTGTCCGTCTACCAAATAAGGCATGGGAATATTTTACCGTGGAAACCCGCGCAGGTTCTTTTCGTAAATTAAGCAAAGTTGTTTATAATCATTTCACACAAGGAGATTTTCATGACTGATAAAAAACCGAACAAGTTGATGATTCCGCCGGGCGGGATGTTGCGCGATTTTGTCCTGCGCCTCAAACTCATTGGGCGCCTGTTGAGTGACCGTCGCATCAGTTTCTTTTTGAAACTTTTACCGCTTGCCTCCCTTGCATATCTCATTTCCCCGGTTGACCTTGCGCCGGGCATTGCGCTTCCCGTCATTGGTGTTCTGGACGATGCCGCAGTGCTTTGGATCGGCTCGACCCTGTTTGTGGAACTTTGTTCGCCCACGGTTGTGAAAGAACACATGGATGAACTTCAAAGCAATCTGGATAATGCAGATGATGTAATCGACGCCGAGTCAACGGATGTGAACGACTGATTGATAATGAAACGCCATTTGATCTTATTGGTATTGCCCGTATTGATGTCATGTAGTGGATTAAGCACCTCGCTTCCCTCCGCGCCGGCACCTGTTCCCGGTTTACCGACCTTTCCCTCCCCGACGGCGATCCCGGAAACCGATGCCCCTCCACCTCCGCCGGATGCATCTTCTTTCCCTAATGCCAGCGACTACACATGGCAATTGGTCACATCCGGCCTTGACCGTCCGGTGGACCTGCAAGCCGATGGGTCAGGGCGATTGTTCGTGATCGAAAAATTGGGTCACATCCACATCATTGAAAATGGCCAGTTGATCGAAACTCCATTTTTGAATATTGAGGATCGCGTCAATGACAATTCCAACGAGATGGGCCTGCTTGGACTGGCATTCCATCCGAATTACGCGCAGAACGGATATTTCTTTGTGAACTATACAGGGAGTGGCGGAGATACATTTCTCTCGCGTTTCCAGGTCTCGGGTGACCCTAATATCGCGAATCCTTCCAGTGAAGTCAATCTATTGCATGTGAAACAACCATTTCCAAATCATAATGGCGGGACTTTGCAATTCGGCCCCGATGGTTATCTATATGCTGGTTTGGGCGATGGCGGTGCGGCGGGCGATCCATTTGGGAATGCGCAAAAGACGGATAATCTCCTCGGTAAAATACTCCGTCTGGACGTTGATACGACAGAACCTTATGCCATCCCGGCAGATAACCCGTTTGGAAATGAGATCTGGGCTTACGGTCTTCGCAACCCGTGGCGTATTTCATTTGACCCGCTCACAGGCGATCTGTACATTGGTGATGTAGGACAGAACACGTATGAAGAGATCGATTATCTTCCTGCCGGTTCTCCCGGCGGAACCAACTTCGGCTGGGATTTTCGAGAAGGTGCGCATGAATTTGAAGACAAAGCGCCTGCCGGGTTGACCGATCCTGTTGCCGAATACAGTCATGCAGAAGGCGGATGTTCCGTCACGGGCGGATATGTCTATCGCGGTTCCCTGCCTGAGTGGAACGGCATCTACCTCTACGGTGACTATTGCACTGGATATGTCTGGGGGTTGATCAAATCTGATGGTGGCTGGCAGGGTCAGTTATTGTTCGATACGGATGCAAATATCACATCCTTCGGTCAGGATGAGGCGGGGGAAATCCATCTCGTTGGTGATGATGGTGGTGTCTATAAGCTTGTCAGAAGATAATTTGGTCAAGTCTCATCCACAATAGGCGGTTTGTCATTCCAATATATGACGCCTGTCACTGGCAGGCGTTTTTTAATTGTCTTACAATGCCTTTCGTACACTGGAGGTGTCGAATGGCTCAGAAAAAGTGGAAGATAAGCAAGATCCGCTATTGTGAGCACGTTGGTCATGAAATTGCGTTGGAGAACGAGGTTGTCTATCCCTCCGATCAACTACCTGACCAACCCCCACGAATAGTTGCAAGTCGTTGCTCCAACGCCATGGAATGCAACAAAATGGACAGAATGGCGTGCGCCTGGTGCGGCACCAATCCTGACCTCCGACCTTTGTAAACTAAGTGGGCTGTCACACGCCCATTTGGATAATAAACTCTCTCCTCCCTCTGAGTTGGTCATTGGCTGCTCCGCGAGCGATCGCGGAGTATGCCGTTAAAAGGGACGGGCGTATAATGCTGCATATCTCAAACTTGCGGAGGGCAAGGTGAAAAAAATATTATCCATCAGTGTAGGCTCGTCGTCGCGGGATCATACGACAAGGCACGTTTTTCTGGGTCAGGAGTGCGAACTGTCCCGGCAGGGTACGGACGGTGATTTCGAGAAAGCTGTGCAACGATACGCCGAAATGGACGGCAAAGTGGACGCATTCGGTGTGGGCGGTGTGGAATTCTTTCTTCGAGTGGGGAAGAAGCGGTATTACTTCCGCGATGTGAGTCGCATTCGCAGAGCCATTAAGATCAGCAAAGTGGGGGACGGCAATGGTGTAAAGGGCCTGCTTGAGCGCCGTGCGTTTCAGGCCCTTGAAAAACATTTGAACGAAAAAGAGAACAAGACCCTCAAAGGCATGCCTGCGCTCCTGACCACTGCTGTTGACCGTTATGGGATGGGCGAGGCCATGGTAGATTCAGGCCTCGACATGACCTATGGCGATTTAATGTTTGCACTGGGAATGCCCATTGCGGTGAAAAGACTATCCACGATTCGCCTGCTCGCAGGATTGCTGTTGCCTGTAATTACAAACCTGCCTTTCACGTGGTTCTATGCGCTTGGCTCCGAGCAGGATAAACCGCCTCAACCCAAATGGGAGAAGTATTATCAACAGGCACAGGTTCTGGGCGGCGACTTTATCCAGATCCGCCAATACATGCCCGATGATCTGACAGGAAAGATTGTCGTAACAAACACAACCACCGCCAGGAACGTGGAGGAACTCAGGAAGCGAAATTTGCATATTCTTGTCACAGTCACGCCGCGTTTGGAAGGCCGCAGTTTTGGGACGAACGTCATGGAAGCGACTCTCCTTGCCCTGATGGATAAACCTCAATTAGAAGTCACCGAAGCCGATTTTTTGGACCTGATCGAACGCATCCCGCTCAAACCGAATATCGAAGTGCTGAATTAGGCATATGCTTCTTGACTTCCTATTCCAAATCTGGAAGCGGTTGGGTGCTCATCTCCAGTGGTGGTTTTTGTGGCTGTTCAACAGCAAGTTCATGGTCAGTGTTTCGGGCGTGGTGCTGGATGGAGAGGGCCGCATTTTCCTCCAGCGCCATCGTCATTGGGTGCATGATGTATGGGGATTGCCTGGCGGCATCGTCCAAAGCGGCGAAAAGCTTGAAGATGCTTTTGCGCGTGAGGTATTTGAAGAAACGGGGCTTTTTGTTTCAAAGATCGAGCTTGTGAAAGTTGTCAGTGGGTATCGAATGCGACTGGAGGTGTATTTCAAATCACGGCTCGACCCTGAAAAAGGCATGCAGGCAGTGAATATCCAGGAGCAGGAAATATTGGAAGCACGTTTCTTTCCGTTGGATGATTTGCCAGAAAAAATGCTTCCCGCCCAAAAGGAAATCATTCGTATAGTCCGACTGTGAGCCTGCCTGCTTTTCTACAAGCCTTGACATCATCCCGTTTTCGCAGATAATAAAGAGAACAGGCGACCCCATTTACAAATGGCAGTGACAGAGGAAAGTAGGCTGGTGGAAGCCGCCAGAGAGATGCAACAGAAACGCTGAAAGTTGCATTCGCCCGAAACCGGCCGAAGTTCCCTCTTGAGCCGTACAAGTGAACGTAGGGATGCAATATATTGCACCCAATCAATTAGTTTGTACCGCAATCCCAGCGTTACAGGGGAGGCTGATGCTAGTCGGCGTAAAGTTGGATCGCGTAAGCGGTCAATTTGGGTGGTACCGCGGGAAATCTTCCTCCCGTCCCATTTGTGGACGGGAGGTTTTTGTTTGTAAATACGTCATTGCGAGGAGGGCGTAGCCCGACAAAGCAATCCCAGTATCATGTTGGAGATTGCTTTGGGCGTAAGAGCGCCGCCCTCGCAATGACGGGATAAGAAATATTTGGAGGTACGAATGTTGGATAAATTGAAAGAGATCGAAAAGACCGCGCTGGAATCGCTGACTGCAATCACCGATCAAGCCGCGCTGGATGCCTGGCGCGCGGCAAATGTTGGACGTAGCTCACCGCTGATGCTGGTCTTTGCCGAGTTGGGGAAACTGTCCAAGGAGGAGCGACCAATTGTCGGCGCGGCGGCGAACCGTGTGAAGGTGGCGCTGGAGTCTGCTTTGGAGGCAAGAGCCAAGGCGATCAAAGATGCCGCGTTGGCGAAATCCCTCGAAGAAGAATCCTTGGATGTCACGTTGCCTGGACGTACAGTCAATGTGGGACGGTTGCATCCATCCACACAACAATTACGCCGTGTGCTGGATATTCTCGCGGATATGGGCTTTCAGGTATACACGTCGCGCGAAGTGGAAACAGATGAGATGAATTTCCAGTTGTTGAACTTCCCGCCGAACCACCCGGCGCGTGACATGCAGGATACGTTCTTCGTGGAAGCGGGCGAGCGGGGCGATAACCCAATTTTGCTTCGCACGCATACGTCGCCGGGACAGATCCATGCGATGCATGAATATGTAGCAATGAACCCTGACAACCCGCCGCCGATTCGTATTGCGTTGCCAGGCATGTGCTTCCGTTATGAACAGATCACGGCACGCTCGGAAAGTCAATTCAATCAAGTGGAAGGACTTGTGGTGGGCGAGAACATCACATTTGCCGACTTGAAAGGGACACTCACCGACTTTGCACGTCGTATGTTTGGTCAACACGCACGCACACGCTTTCGCGCATCATACTTCCCGTTCACGGAACCGTCCGCCGAGATGGATGTGGAATGTTTCCTGTGCGGTGGCAAGGGGTGCGGTGTCTGCAAGAATTCAGGCTGGCTCGAGATTCTCGGGTGCGGTATGGTGCATCCTGTTGTCCTGCAGAACGGCGGATACGACCCGAAGCGCTACTCAGGTTATGCCTGGGGCATGGGACCCGAACGCCAGTTGATGGTGCGTTATCGCATTGACGACATTCGATATTTCTGGGGAAACGACCTTCGTTTCCTTGGGCAGTTCTAGGAGGCAGGAATGAAATTACCAATTTCCTGGTTAAAAGATTACATTGACCTTGACGGCTTGTCCATCGAAGACATCGCCCGCAAATTGACTCTCGCAGGACTCGAAGTGGATGAGATCAAGTATGCCGGCTTACCGATGCCCGATACATCTGCCATTGGTATGCATTCCAGTGAACGTCACGAGTTCAGGACCAGCGGTATTGGCTGGGACCGTGACAAGATCGTCGTGGCGGAAATCCGTGAAGTGAAACCGCATCCCAACGCGGACCGTTTGACTCTGCTCGACCTGTTCGATGGCAAACAAAACCAGACAGTTCTCACAGGCGCGCCGAACATCTTCCACTTGAAGGGCACGGGAAAATTACCCAAGCCCTTGAAGGTTGCCTATGCAAAAGAAGGCTCGACCATTTACGATGGCCACGCGGACGGATTGGTGCTCACAACCCTCAAGCGAGCCAAAATTCGCGGTGTTGATTCGTACTCCATGACCTGTTCGGAGAAGGAACTTGGCATCTCCGAGGAACATGAAGGCATCATCATTCTGGATGAGGATGCCCCTGTTGGCATGCCGCTTGTGGACTACATGGGTGACGCGGTGTTGGATATTTCGATTTTGCCGAACATGGCGCGTAATGCGAACGTTATTGGCGTTGCACGTGAGCTTGCCGCATTGACCGGACGCGAACTCAAGAAGCCGGTCATCGAATACAAGACCGAAGGCGAGTCTGTTGAAAAGTTGGTCTCCATTGCGATAACCGAACCCGAACTCAACCCGCGTTTCGTGGTTGGCTTGATCCGTGATGTGGAGATCAAGCCCAGTTCCTACAAAATCCAGCGTCGCTTGCGACTGGCGGGTATCCGTCCCATCAGCAACATCGTGGACGCGACCAATTACGCCATGCTTGATCAGGGTGAGCCGCTACATGCGTTTGATTATGATGTACTCAAGAAACGCGCAGGCAGGAAAAATGTAAAGATCATCACGCGCGCCGCGCAGGATGGCGAGAAACTCACCACGCTCGATGGTGACGAGCGCACACTCACGTCAGCGAATGTCTTGGTCTGTGACGAAAAAGGCCCGCTCTCAATTGCAGGTGTGATGGGCGGCGTCGAATCCGAGGTGACAGATAAGACCAAAAACATCCTGCTTGAAGGCGCGGCGTGGAACTTCATCAACATCCGCAAAACGGCGAAACAGCATAACCTTCCCTCCGAAGCATCATTCCGATTCTCGCGCGGCGTGCATCCATCGCTGGCGGAAACCGGCGTCAAACGCGGACTACAATTCATGGCAGAGTGGTCGGGAGGAAAGATCGCGCCTGGACTTGTGGATGCATATCCGCTTCAGCCGAAAGATTCGATTGTGCATGTTACAACGCAGGATGTAAAGCGCTTACTTGGCATTGACCTCACTGTCGAAAAAATTTCCGAACTTCTCACGCATCTTGAATTCAAGTGTGAACCAACCAAAGACGGCCTGCGCGTTACCGCTCCCTCGCATCGCCTTGATATTGGAGAAGATGTTGTCGGTCTTGCAGATGTTCTAGAAGAGGTGGCGCGTAGTTACGGTTACGAAAACATTCCCGAAACTCGCATGGCAGATTCGCTCCCGCCGCAGTTGGGCAATCCCGTTCACGAGTGGGAGGAGCATGTGCGCGACATTCTCGTCAGCCTTGGTTTTCAGGAGATCGTCAGCCACCGCATGACTTCACCTGAACGCGAAAGCCGGGTTGCTCAATACGATGAATACGTTGTACTCACAAATGCCATTGCGCCCGAACGACGCGTCATGCGACGTAGCCTGCTTGCCTCCGCGCTTGAATCTGTGGAGAAGAATGCGCGCGCCGAATCGATTTCATTATTCGAGATTGGTCCAATCTTTGAACCGGTCAAAAACGATTTGCCCAACGAGCCGCGTAAGCTTGTCCTGGTGATGACTGGATTAAGGCAGGCGCTTGCTTGGGATGTGAAGGATTCCCTCAATGTGGATTTCTACGATATGAAGGGACGCATCGTACTCCTTTTGGGTGGCCTCCGTTACACCGACATTGTCTACGTCCCGGCTGACTCTGTCCCATATTTGCACCCTGGCAAATCCGCTGAAATCAAAATTAGTGATAAGGTTATAGGTGTGTTCGGTGAGTTACACCCTTTGGTAAAAGACAAATATGAAGTTGGCGATGCACCTGTCCTTGCAGCGGAGTTTGACTTGGATGTGTTACGCTCAGTCTCACCAGCCTATGGGATCAAGCCCATTGCGGACGTGCCTCCTGTCCTCGAGGATATCGCGGTCATTTTGGATGAATCAGTTCCGGCGTCGAAGGTGGAAGCGTTGATCCGTCAGACCGGTGGCAGGGTGCTGACGAACGTCAAACTTTTCGATGTCTACCGCGGTGAACAGATCGGCGCTGGCAAGAAGAGTCTCGCGTACGGCTTGACGTATCAATCCGATAAAACAATGACCGATGCCGAGGCTGCCGCGATCCGCAAGAAGATCGTCAAGCGGTTGGAGCACGAGGTTGGCGCGAAATTGAGGAGTTAGTCCCAGGGGCAGTTTGCGGGCATAATGTGCGAGTGCAGACTGCCCTTTTTATATGCATTCTTTGGATGTATACTGGAACCAATCACTATTGTTGGAGAAACCAATGAAGCGCACAACAGCCATAGTTCTTACAATCGTCACTGCCCTTGCCTGCGGCATACCATCCATCGTGTTGATGTGTCTGGGTGTACTGGCTTTGTTTGGCACACAGATGCCCGAAGTGATGGCGCAAAACCCGGCTTCAACACCTGAAGAGGTTATGCTGGGTTCGGGAATGTTATTGTGTTTCGGCGCGGTACTTCTAATCATTCCAATTCTTGTCGGGGTCTTCTCTTTCCGTCTGAGCAAGGAGGAGGAATCCGCCACTGGTAGCATCGATTACATTCCTCCTGCTTCGTAACGATCATTTATTAACTTCAAAGGAGCATACTATGCAAAACAGAAAAATCGGCATTATAGCCACCGTTGTGACCGCACTTGCGTGCGGCTGTGCGAGTATCTTCAGTTGTGTGTGGGGATTCATCATTGCCAGTGGAAAGCCAATTAACATCACAAGCAACGGCATTACCACGCCGCAGACCGTGTCACCAACCGTCGGGTATGTATTGCTGTGCCTTACTGTGCTGATGATTTTGGTGCCTGTCGCGGTGGGATTTTTCACGCTGCGCAAGAAACCGGAACAGGTGGGCGAAACAGTAGTGGATCAGGTTCCTCCCGCCTCATAATGAAATAAAAACAGTGACTGCTTGAAAAGACAGTCACTGTTTTTATTCGGGGAAATTGTTATTTTACGCCGATGGTCAAGCTGACCTTGCAAAACATTTCCACACCGATCTGTAAAGCCCAATGTGTGGTGTAAGTGCCGGGGTCCTTTGGCGCCTGCATATCCACAAAGAACTCCGCAACTTCGCCGATTTTGGTGTCCTTTTCGAGATCGTACCCGGATGTCCTGTGGAACCTGTCGCCGTAATCGTAGATGAAATCAACGCTCTCGCGGTACCATTCCTGCCTTCCGACATTCTTGAATCGCCACCTCACCTTGAATACAAGGCGCGGGTCGTAGATCGTTCCATCGGTCGGGCTGTTGAGGACCTCGCACGCGTAATCCTTGTTGCTGGTGGGGCCGAACGTCTTGGCGATGGGTGGGATTACAAATGCCGTTGGTGAATTGTAGACATAAATAAAAGTCTCTGTGATGGTTGGCTCAGGCGTATTGGTTCCGCGCGGCGTGGGCGTGAAGGTTTCCGTTGGTGCGGATGTGGGAGCCGCCACAGCGGTTCGCGTGGATGCGGCATCTGCTGTCTGCGCGATGATTTTATTGATCGCGTCCGGGTCCAGCGCAGGAACGGCGGGCGCGGAGGACAGGGTTGGCGCACATGCCATGACCAGCGCCAGGGCAAGGAGCCATATCAGGTACTTTGTTCTGCGATTCACTATGAAGCCTATATGTGACCAGGAACGGGTTATTTCGTATGTATGCCTGCCATTATTCCACGTTGATCGCAACGTACGGGAAGCAAAGTTGACCTTCAACGACCCAGGTCATCACGTGGAAGCCTCTTTTGGTGGGAGCGACTGCATCGAGGATTATTTCATAAGAATCGCCGGGATCCATGGCAGGGAGTTCCGCAATGGTGGTCGTGCTCATTTGGGTGCCGCTATAGTATTTGACATCCATGCCAGCCGGCCACGATTTTGTGCCGGTGTTGACGATGGTCCATCGGATATCGAACTCATTGTTCGGCTTGAAGTAGGTGTTGTCGTATGGCCTGCGGTCACGGCTGTCGCAAGCGTACTCCAATTTGACCGGGGCAACAACAACGCCTCCACCCGTGCCGGATGCGGATGTTGGTGTGGATGGCACGACCACGAACGGAGTCGCTGTCGGGATGAGCGGGGTGGGAGGATTAGCCTCGGTCTGAGTCGGAAGCGGGGTGTTCGTCGGCTCGGGAATCAATGCCTGGGCTTGTTCGGTCTGTGCGTTTTGCGCGGCAACCGTCAGGGCAACTGCCTCCTGGATCTGTTGTTGAATTTCTGCCGGGTCCTGTGTGGGAGCGGAAGCGGGGGCGCAGGCGGCGAGCAGAAGCATGCCTGCCATGAAGATGAATAACACACGCTTGTTTGATTGATTCATTTTTTCTCCTTGAATTGCTTATTGCTCGTTTGGATTGGAAGTGCCATCACCGATGCCGAGCGGCTGCCATTTCTTTGAATCCTTGAGGCGGTGCTGGATGCCATGACGATCATGTGTTTCGTCGAAGCCCTCAGGTTTGATGAACATCTGGTCGCCTTCGAGCAAGCCGTGAACACCAGCCTGCCCGGGTTCGAGGCGTTTTTCGCCTTTGAATTTGGCGGCATCGCTGGGGAGGTAGTCGGTGGGTTCTTCGTAGGTTGTGACGTAACCTTCATAGTTGCGCAGGATGATCTTGTGGTCGGACATGCTCAACAGGTAATTCGGCATGACGGGGATCTTGCCTCCGCCTCCGGGCGCATCAATGATGTATTGTGGGACTGCGTAACCGGAGGTGTGCCCACGCAAGCCTTCCATGATCTCGATGCCTTTGGCAACCGGTGTGCGGAAGTGACCTGCGCCTTCGACGAGGTCACATTGATACAGGTAGTATGGGCGCACACGGATACGGACCAGATCCTGCACGAGTTTGCGTTGGATGTGAACGTTGTCGTTCACACCAGCCAGCAGAACAGACTGGTTTCCAAGCGGGATGCCAGCCCTAGTAAGACGGTCACAGGCTTGTTCCAGTTCCAGCGAGATCTCGTTCGAGTGGTTGACATGGATGTTCAGCCACAAGGGGTGGAACTTGGCGAGCATATCGCACAGTTCCTGTGTGACGCGCATTGGCATGAAGACCGGCACGCGCGAACCGATGCGGACAATTTCAATATGGGGAATCTCACGCAGGCGGGTGAGCAATTCCTCGAGAACTTTGGGAGCCAGCACGAGAGGGTCACCGCCGGAGAGCAGGACGTCGCGTACCTGCGGCGTGCGCTTGAGGTACTCGATCTGCATCTCGAATTCCTGGCGGTTGAAGGTCTGACCGGGGTCGCCCACGATGCGCGAACGTGTGCAGTAACGGCAATACGACGCGCATTGGGTCGTTACCAGCATGAGAACCCTGTCAGGATACCGATGGACCAGGCCGGGCACGGGGGAATGGCGGTCTTCTGCCAGAGAGTCTTCCATCATGGCGGTAAAGGCCTGCATCTCCTCCGCGCGCGGAATGATCTGTTTGCGGGTCGGATCATCGGGGTCGTTCGGATCGATCAATGAAATGAAGTAGGGTGTCACATCCACGCGGAACAAGCCTTGCGTCTGCAAAGCCTTGCGTTCCGAGTCCGTCAACGGGATGATTTTTTCGATGTCTTCGGCAGTGTTCAAGCGATGGCTCAATTGCCAGCGCCAGTCATTCCACTTTTCATCGGGAATGTCTGCGTATATGGGGGCGCGTTTTGAAACAAAAGGTGTAGGCATGGGATTTTTCCTCTGAATTCGATTAGGGTTGAAAACGATAAGGCGGTTTATGCGGGTCTGGCAATCAATGGAGGATCATGATCGGGTCTGAAAAAGCCTGCAAACTTTATCTTCATGTTGGTATTGTAAGAGCAAACAAAATGCAGGTCAATGATTACTTTGGCTGGGATGAATTTTTGTGAAGTTTGTCAAAATAAATGCAATTTTTTGTGAAAATGTGTACAATGGAATTGAAAACAGGAGTGCATATGGCTAATGTCGCTGTATTAACTGATTCGTGTGCAAGCATTCCTGAAAATATGATCGGGTGTTTGCACATCCACGCGGTCGCCTACTACATCCATCGCGGACAGGAGATCCTGCGCGACCTCGTTACCATTCAAAGGGAGGAATTTCTGCGCTGGATGATGACAGCTCGTGTTATTCCCACAACGGCCTGCCCCGGTCCCAACGATTATTATGAATCCTATAAAAATTTGGCTGGCGAAGGCTGGGAGGAGATCATCAGCATTCACATGACATCAAAAGCGAGCGGCGCGTACCAGGCGGCGACCGTCGCGCAGACCATGATGAAGGGTGAATATCCCGACGTTCGTATCGAAGTGGTGGATTCACAGAATGTATCCCTTTGCCAGGGATGGATGGTAATCGAAGCCGCGCGCGCCGCACTTGCTGGCCTTTCCCTGGACCAAATCACTGCCGCCGTTAAAAAGATGATTCCCCTTACCCGCATGATCCAGACCGCCGATACTCTCAAATACCTCTATCTGGGCGGGCGAATTGGCAAGGCGCAACACCTTGTAGGGAGCATGCTCAACATCAAGCCGCTGATCGGCATGGCGGATGGGGTTATTGTGCCACTTGGGCGCACACACAGCCGCGGGCAAGCCTATCAGCAGATGGCGGACATGGTTGCTGATGCAATCGGTAACGGCAGGGCAAAGATTGCCTATGTCCATGCGGGGGCGCAACGTGAAGTCGAGAAGATCAAGGGATTGGTCGAATCGAAGATTGAAGTGGTCGAGTCGTTCATTGCAGAACTCTCACCCGCGCTGGCGGTGCATACAGGTCCCGGAACGGCGGGCTTGTGCTACTACCCCGTGGAAGCGTAAGAATCATGAAGGCGGCCGGGAATCCCCGGCCGTTTTCTTTTAACACGGAACCATACATCGGTCATTGGTGTATAACTCATGAATATGATCTCTCCGGAGAGACCGATTGGATGAATCCACCTTAATTCGCCGCGCTGTGAACGGTGATACGGCAGTATGGGAGCCGCTCGTGCGCATCCACCAGGAGGCCGTTTTCCGGCTGTCCTACCTGCTTCTCGGCGACCCCGACGATGCGGAAGATATCGCACAGGAAACCTTTTTACGCGCCTGGAATCATCTCGAGCGTTTCGACACGACGCGCCCTCTCCGACCGTGGTTGTTGAGCATCGCTTCGAATTTGGCGAGCAATCGTCGCCGCTCCGTCGGGAGATATTTATCCGCCTTGACGCGCGCGTTCCGCAACGAGCCGGCGCTTCCCGATACCGAAGAAAAAAGCTTGCAACGTCTGCGAGCCAATGAGTTGTGGAAGGCTGTTCAAAACCTGAATGCAACCGACCAGCAGATTGTGTACCTGCGCTACTTCCTTGACCTTTCAGTCGCAGAAACTTCTGAGACTTTGCAAATTGCGGAAGGCACGGTCAAATCACGGTTGAGCCGCGCGCTTGAAAAATTACGAAACATTATTCGGGATGACTTTCCCGTTCTTTCTGAAGGACAAGAGTTATGATGGATATCGAATTCGAAAAGCAATTGCGAACCATTGCAAATGGGATGGAATATCCACGCACGCCCGATATTGCCGAATCGGTGATGGTGAGTCTCCGCTCTTCGACTCGTCCACGCTTCGTTCTTAAGCGTTTGGCCTGGTCGCTTACCATCTTGCTTGTCTTCCTCTCAAGCCTCATGCTCATCCCGACTGCTCGTGCCGCGATCATCGAGTTCATTCAGATCGGGATCGTTCGCATCTTTCCCCGGCCTGTAGAATCGACAGTCGAAACAATCGCCACTGCCATACCGGATAACATGCCGCCAAGAACAGCCACCCCTGGCGAACCTCTGCCGTCGCTGATTCCGCTCCTTGAAAACATTGCAGGAGAAACAAAACTCGCCAACGCACAAAAGACCGCCCCATACCCGGTCCTGCTCCCAACCTATCCACCGGATCTGGGTCAACCGAATCATGTTTACGTTCAGGACGCAGATGGCAAGATGACAATCCTTGTTTGGGTGGACCCTCAACAACCTGAACATGTTGTGATGAGTCTGCATTTCATCCCGGAGGGAAGTTGGGTGATCCACAAGATGGAGCCACAGGTGATCGAGGAAACCGAAGTCAATGGCCTGCGCGCAATGTGGGCAGTGGGACCCTACCCATTGCGGATGCGTAATGGCGACATTCAATTCGAGCGGCTTATTGAAGGTCACGTATTGATCTGGACGGATGGAGATATCACCTATCGCCTCGAAACGGACTTGCCACTCGGAGAGGCGATCAAGATCGCTAAATCACTCGAACCGATCCCGTGATTCACGGAACCAAACCTCCGCAGGCGGTGTATGGATATTGAATTCCATTCACCAAAGGAGGTACGAATGTTTTCCCGAACCCGTCTTGCATTTGGCATTGCCCTGTTGGTGTCTTTGATATTTGCCGTCCCTGCCTTCGCTGGCGGCTGGGCGGTGATCACACTGGATGAACTGCCGACCGATGTCGTTGCAGGCGAACCTTTTACAGTTGGTTTCACGGTTTTGCAACACGGCAAAACACCCATGAATGATCTTGAACCGACCATCACCGCCAGCTTGTATAAAGAGCAGAAGTTCATGGTCAATGCCGGGCCCGATGGCGAGCCCGGACATTACACAGCTACATTGACCTTCCCGAAGGAAGGGGAGTGGAGGTGGTCGATCCAGGCGTTCAGCATGGATCAACTCATGCCGATATTGAGCGTCGCTGCGCCGGTTGCCGAAGTTGCGAATCAGCCTGTCACGAAGAGCGACCCGGTGACTGTACCTGTGTCAGTTTTGTCCATTGTCCGGCTGTCCGCTTTGGGTGGCGGGCTTGTCGGTTGGGCGATTGCATTTCGACGCAGGAGTCGTTTTGCGGCGGCATTGACGGTAGTCTGCCTGTTGGTTGGGCTTGGGTCATTCGTAACGGTACCGGCCATCCCTGAGGCAGAGGCGCAGAGCAAGTCGTCTTCTGAAGCAGTGGGCGAATCATCCATCTCACAAGTTGAATTGGGCGGTCAGTTATTCGTCGCAAAAGGATGCATCACCTGCCACGTCAATAACAAAGTGGAGCGCGCCTCCGAATATTGGACGGTCGAAATGGGCGCGCCGAATCTCACGAAGTTTTCAGCCAGCCCGGAGGCATTGCGCCTGCGATTGAATGACCCCTCATCGGTGAAGTCCGATACGAAGATGCCGAACTTGAATTTGTCCGATACCGAGATTGAAGCGTTGATCGCGTTCATCAATTCAGATTGACCTTTGCTCCATTGAAAAACGGACGGCGGAAGGAGAGTGCCGTCCGTTTTCGTTTAAGATACAATATTCAAAATGGAAAGAGCGAGGAGCCTTATGGAAATCGATCTGAACCAAATTCAAGTGACTCACAACCCGGGTGAGAATTGTTTCGAGACGACCGTTGACGGCAAACTCTCCAAACTGGATTACATTCAGAAGGAAAGGAATTTTGTGATTACACACGTAGGTGTTCATCCATCCTTGCGCGGGCAGGGAGTCGCCGGGAAGATCGTTGAAGCGGGGCTTAAATATGCGCGTGAGAATTCTTTTCGCGTTGTTCCCATGTGTCCCTATGCCGCGGCATACATCCGCAGGCATCCTGAATACGCCGATTTGACCAGGCAAACAACGGACGAATGAGCGAGCTGACTTTTCGTCTGGCAGGGCGCGAAGACCTGCCGTCCATTGTGCGGATGCTGGCGGAGGATGATTTGGGGAGTCGGCGGGAACGACTGGAAGACCCATTGCCCGAATCATATTACGAGGCGTTCGAGCAGATCGAGAATGATGCAAATCACGAGTTGGTTGTGATTGAAATGGATGGGAATGTAATCGGAACGCTTCATCTTATGTTCATTCCATCCATCAGTTTCCAAGGCGGGTTGCGCGCGCAGATCGAGTCCGTGCGCGTGGATGGAAAGTATCGTGGTCAGGGGATTGGAAGCGAAATGATGAGGTGGGCCGTCGAACGCGCCCGGGGGCGCGATGCGCATCTTATCCAGCTGACGACCCACAGGTCGAGAGAAGATGCGCA
Organism: Anaerolineales bacterium; assembly: GCA_035466615.1. Lineage (GTDB taxonomy): Bacteria > Chloroflexota > Anaerolineae > Anaerolineales > Villigracilaceae > Defluviilinea. Next base: position 1,559 of record DATIUT010000402.1, on the reverse strand, counting down.
CCGCTTTTACGAGAGACTCGGGTTCACAAGGTCACATTTGGGGATGAAGTTGAGTCTGAAATAGCGTTGTGGTATATCGCACTTTATAGATCGTTTTGTTCCTTGCAATGAAAACCATTGTATGGAGAATCTTATTTGAGAAAATTTATGGATGATAATCCGGCGCATCCACCCATAAGCCGATGCCGGTGGCAACGCCTGTATTGAAAATATGCTGGTATGGATATATTTCCTCCCGATTAAAGTAAGAGTTGTAGACGCGCACCCATCCGCTGTTTCCCATGCGCACAATATCCTCAACCACCAGCCAGTGACGGATGCTTGCATTATAGGCCACCACGCCCTTCGTTGTAAGTCCCGTGCCAATAATGGCTTTCTTGCCGGCCCTAAACATCTTTTCCAGGTACCCCGGCGTGGCGGGAGCCACGCTTGGTTCCGGGTGAAAGGCTTCAGACTTGACGTCGAACATTTCCAGCATTTCCTGCAGGTCATAAATGACGGTGCCTTGGTCTGTATCAATGACCACCTTTCCTCTTTGGCTGGATTGACACCATTTCTGCAGCAATGGTATGACATCTACGCCGCATAACGCGGCAACACAAAACTGGCCACAGAGATTGTGGTTGATCTTTCTGCGTCTCGTTGACCTTTGCACCTGTACCCAGTTTCCATCGGGTGAGATGCCGAGCCCCTCGACCACTTCATCTTTTTTCAATGAATCGATTTCAGTATAATTCGCGCCAGGTCCTTGACGTAAATTGAGGCCGGTCATGTCCACCCGATATTTTTCCCTGCCGCCGGTGAAAAGCCCAAGTTCCTTCTGTAATTTGAGATATCTACCATGACACCAGCCTGTCCTATTGTCTTCGGTTGTGATGTGGATCCAATCATTCACGATCTCATCGCCTTTGACAATGTTATTGAGGTATAGATTCCCAATAATGTCATAATCACGCCCTGGCCCAGACCGAACCCTTAGTGTCGTTGCTGTTACACGGTAATCCGCAATGAGTGGCGGCGGGATCACGGTCAGGTACTTGAGAGACGCCCAGCCTATAGCTACGTCTACCTTTTGCACATCGATGTATTGATAGGCACTCCGTTTTGCAATTCTGGCTTCATCGATCTCAGGGTCGGCGGGGAGGCGCAGTTTGGTGTGTGACATGTCGAAAAGAGTTGCGATTCCTGCCCGGTCGTTCGTTTCAACATACACTTCAGGGATGACGAATTCCTCCAAAAGATCCGCCTTATACCAGCCCTTGATTATGCGATCCAGCTTGGTCAATTCCACCTCATACCAGAGTTTGTACTTCCACTCCCTTTCAGAATAACTTACACGTCCGGTCCAGTGCAAAATATCCGTTTGGCTTACCCAGCCAAGCCCTTCAGAGTGTTCTGTTGGCTTCTTGAAGATCCGTTCCGGGCGGAAAGACCACATCTCCTTCCCGCCGCTGATCACGATGTACCAGTCACCCAAAGTGGCTGTTTTCAAAAGGTTATTGTTGATGACTTCTGCGAACCATTCCTTCCACGCGTCACGATATCCTTCAAATTCCTTG
>DATIUT010000401.1:0-8361 GCA_035466615.1 Anaerolineales bacterium | reverse complement strand
GAGACCAATCTCATTCGGCGAGAGGTAGAGCGCATCGCCGCCGCAGTGACGCATCGCCATGTCGAACGAAACGCGCGTCCGCAGGCTGGGCTTCTGGAAGATCATGCCCAACACCTTACCCTTGAAATACGGTATGTTGCCTTTTTTGAAATATTCTTCCTTCAATTTGATGGCTACGTCGAGCAAATCCTGCACTTCCCCAGAAGATAGATCTGATATTGCAAGAAAATGTTTCATTCCAACTCCTTCGGATAAAGTATAGTATTTTCCGTCGATTTTGACCTGTGCATATCGTCACTCGTTCGGCGTGACACAGTGGGGCAACAGGCAATGGACACATAAAAACAGCGCTCAAAAGCGCTGTAATCTTATCATCCTTAAAGAATTTTCTCCAATGATTGATACAAGGCGAGTAGAAACACGCTTATAAAAACATTACCCCGCCATCCTCACCTTCTTCCAATACCTCGCCAGCCCATCCGCACTCATGCCAAGCGGATTTGCCAACTCATATACCTTTACCACTTCCTCGTCCAGGCCGATCTTCTTTCCCTCCGCCATCATCCAGGCGGTGAAATTCTGGCGCAATTCTTCAATGGGCGGGGCAGACGGCATGGTCTCTTCCAGCCAGCGGGAAGCGGAATTCAATCCCTTTTCCACCTCGTCCAATTGCCATTGAGGATCATCGAAGACGCCGAAGTGAGTCGGCGCAATACGCGCAAACTTTTCCTTTCGCATACGCGCAACACTTTCGTGCCAGCGTTCGATGTGCAACTCCGGCGGCGGCATGGGGACTCTTAAATAGGGATACCCCGGTATTCGGACGCCGCCGACATCTCCGCTAAACAGGATATCTTCGAAGAGATAGGAATAATGATGTTCCGCGTGACCAGGTGTATTGATCGGGAGGAATCTCAAATTACCGACAGCGATCTCTTCCGCATCATTGGGAACCTTGAGTTGATTCTCCGGCACCGGCAGGAACTCACCCCAAAGCGACTCCATCCGATCCCCGTAAATGCGCGTGGCGCTGGCGATCAACTTGTCCGGGTTCAACATATGTGGTGCGCCAACAGGATGCACGTAGGTCTCCGCGCCGTGTTTGGCAAGCCATCCCGCCGCACCGGCATGATCGAGATGGATGTGCGTGAGCAGGACGTGAGTCACGTCGCGGGGAGACAAGCCTTCTTTCGCAAGACCAGCTTCGAGGGAGGAAAGAGTCGAGCCGGGTCCGCTTTCGACGAGCACCGCACCGTCCGCGTGTCGGATCAAATACGCGGCAATTGCATGCGGACGTCCCTGAAAGTTCAAGTCAAGTGTGATAACACGGGTTGACGCCATGAAGACTCCTGTGAAAATGTGTTGGCAGAAAAGCTGGAAAGGGTTTCGGAAAGGTCGGCTTCGCAATAGACGGGACAGACCGGCACATTGCGTTCGACGAGGGATTGAGCAAGGTCATCGTTGCTCTGACGCCCGCCGAAGGAACGCGACATCAGCAAAACAATGACTGGGCGCAGGTTGCGCCGTTGCAGGCTATCCACTGCGAGAAGCAACTCAGACCAAGCCATCGGTGTAACCAGAATGGCACTGCTCCCCTGCGGCAGTTGACCGATCTGCGCTGAGACCAGACTGGGGAGTGTGATGGTGCTTTCACCCTGCAGGAACGCGAGGGCTTCGAGGATCTTGCCTTCCTGTCGTTCGCTCCGTTCAGCAGGGATGACCTCATACGCATGTTCAGAGGCGGTCACCATGCCCACAGAACGACGTTGCCCAATAAAGTAATGCGCGAGGGAGGCAGTGATGCTGATCGAATATTCAACCGTCGAGGGAGGCAGTTTTACCTTGCGGCGGCGGAGTAAAAGCAGGTCGTCGAGCGGTGGGGTTTCATATAATTCGCCCGATTTTGCAACATGTACATTCTTGTGCGTATCGAGGAAGAACCAGACTTCAGATTGCGGGTCCTGCTCGAATTCCTTAACCATGAGCTGGTTTCGGCGGATGCTGGTGGGCCAGTGGATGCGCTTCATTGGGTCACCGGGCACATATTCGCGCACACCGGACGCATGAGGCGTAATGTCTATGGATTTGCGGCGGATCGCCCTGCCACCGGGCAATAAACCGGGAGGCGAAAGAAAATCCCGTACCGGGAAAAGCATGGGGAAGACAACAAGGTTTGAAATTGCAGGGAATTGTCTTGAAATACGGAAGATGCCAAACGGATCGCCGGAGGTAAGAGTGGTCGGTCCGAGGGAGAATCCGCCCCGGGAAGTGAGCCAGGTTCGGGCGGTGTAGGAGCGTTTTTGTCGTCCACGCAAAATCGTGACAATGCGTGAACCAGTCGCGTTGGGAATCTTCGTCTCGTTTGCAACTTCCAGCCAGAGTTTGGCCACGCGGCTGTTGTTCGCGATTTCAAAGTGTTCCTCGAACACATCGCCCACGCCTGCACGCGAGGAGCGGGCGTGCCTTTCGACTGTAACGCCGCGCAGGGATAGGACTGTCAACAACCACGCAAGGAGGAGGAGCAAAACACCAAGATACAACAGGCGCACGTAATAGACCGCGCCGTCTACCATTGTGCCAATCCCCCCAACTGCAAGGATCAACAGAACAAAGATACGACCCGGCGTCACTTCGCCTTACCTTGAACCGGTGGTCGAGCTTGTCGAGACCCAGTGGATGCCTTGTAATCACCGCCCGGCACAGGTGAACTGTGCAAGACTTCTTCCACTATGCGGTCTGCGCTCAATTCGCGCAGGCGGGCCGCGGGCGAAACAATGACGCGGTGCCCAAGCACGGCAACCACCATTGCCTTGATGTCATCCGGCAGAACGTGATCGCGTCCCTGCATGGCGGCGCGCGCCTGCCCGGCGCGGAACAATGCGAGGCTGCCGCGCGGGCTTGCGCCCAGATACACGTCATTGCTCTGGCGTGTGCGCCCGACAAGGTCAATGATATATTTTTGGATCACAGGGGAAACATACACTTCACGGACAGTTTTGATCGCGGCAAGCAGGTCCTTGATCTTGACCACCGACCTGAGCGTCTCGATCGGGTGCCGGAGTTGTTGTCCGTTGAGAATCTTCATCTCCTCTGAGGCTGTTGGATAACCCATGCGCACACGCATCATGAACCGATCCAATTGAGCCTCAGGGAGAGGGAATGTGCCTTCGTATTCGATGGGATTCTGTGTGGCAAGCACCATGAACGGTTGTTCAAGCGGATGCGTGACTCCGTCCACTGTGACCTGACGTTCCTCCATTGCTTCAAGCAATGCGGCTTGCGTCTTGGGCGTGGCGCGGTTGACCTCGTCCGCAAGGATGATCTGTCCCATGACCGGTCCTGGGCGGAACTCGAACTCGCGTTTCTGCTGGTTATAGATTGAAACACCCGTCACATCGCTGGGGAGCATGTCAGGCGTGAACTGGATGCGGTTGAAGGAACAATCGAGTGATTTCGCGAGACTGCGCGCCAGCATGGTTTTGCCCACGCCTGGCACGTCTTCGATCAGGATATGTCCCTGACACAACAAGCCGATGACAACCAACTCAAGGGAGTTGCGCTTGCCGACGATCACCTGCTCCAAATTCCCGACCAGGCGTTCTCCAAATTCCTTGATATCTGCCATCTCAAAGTTCCTTTCCCGTTCCGATGCAAACATGGGCAATCAAATTTTACCGCTCTGATTGTACGAGGGTTGGATGGGATGGGCAAGTGTGTTACCCCATTCTGTAGAGGGGTATCCAGCAGGATATAATGCAACCAAATGATGATTTTATTTTCCTGTATAATCTGCGTCGCCCGCCCCCGTAGCTCAATGGACAGAGTAATGAACTTTGAATCCATTAGAAAAATAATTCGATGCAAAATCCTGTAATAGAGTGGCAGAAAGCCTCAAAATTCCGAATTTTGGCGGTTTTCCGCCACTTTTGATTCCTATATCAGAGAAGGTAGACCTTGTAGGAGTAGAAATATCCACTGGCACTTGCAGCAAATGGTGTATTAAATCGAAAATGCGCCCAGAGAGACTCGAACTCCCAACCGCTTGTTCCGAAGACAAGTGCTCTGTCCAATTGAGCTATGGGCGCAACGTCAATTAGGCTGTAATTATAGTCTATGTAACAGCAAAAGAGAACGGATGGTTATGGCTTTCTTAAAATCCAGAAAAGGGCGTGGGTGAGGATGGCAAATGTCCTGGAAAGATGAGCTGCGACCAGCGACGCGCTTGGGCGGCATTGTGGAAGCCAGCCTGTCGAATGAGAGCCAGGATCAGATTATTGATCAAAGCCATGACCTTGCCTGTGTTGCCCCAATGCGCTCGGCGGATCTGCAACAATTGTTCAGGGGCGACCCGCTTGCGTGTCAGGCTGGTGATCCCATTGACAAGCGATAATGAGAAAACCATATGCCCAGCAAAATTACACTTGTCACTCAGAATACAATGAAGGGTCTCAAATAACCTGAATTTGCCCGATCCCTTGAGATTCCTCCCGCTACGCGGCGCAGAAGGAAGTGTTTATGTCTTTGGAATTAGCGTGAACTCGCGGAGTTTGACCGATTCCTGAACGAAAACACTGGCTCCCGGGCATCCAGCGCTTTTTAATGCGATTGCCATATTGAACCTTGCATAATTACAAAAAATGGTCTATGCTTAAGTCCTGAGATGGAAGGATAAAACATCTCAAGGCAATAGAGGATTGCCTTATTCTAATTCCATTAAACTGGAGGAGAAATGAAGAAACTGTACAACGTTCTTGTCGTAGCGATGGTTGCGGCACTCGTGCTTACCGCCTGTGGTAATGTAGGCACACAAGCAGACAACCTGCTGGATGACATCAAACAGCGCGGTTACATCATGGTCTCGACTGACCCGAACTATGAACCGCAGTCGTTCCTCAACACGGACGGCAAACGTTCCGCCGACACCAAGTGCCCATCCGACGCCCTCACCACCGCCGAAATGCAGGGCTTTGACGTGGATGTTGCGAAGGCTGTTGGCGAAGGTCTTGGTGTTGAAACGTGTTTCGCCACGCCGGATTGGGATGTGATTACCGCCGGCAATTGGGCTGACAAATGGGATGTGAGCATCGGCTCGATGACCGTCACCACCGCCCGCCAGCAGATCCTCGATTTCAGCGTCCCCTATTACTACACTCCCGCCGTGGTCGCGGTCCGTGCCGATGCCGGCATCGGCTCCCTGGCTGATCTTGAAGGACAGGCTCTGTGCGTTGGCACTTCCACCACCTACGAGTTCTGGCTCAATGGAGACACGGAAGGTCTCGGGCTGCCCGAAGCATCCATCTATGCCCAGGCTCCCAATGTAACCGTTGTGCCGCTCCCGACCGACCAGGAATGTGCACAAGCCATTGCCGCTGGCCGTGAGGATTTTGTTGGTTATGTCACGTCGCAAACGGTTGTGAACGCCAATATCGCCGCCGGCTTCCCGGTTGTTCAACTCGGTTCCCCGGTGTACTCCGAAGACCTTGCAGCGGCATTCGACAAGTCATCCACACTGCCCACCGACACCCTGCGTGCAGAAGTCGACAAGATCTTCACTGCCATGCACAGTGACGGACGTCTGTCGGAACTGTCCAACAATTGGCTTGGCGAAGACCTCACCCAGGCTCCCAACTAAAATAATTTGGCTCGTTAACGGGGAAGCGGGATATACACCCGTTTCCCTGTTCATGGTTCACCTCTACGAAAGGAACCTGGCATGAGCGAAATAGCAAACACGGAAACAGGCACACAAAAAACACACGCTCAACAATTGCATGAGGCACAACTGCAGAAAAAACGCCAGTTTCAGGCGAATGTGTCGCTCACTTGGCTTATATTATTCCTTTTATTACTCCTCATTTTCAGCAGTTACGAGATAAAATCGTCAAACGGAACAACCGAATTTTCGTTATGGCAGTATGAGACAGTAGTTATAGATGGAAAAGAGGCTCTGAAAAAGACCCGGAGCGTCATTTCAACCATACCCTTTGGGTTGCCCGATGAAGGTATAACATTAAAGACCATTCTTGTTGACAGAGACTTTGTCAAGGAAAATTTTAGCTTTATTGCCGGGGGACTTTACTGGACAGTCAGAGTATCCCTATTCTCCATTATTCTTGCGACAATTCTGGCGCTTCTCGCCGCGCTGGCAAGGCTGTCAACGTTTCCGCCTTTCTATGCTCTCAGCACTTTTTACGTTTCTTTAATTCGAGGGACGCCTCTTTATTTACAAATTCTCTTCTTCTTTCTTGCTCTGCCACAACTGAATGTCCGCATGACCGGTGAAATGGCGGGTGTTCTGGCTCTGGGGCTGAATTACGGCGCGTACATGTCCGAGATTTTCAGGGCAGGTATCGCCTCCGTGGGAAAAGGCCAGCGCGAAGCGGCGATCGCAATTGGCATGACACCGGCACAAACCATGAAGCGCGTCGTATTGCCGCAAGCCCTGCGCTTTGCCATACCGCCGGTCGGCAATGATTTTATTGCCATGACAAAAGACTCAGCCCTTGTTGCCGCAACAGGCTTTGTTCACGAGTTGACATGGAATGCCCAAAAAGTGGGACGGTCGCAATTCCGCAGTCTTGAAGCGCTGATCATTGCCGCCATATTCTATTGGATCATGACCATCATCCTGACCTATATACAAGGCATCATTGAATCGCGCCTTGCCAAAGGAGACCGTTAACATGGTACCCATTGTCAACGTTTCCAATCTCGATAAATACTTCGGCCTGCTCCATGTTTTGAGGAATATCTCAATTCGAGTCCTGCCGCGCGAAGTGGTTTGTATCATCGGGCGAAGCGGTTCCGGGAAAAGCACATTACTGAGATGCATCAATTTTCTTGAAGATCCATCGCGCGGCACCATCGAAGTGGATGGCTTGCGAATTGAAATACAGAATGGGACGCGCCGGGAACACCGGCAGGCAATTCATGAGATTCGCCTGAAGACCGGCATGGTCTTTCAGGAATTCAACCTCTTCCCGCACATGAGCGTCCTGGAAAACGTCATCGAAGGCCCGGTGACCGTCAAAGGCATGGATCGTAAACAAGCAATTGAACTTGCAGAGCAGAACCTTGACAGCGTGGGGTTATTATTCAAGAAAGATGAATATCCAAACAGATTATCCGGCGGACAAAAGCAACGCGTTGCGATCGCACGTGCGCTCACGATGCAACCCAAAGTCATGCTCTTTGATGAACCCACTTCCGCGCTTGACCCCGAACTGATCGGGGAGGTCTTGAATGTGATGAAAAAGGTCGCCAAGGACGGCATGACCATGCTGGTCGTAACCCACGAAATGGGATTTGCGCGCGATGTCGCGGACCGCGTCCTTGTGATGGCTGATGGTGAGATCATCGAAGACGCAAAGCCCGAAAATCTTTTCAACAAGCCCAAGGACCCGCGTACAAAGGCATTGATCGAACGCTACCACAGCGGGGAACAATAAACGTGCCGCTCACCCGCTTCGCGATCACTCGTGACGTAAGTCCGCGTTTCAACGAATGCGAAATCACACACATTGAGAGGACTCCAATTAATCTGGAAATTGCCCGCGCCCAACATCGCGGTTACGTGAACGCGCTCAAAAAACACGGGTGTGACATTTTGGAACTCCCTGCCGAGGCGGATCTGCCGGATTCTGTCTTCGTCGAAGATACGGCCTTTATCCTGCCGGAGGCGGCGGTCATTACCCGACCCGGGGCTGATTCAAGAAAACCCGAAACAGATTCCATCATCCAGGCCTTGTCGCCGCACGTTAAACTGCTTCATTTGCAGGAACCTGCCACACTGGATGGCGGCGATGTCCTGGTCGTTGGAAAAAGGATATTCATCGGGGTGTCCACACGCAGTAATCACGAAGCAATCGATCAATTGAACAACCTGCTGGACAAATATGGTTATTCTGTTACGGGAGTGAGATTGCATGGCTGCCTGCATCTGAAATCCGCCGTCACATGCGTGGATGACAGGACCCTGCTCATCAACAAGAATTGGGTGGATACAATTCATTTTACAAATTATGAGTTGATTGAAGTGGACCCATCAGAGCCACACGCGGCAAACTGCCTCCCAATTGGCGATTCGATCATCTACCCCGCTTCCTTCCCCAAGACACGCGCAAAACTTGAAGGGCGCGGTTATAAAATCGTCAGCGTGGAAGTGGATGAATTGGCAAAGGCGGAGGGCGCAGTGACATGCTGCAGTTTGATCCTGCCAAATTGAACAGAAGCAACTCTGTCGGCAGTGCAAGATGGGGCTCGTATTTGGCACAGTTCGAACATTTAAAAATAAAAATCCCCTGCTCGGGGATTTTTCGTGTCATAGTGCGCTGGAGAGGACTTGAACCTCCACGCCTTGCG
>DATIUT010000400.1:0-4564 GCA_035466615.1 Anaerolineales bacterium | reverse complement strand
TTGATATCCACAATTTGTTACAGGTGATGGAACTTCAGGAGCAACATTTGTATTGTCAGGGAGTTCACCATTCGGGCCCGGGTCAATAAGAGGGGTACTCACTGTGACAATGATCTTTGGGCCGGTTGGCATGCTGTTGGTGGGCACGTCAATGATGGGAACTGTTCCTGGTTGCTGGGAAGGTGTGTACGTGGGGCTTTTTGCAGGGAAAGTTTGCGGGGTGGCAATGCCCGCTGAACACGCAAACAGGAAGAGGGTCAAAAAGAGAAGCGTGGCCTTCATCTTCACTTCAAAATGTCCGCCGCGGCAGTCGCCATCAACGCGACGCCGTTGATGAGCGCCTGTTCGTCGAAGTCAAATTTGGGATGGTGATGGTTGTAGTTGAGATTCTTCGCGGCATTTGCCGAACCGACGAAGAAATAACAACCGTCAACTTTTTCCTGCATGTAGCCCATGTCCTCGGCGCCCATGGTGAGGTATTGATTATTGGCGACCTCGATGTTCGGGAAAACAGATTGGGTGGAATGCAGGACGCTCGCGGCAACCTCGCTGTTGTTGATGACCGGGGCAGTGACCTGTTTGATGGTGATCTCGGACGAGCACCCCATGGACGATGCAATACCGTTTACGATCTGTTCGAAACGTTCGAGCACGAGTTTGCGGGTTTCAGGATCGAAGGTGCGGATGGTGCCGTTCAGTTCTGCGGTCTGCGGGATGATGTTGAAGGCGGTGCCTCCATGAATGGATGTGACACTGACGACAATCGGTTTCAACGGGGGGACGTTTCGCGAGGCAATGGTTTGCAGTGCGGCGGTGATATGCGCCGCGGCGATGATCGGGTCAACCGTTGTATCAGGCGCAGCGCCGTGGCCGCCTTTACCGGTCAACTTCACGATGAACAGTTCCGCGCCAGCCATGACGGGCCCGTCAGCGATATGGATCCAGCCGACCGGTTTATCGTTCCATAAATGCAGGGAGAGGGTCTTTTCGACCTTCGGAGATTCGAGAACGCCGTCGCGCATCATCATCAACGCGCCACCGGTCTCTTCGCCGTTGGTTCCCTCCTCGGATGGCTGGAAGCAGAATTTGATACTGCCTCTCAATTCATCTCTATGCTCGTTCAATATCTTTGCGACGGTGAGACCGATGGCGGTGTGGCCGTCATGTCCGCAGGCATGCATGACGCCGGGGTTTGTGGATGCATACTCTGCGCCGGTATCTTCGGTGATGGGGAGCGCATCCATGTCAAAGCGGAGCAGGATCGTCGGACCCGGTTTTGCTCCTTCCATCAGGCCGACCACGCCGGTCTTGCCGACGCCTTTGGTGACTTCGATGCCGAGCGCTTCGAGTTCCTTCGCGACTATGCCGCCCGTGCGGATTTCATTGAAGCCGAGTTCAGGGTGCATGTGGAAGTCACGGCGCAGGGATTGGGTGTAGGGGAAGAGTTGTTTTGCCTGTTCGAGGAAGTTGGACATGGAGACTCCGTTTTCAAATTTGAATGTTCCAGGTTTGAAAGTTGAATCAGACTTTACTAACCACGCGGGCCTCTCCCTTTGAGTCTTCTATCCAACTCCCATAATGCTGTCTTGTTGCCATCGAATTTTATCAGTTTACAAGCCTCTTCATAGGTAAACCAGTTATATTCGGTATGTTCCCGCGAAAGCGCAATTCGAATAGCCTGCGTTGTGACGCCGAAACAATATTGAGGTATCACATACATGTTATCACCCCAAAGGTGACTGTCCCTAAACTCTGTTACAGGAATGGACTCGATGGCATCCAATTGCAGAAAGTCAGATGTTGGAGGAATTCCGGTTTCCTCATTTGTTTCCCGCCTGGCGGCTTCAAGTGGAGTCTCATTGTCTTCCCCACCGCCTGCAATTGCCTGCCAAAACCCTTCGACAGCCCTTTTCATCAGGGCATATTCAATTTGCCCATTATCTGTTTTACGATACGGATAGACTAGAACTTGAAACGGCGCTCTTGTCATGGTCTAACCCTGGAATTTGCTAACTGTACTTAACCACACGGAATTTCTCTTCGTATCTCGGGTTTTCTTCGGTGCTGTCTTCGGCGCGGCGGGATTTGAAGCGTTCGATCAGTTTTTCGGCATCCTGTACCTGCGTTTTGTGCTGGAGGACTGCCTGGAGTTTGATGTCCCACATGTCGGTGACATCCACTGTGATGTTGGGTTGCATGGTGAGCGAACACCAGACTTCCTTCGGTGTGTGCGGTTGGAATCCCTCCTCGAGCAATTCAGGAAAATAGACAAGGTTGCCCGCGGCAGGAAAGACCGCGTCGAGCACAACCTGCCCGGCGGCGCGGTGATCGGGGTGGTTGATCCCGTATGCGGCAAAGAGAGTCTGTGGATCGCAGGTGACGAGGATATCGGGTTTGTGCCTGCGGATCTCGCGGACAACGTCGCGGCGGAGGTTCAAGTCCGGGACGAGATAGCCGTCGGGGTTGGTCATGATGTAAACTGCCTCCGCACCGATGACCTTTGCCGCGGCGTGTTGCTCTTCATGGCGGATGGAGCATAACTTGTCGGGCGTCATGTCCGGCTGGGTGGCGGGATTGAAGCCTTTGTCGCCACATGTGAGGAGAATGTAGGTGATGTGATGTCCCTCGCGTGCCCATTTGGCAAGAGTCGCCCCACAAAAGAATTCAGGGTCGTCGGGGTGGGCGAGGATGACGAGGATTTGTTGAGGCGCGTTCCATGTTCCGGGAGAGAGAGCTTCGTTTGTCATGAGGCAGATACCAGTTAAGAGTGAGGCGTGTTTGGGATTTGAAAAATAACGTAGGGGCGAGTCCCAGACTCGCCCCTACAGGTGATCAATTGTCTCTGTCGCGCGGGCTTTTCTTGCCGCAGGTGCATTCGCCGGTGTCGTGGCGGTCGCAGGGGGCTTCGGATTTGCGCCGCAATGCCTCGAGTTCGTCCCAGGGTTGGATGTCGTCCCTGGTGAATGTTTCGCGCAGACGTTTGCCTTCCGCGTCTTCGATCAGTACAACGATCTGGTTGCTCATGGGCAGAATATCTATGACCTTGCCTTCGCCTTTGGGCGTGACAACCCTCTTGTTGCGTTTGGGCAGTTGCTTGCGGGCCTCCACGTATTGCTCGTATTCGTAAATGAGACAACAGCGCAGGCGTCCGCACATGCCGGTGATCTCTTCGGGTGTGAGCGAGATGCCCTGTTCCTTTGCCATCTTGATCGAGATGGGGGAAAACTCGGTCAGGAATTTGGAACAACAGCGGGTTTCGATGCCGCAGGCACCCATGCCGCCCATGAGTTTTGCCACATCGCGCGGGCCGACCTGCCGCAGTTCAATATAGGTATTGGGGTAGATGTCGCTCATATCCTTTTTGAGGGACTTAAGATCAACCTTTTCCTCGCTCCCGGTGCTGAACATGAAGGCGAGGCGCGAGCCATCGTAGTTGTATTCAGCGGCAACGATCTTGACTTCGTTGAGTTCGAGTTCGGAGGCGCGGGCGCGGCAGTTGATCATGGCTTCTGTCTGTTTGGATTGCCAGGATTGGAGCAAGAGCAGATCGCGCGGGGTGGCACGCCTCTCCACGGACCTCCAGCCGCCCTCCGGTTTCGGAGGCAATTCCTCCATCACTTGCACCACTTCGCCGAGGTGTTTGCCGCGGGAGGTATCCACAATGACATGTTCGCCGATCCCCGCATCAGGGATACTGGATGAATCAAAATGATAGATTTTGCCTATTTTGGTAAAGCGTACACCGATAATGTTTTTTTCCATGGGTGGGAATTATACCGTAGGTGGCAATTAGCACTGGCTTTTAACCATTGGCTTGCGCATTGACTGAAACCGGAAACACTCCCTGTATCTGGTTCAGCGGAAAAGAGGCGGTTTATACGGAAACAGGAATTCACCAATAAGTGAGGAACAGGACAAATACTCCGGGTCATAGAATAGCAAAAGCACCCCCATATATGGCGGGGGTGCTCTTGTCAGACAACTGGAAAATTCGCCAGGATACAACCTGATTGTTACAGGATACAACCCCATTGTTATTACCCAACAGAATGTCAATTTGCAATAAAGGTTGTCTGTAGGGGGTATTTTTTAGCCCCAGAAACGTGAATTTCTGGGCAAAGGTTTTCCCTGGCCGCTTTGGCACGTTCAAATCATCCGTGTTTTTTGTAATAAAGTATGTCCGTACCAAGGTTTTTGGAAGCATGAAGGGTATCCATGACCCGTGTGTGATGCGCCGCAGGCTTGGGCGGCCACCCTCCTGCGCCACTCAACTGCTCAATGCGGGGTGCCGTGTGACCTCCATTCAACGCTTTCTGGGACATAAGAAACTCAGCAGCACGATGGTCTATGCCCGTGCTCACGACCAGACTGTGGCAGAGGATTACTTCGCCGCGATGGAGCGAGTCGAACAGCGATTGCAAATTGGGGAAGAGAAAAAGGAATATGAAGTTGTTAAAGTGCAGGAACCAGAAAAACTCATTCAACTCATCGAGCGGTTGGAAGTGCCTGAGTTATGCTTGGAAGAGCGATTAGATATCTCGTTCCAACTACGAGAATTGTTTGG
>DATIUT010000399.1:0-6241 GCA_035466615.1 Anaerolineales bacterium | reverse complement strand
CACGTGCAGGCTTAATCCCGCGCGTTCAACTTGGAGTTGCATCCGTTTGGAGGCAGAGGACAGCAGATCGAAGGGCGCGGCAGGCTGCAAATCCAGGGAGAGGCGGCCGGATTCGATGCGCGAGAGTTCAAAGAGTTCGGTCACCATTTGAGTCAATGCATCCACTTCGATCTGGATCTGGTCAATGAATCGACGTGCGACGGGAGGATCATCCAACGCTCCATCTTGAAGAGTCTCGGTGAGAGCCTTGAGGGAAGCCAGAGGCGTGCGCAGTTCATGTGAGAGGTTGCTGACGAAATCGCGGCGCACGGCTTCGAGGCGGCGGATGCGGGTCAGATCCTGCACAAGGAGAAGACTTCCGCTTGCGTGCTGGTCCGGGATGACAACAAGTTGCAGGTATTGATGACGTGTTGGCACTTCAGCCGATTCGCTTTGCATTTCACGAGTCTGCTGGCAACGCCGCCATGCTTCGACAAGTTGATGATGGCGGATCACTTCTGTGATGCTTCGGCTGATGGGATTGGATGCCTGAAAGAGTCTGCCGGCGGCAGGGTTTGCGAATTGGACAACGCCCTGTGAATCGACGATGAGGACGCCATCGGTCATCTGGTCGAGGACGGTGGCGAGGCGGGCGCGTTCTGCATCAAGGGTTGAATATTGAAGATCGAAGGTTGAGATGATGGATGAGATGGAACCAGACAGGTTTTCGAGTTCTGTAACGCTGGTAATACTATTTTTTTGTCGAACAAGATTTGCGTATTCATTTATGCCGCGGCGTAATTCGTAATATCGCCATGCAAACCACGCGGCAATGACGAGACTGATGATCGCGAAAATAAGAGCGTAATTCATTGTGAATTCAAGGTGAAAATATTAACCACGGATATTTTATTTTTCTTTTCCCTGTGTCGCTGTGGTTCTAAAATTCCTGTCTCAATCGTAAATTGCCTCATCCTTCAAACCGATATCCCCCGCCTCTTACAGTGACAATTCGTTTCGGGTCGCTTGCATCCTCTTCGATCTTCTGCCTGAGCCAGCGCACATGGACATCCACCGTGCGGCTGTCGCCGATGAAGTCCCAGCCCCAGACGCGCTCAAGGATGAATTCGCGTGAGAGCATTTGCCCTTTATGTTCGGCAAAGAATTCGAGTAATTCGTATTCCTTCGGCTTGAGTTGGATGGGACCACCGTTGAGGGTTACTTCACGGCGGGAGAGATTGACGACCAGGTTCTGGAAGGTCAGTTTTTCCTGTTTTGTCTGGCTCGCACCGGATTTGCCCAGTTCCTCCTGCATGAGGCGCGTGCGACGCAACTGTGCCTTGACGCGCGCCATCAGTTCACGCATCGAGAAGGGTTTTGTCAGATAATCGTCTGCGCCCACCTCGAGACCGACGACGCGGTCAATTTCGTCATCGCGTGCAGTGAGCATGAGAATGGGTGTGGTCATTTCCTTGCGAAGAATGCGCGCCACTTCGAAACCATCCAGTTCGGGAAGCATGATGTCGAGGATGATGAGTGCAGGCTTGAGTTCGCGCGCTGATTCGAGCGCGGCGCGCCCGTCACCAACCGCTTCGACGGTGAAACCGTCCTTTTTGAGGTTGTAGGTGAGCGTGTCTCTGAGCGCGGGTTCGTCTTCGACGACAAGGATTGTTTCGGGCATAATTTTCTGGCAGGAGGGGTGCCGCACTTCAGGAAAGTTGAATGATTAACAAACTATACCATAAGCCTATTCCCCCTACAGGTTAAGATCTTGTTAATGATTTGACGAACCGTCCATGATGTAAAAATCGAGGATTAAATGCCGCGGGCTGGAACGCTCCCCCCCAACCTAACAACTTTCTAACGTTTTCCGAGTCTCAACACTTCTTTCGAGGCAAACGGGGAATTTAATTCAGCAGAATCCAAACTCATTATTTTGCTTTGCGCGAAGAACGCAAAATCGAAATTCGTCTCATCGCCTGCCTTCTTGCCCGGGATGGGCATCAGACGCGCGGTAAGGGGTTTATCAAGTCGCAAGGCCAACGCAGATAGATCAAGCAATAATGGAACAAGTTGTTCAGCGGTTGTGTCCCCCGGCAACGGGACCGTATCCAGCCCTGTTCCACAGACTGTCGAATAAAGCAATGCGTCTTTGATGGTCAGTGTTCCCTCGGCGGCGCGCTTTGCAAGGACGGAGTCTTCGAGTACCGGTTGCATGAATCCGCTGAAGCCGGTATGCGGAAAGTCGGCGCGGTCCACGGCGTCGGTCAGGATGGCGGCGGCGGCAAGAGAGCCGTGCAGTCCGATCTTGGAAATCCCCATTTTTTCAACGGCATTTCCAAGCGAATGGGCATCATCGGGGAACGGGGCGAGGGAGAAGTCAATGCCATAGAATTTGACCTTCAACGATCTGGCAATCTCGGCAAGTTTCTTTCCATGCTTTTCGATCTCGCCAACCAAATTGCTTTGTCCCTCTTCGATGGTCCTTGCATTCTCAAACGCTTGCACCGCCAAATCAGCGGACTCAGTGGCGATGCCGAAATAAGGCTTATCTTTGTCGTGATATGCGGCGGGGAAGAACGGCGCGCCCGCAGGGACGTTTGCCAGCGCGGCGAATTGCAGGTTGGCAAATCCATTCGGCTCGATGGGCGCGCACTTGACGATTGCTTCCGCACAGGCGCGGATGGCGGCGAGGTCGAGTCCACGTGTTTTGTCCGCCATCACACCGCCGAAGAAAACGTTAGGGGATACAAAGATCGCATCGGGAAGCAATTCGTAACTTCTCAGCATTTCAGGCAATGCAGGACCGAGGGAGATATACAGGATGTTGAGTTGTTGAGCGATGTCCGCGATCTGGCTTGTGAGTGCCGGCAATTTGTCAATGTTTTCATCACCGAGCAACTTTGGAAACGGGATCGTCGCCAGCCGTGTCGTCTGTACTTCATAGCCCGCCGCTTCATAGGCAGATTTGGCCTTGGCAAGGAACCTCCCCGCCTTTTTCAGGACTTTTTCATCGAGCGGATATTTTGGATTGCAAAAATAGGTGATGGATCGAATTTTCATTTCGCCTCGTTGAAACGTTTCAACATTCAAATGCTTGCCCTGAGTCTACCGAAGGGTTCGAACGTTGTCTTACCACTTCAAACATCAACACGGACCCCGCCACGCCCGCGTTGAGTGACTCGACATTCCCTGCCATGGGAATTGATATCTTCTGTGTTACCAGCCTCCGTGATTCATCGCTCGCGCCTTCCGCTTCGCCGCCGATGACTAGGGCAAGCGGCTTGCGGAGGTCGGTCTCCCAGCAGGAGGTTCCATCCATGTCGGCAATGTACATTTGTAGATTTGCAGAGTTACTCATTTGCTCGATCTCTTCCCACGTCATGGAATGGATGGGTAACCGAAAATGCGCGCCCATGCCTGCGCGAAGAACTTTTGGTGCAAAGGCATCTGTCGTTTCGGGCGGCAGGAGAACAGCCTGCACACCGGCCGCCGCGGCGGATCGGAGTAATGTGCCGAGATTGCCCGGGTCACGGATCTGGTCGGGGATGAGGACGAAATTCATTAAATTGGGAAATGGGAAATTGATAAATTCAAGCACGGCGAGAATTCCCTGCGGGGCTTCGGTGTCGCTTAGTTTTTGCAAAAGGTCGCCGGAGACCTCGTCCGCTTCGATCTTGTTTGCTTTCAGCCGGTCAAGCACATGATTGCCGCGTTCGCTCAGTCCATCACTATATAAAGCGAATTGGAATTTCCACCCGGCGTTGACCGCCTCCTCCACCAGCCGAACGCCTTCCACGACAAACGCGCCCGCTTCATGGCGCTCCTTCGTGCGTCCCATCAAGGCGCGGACGCGTTTGAGTTTTGGGTTTTGCGACGATGTAATCACGGTTTATCCGCCCGCTTCGATTGCCAGGCTTTGACAAAAACATTCACTGTCGCTTGATCGTATAGAAGCATTTTCACAACTTTAAGGTTGGAAGTGTTGTCTTCAAAATATTTTTCAATGCTTGCAAAGATAATCCCCGCTGCTCGTTCTTTTGGAAAGCCGAAGATGCCGGTTGAGATGGCAGGCAGTGCAATGGTTTCGCACTTTAGTTCATCTGCCACGCGCAGGGAACCGGTCACGGCATCGGATAATTTTTTGTCTTCATCGCCGTCGCCCCACATGGGGCCCACAGCGTGGATCACGTATTTCGCGGGCAGATTCCCGCCCGAGGTCCATGCGGGATGCGAGTGGGAGACGAGGCCATACTGTCGAATCCAGGCGTCCGATTCCTTCTGGATCGACGCTCCACCTTTTCTCAAGATCGCCCACGCGACTCCGCCTCCATGCTGAAGGTGTTCATTCGCCGCGTTGACGATGGCATCCACTTCTTCAGTTGTGATGTCGCCTTGCACGATCTGGATGATTTGACCGGTGGGGAAGGTTCGTTCTGTGAGAACGTTGTTCATTTGAATATTTTACCCCCATTAAAACGTTCGGTCGGGGTCTGAGACCCCGACCGAAAAATTTCATTCACTTCGTTTTCGCGATCACTGCGGCAAATGCCTGTGGATCGCGGATTGCCATGTCGGACAACATCTTGCGATTGAGCTCAATATTTGCCTTTTTGAGCGCCGCCACCAGCTTGCTGTAGGTGGTGCCATTCAGGCGGGCCGCGGCATTGATACGGGCGATCCACAACTTGCGGAGATCGCGTTTGCGCACGCGGCGATCACGGGTTGCGTACCACAGGCTCTTGAGCATGGCCTCGTTGGCTCGCTTGAACAGGCGGTTCTTGGCGCCGCGCTGTCCCTTCGTGATCTTCAAAACCTTCTTATGACGTTTGTAGCCCTGGGGGCCTCCCTTAACACGCATTGTTTACCTCCTGCAAACTCGCGGGCGTCGGCGGGTCACGCCAGTTGTTCACACCCGAAAGCCGCAAATAAAAATTGGATACGACTTTTCGGAAAACTAACTTTCCATATTGGGCGCAAGGCGTTTGATGCGCTTGATGATCTTGCGGCCCTTCACTTCGTGCATTTCAGACAACTGAGACTTGGTGCGCTTGGATGTGTTTCTGCGCAGGTGGCTTTTGCCGCCCTTGGTACGCATAACCTTGCCGGAACCCGTCAGGCGGAACCGCTTGGATGTTGCCTTGTGAGTCTTCAGTTTCATTTTGCCAGATTTGGCTTTACGAGGCATGTGACTTGCTCCTTTCAGACAAATTAAACCGCGGACTAACTTTCAGCCCGCGGACTCTTCGACATCGTTGGGACTTTCCCTGCTGGATCAGGCTTCCGCTTCATTCTCCGCCGGAATCTGATCCGCCTTCTCTTTCTTTTTGCCTCCGCCTTTGACGGGCGCCAACAGCACGAGCATTGTGCGGCCTTCCATTTGCGGAGCCTGTTCAACTGTGCTTACATCAGACAGCGCCTCGGCAATTTCCTTCAAGTCTTCGAGTGCGATCTCTGGATAATCCATCTCGCGGCCCCGGAACTTGATCGTTACGCGGACTTTGTTTCCCTGCAGTAACCAGCGGCGGGCATCGTCCACTTTGAAACCGCGGTGAGCCTCGTTCGTCTTTGGGCGAAGGCGGATCTCCTTGACCTCGATCTTGGTTTGTGCCTTGCGCGCCTCGCGGTCCTTTTTGGCTCGCTCGAAGACAAACCTGCCGTAATCAATCACACGGCAGACGGGCGGGTTGGCTGTGGGAGAGACCTCCACAAGGTCCATTCCGGCATCGCGGGCGATCTGCAGAGCTTGTTTGATGGGAACGACACCAACATTGTTGCCATCCGCCCCGATCAAACGGACTTCGTTGACCCGGATTCCCTCATTGACTCGAAATTCTGTGGCGCTGATAAGATTCTCCTATATTTAGAACAGTTAACCAGCCTTTGGCTGGTTTTTGGCGGGCTGATAATACCATGAAGGCGCATGACTCGTCAACAAAACGACTGTCTTTGCGAGGAGTGGTGTTTTGCACCACGACGAAGCAATCTCCTCAATAAGCGGCAGATTGCTTCGTCAGGTCTACGACCTTCCTCGCAATGACGGGTTCCTTTTTACAACTCTGGCGCTCTTCTGGCAATCCTGTCCTTTGCCCGCGCGGCGAATTCCGCAAGCGGAATGTTATTCTGCTGGCTGCCATCCCGCACTCGAAGAGACACCTGCCCGGCTTGCATCTCATTGTCACCGACCACGATCATATACGGCACCTTCATCAACTGTGCCTGTCGGATCTTGGCATTCATGCGTTGTGACGACAGGTCGGCC
>DATIUT010000398.1:0-14569 GCA_035466615.1 Anaerolineales bacterium | reverse complement strand
AACTCCGTAATTGCAGTGGCGCCGGGCAGTTTCCAATCTGAGTTGGGATGCCCTGGCGATTGGCAGCCTGACTGTTTGCGTTCCTGGCTTCAGGACCCAGACGGGGATGGAATCTACACTCTTGTTACCACTGCCATTCCGGTGGGGAATTATGAGGGTAAAGTTGCCATTAACGAGAGCTGGAGTGAAAACTATGGCGCAGACGGTGTCCAAAATGGCCCCAATATTCAGTTTGCTGTTTCCGCACCCGGCTCCACTGTCACGTTTACGTACAACAGTATATCCCATGTCCTGGACATTGTTGTCAAATCTCCCGGCCCTCAATTGGATAATAACGTGGAGTGGGATGGTCTACGCCATGACTCACGCGACCTTCTCTATCGCACGCCGGGCGGCGCGGTTCCAGCCGGGACTGAGGTCCTGATCCGCTTCCGAACCTTCCATAATGACGTAAACGACGTGTCCCTGCGTGCCTACGACATCAATGCCAACACACAACGTATCGTCAAGATGATACCTGCGGCAACTGACGTCTCATGCTACCAGCCCGGTCTCGAACAGTTCACCTGTGATTTCTGGCAGACTTCACTTGAGGAAGCCTCGCCCAACAATCTTTGGTATCGCTTCATCGTGACCGATGGGACGGATACCAATTACTATGCAGACAACACCTCCGCATTGGATGGCGGGCTGGGCAGTACCACTGACAATGTGGTGGATAACAGTTTTGCCCTGATGTTCTTCGACCCGGCGTTCACCGCGCCGGAATGGGCAAAGGAAGCAAGTATCTATCAAATCTTTCCCGACCGCTTCCGCGATGGACGGGCGGATAACAACGCCAAAAGCGGTGATATTCGCTATGACGATCCGGTCATCAAACTTTCCTGGGGCACACTGCCCGAGGGCTATTGCCGAAACTATTTGGATGCCGCGACCAGCTGTCCCTGGAGGTTTGACTCGACACCTCCCGATTGGAGTCCCTTCAAGGAAGGTCCGCGCGGCCGCGATTATTTCGGCGGCGATTTGAAGGGCGTCGATCAATATCTCGATTACCTGAAATCGCTTGGCGTCAATACTCTGTATTTCAACCCGATCTTCGATGCTGGTTCCAATCACTCCTACGATACGCAGGACTATTATAAGATTGATCCGTATTTCGGCACGCAAAAGGATTGGGAGAATCTTGTCAAGCATGCCAATGATCGCGGTATGAAGCTCATTCTCGACGGCGTGTTCAATCACCTTTCGTCAGACAGTCCGTTCTTTGACCGCTATAACCACTATACTGCGGTCGGAGCCTGTGAATCGCTTCAATCCCCATATCGAAGCTGGTTCTATTTCCGAGACGTGGCTCCGGGTACTGGAGCCTGTGTCAGCAGTATGGGACAGCCGAACTCCGCCAACTATGACGGCTGGTTTGGTTTTGACTCGATCCCGGTCATCAATAAATCACTTCCCGCTGTTCAACAGTACTTCCTGACGAATGATGATAGCGTGACGAACTACTGGTTAAACGAGGGGGCGAGCGGCTGGCGTATGGATGTGATGGGTGACGCCTCCTTCCCATCTGGCTATTGGGAAACCTTCCGCACCGAAGTGAAGGAAACCAGGTCTGACGCGCTCATTATCAGTGAGACCTGGCAAAAGGACGGCACACTCCTGCGCATGTTGCGCGGTGACCGCGCCGATACAACCATGAACTATCGCCTGCGCGATGCAGTGCTCGGACTGCTTTCGCCTCAAGGTTTTGACTCGAAAGGTTTCAGTGACAGCGGACGCATCATTTCTCCGGCAGAGTTCGCGGCTCGCCTAGAATCGATCCGCGAAGATTACCCGGATGCCGCATATTATTCGCTCATGAACCTGCTGGATAGCCATGATACTGAACGCATCCAGTGGGCGCTCACCCCGGGTGAAGAGACCCGGGCAAATAAGGAATTGAATGTGGCGAATGTTGCGGAAGGAAAACAGCGCCAGCAGATTGCCTCGCTGATCCAGTTTACCTTGCCCGGCGCGCCGACTGTCTTCTATGGTGACGAAGTGAGTATCACCGGCGATGACGATCCCGATGATCGCCGCACCTACCTGTGGGCAGACAAAGGCGGCTCGCCCGATCAAACCATGTTCAACCACTACAAAGTGCTCAATACGCTCCGCAGTACGAACAGCGTATTGGTCAAAGGCGATTTCAAGGTCCTGCTGGCGGACGATGCTTCCGGCGTTGTAGCCTACGGGCGCAAGACGGAGGGGCAGGCTGCGTTGGTGATCATCAATCGCAGTAATCAAGTTCAGACGGGTGCGATTCCCGTGGCGGGATACCTGCCGGATGGTGTTACGCTGAAGGAGGCATATGCTGTTGGTTCAGGTGGTGCTGATTCTGTCTCGGTTTTGAATGGCGAGATCAACGGTTCGATTGGACCATTGAGCGCGGTGTTGTTCCTCAGCGGCATGGTTGACTTGCAAGCCACGCCTGCACCGGCGAACCTGCATGTCACCAATGAAGGTAATGCAACAGTCTCAGTGATGTGGGACGCCGTCCCCGGCTCGGCTGGTTACAACCTTTATCGCAGCCCGCTAAGCGGTGGCGGTTGGGTGAAGGTCAACAGCGCGCCTCTCACTGGCACGGACTATATGGACAACGGACTGAGGAATGCTAGGGCTTATTTCTATGTGGTCACCTCGCTGGACTCTGCCGGCAATGAAAGTGAATACTCCAATGAGGTCAGTGCCCTGCCGCGTCTTTCGATCGGTTGGGCAAACCTGCAATGGCCTCCGACCTTGAACCACACCATCAGCGCTGTGAATCGCACAGATACAGTTTATGGTCAGGTCTGGATCGATGGATACACCAATCAGCCCGGCGTGACCCCGAACCTGCGCGCCCAACTGGGCTTTGGGCCGGCGGACAGCAACCCGGATGGCAATGTGGATTGGGTCTGGTATGAGGCTTCCTTCAACGTGGATGCTGGCAACAATGATGAATTCAAAGCCAGCATGTTGCCGGAGGCAGTTGGCGACTACGATTATGCCTTCCGCTATTCGACATCGAACGGCTATTGGGTCTACGCCGATCTTGACGGGATTGGGAACGGCTACTCTACTTCGCAAGCTGGCAAAATGATGGTCAATGCCAGCGGCGATGGCATATCTCCCACGGCTCCCAGCGGGCTGAACGTTGTTTCTGCTTCCCCTGCCGGGATTGAATTAGCATGGAATGCTGTGGCTGATGACCCAACCCTGTACGGCTATGAAGTTCTTCGCAGTGGTACCTCCGGTGGACCCTACGCGGCGATCGCCCGTGTGACGGGAACCTCCTTCACTGATTTCTCGGTGGTCGAATCTGCGACTTACTATTATGTTGTCCGAACATTGGATCAATCCTTTAATCGTTCAGGCAATTCGGACCAGGTGAAGGCAACCGCTGAATTGCGGACAGTCACAGTGGTCTTTAATGTCATTGTCCCCGCCAGCACCGACGCGACCGGATTCTCCATGTTCATCGCCGGTTCGCTCAACCGTTTGGATGGCGGCTTGCCGGAATGGAATCCGAGCGGAGTAGTGTTGACGCGCATGGATGCCACACATTGGACGATCACACTGACCGGCGAAGAGTCCACTCAGATCGAGTACAAATACACGCTTGGTTCATGGGATTATGTGGAAAAAGGCGCAAGTTGTGATGAGATTGCCAATCGCCAGTTTACACTTGCCTATGGTTCCACAGGGACACAGAATGTAAATGATACGGTTCTCAACTGGCGCAATGTCAGTCCATGCGGAAATTAATATGTTGTTGTAAATGAAGAAGGGCGGATGCGGTTCTGCATCCGCCCTTCTTTTTATCCAAAAGGAGGGTCAACCAATCAAACCCACATGAACATTTTCTTGAATGTGATTACAAGCCTGTTCATTTTGACGTTTTGATGACCTCCTCCCGACAATTTATGGCCGGGAAAATAATTTCTTCCTGATCTCTCTTTTTGACAAAACCGCCTCCAGCACACCGCCTCCGATGGCTAGCGCTTTGTCTGAGACGAGAAAACATGCAGTTGGGTCATTGCGCGGGTCAACGTCACCGATCTTCATGCCTCTGGGAACGTGCAGTCTGTCGCGGATCAGTCCGCGCAATACACCTGCAAATGGGCTCGAGATTTCAGATTTTCGAATTCCCGTTTGAGATTGAATCTCTGCAACCTGTTGACCCTCTTTTAAGTGATCACCGATATTTGCATGTGCCATCACAATGCCGTCGCTTGGTGCATGTAACACGCGGCGCGGGTCCCCATCTGGTTCGCCGCTGTCAGGTTGGGCTGTTCCATCCCAGATCACGCGTCCCAGAGTGTGACTGCGGCGGGTTTCGATTACAGCATGGCAATCGCGTCCTGCGTGAAATCCGGGCCCCAGTCCAATATGAAGCGGGACTTGAGTTGGAAGCGGGGATGGTGGAGATTTGATGAGTCGCGCATCAACGACAACTGGGAAGCTGAAAGAGGAAAAAAGGATATCTGCATTTGGATCGACAAGGACTGGAATTTCATCCGCTCCACTCGCTGCCGGCAGTTGTCTCGCTTCGATAAGCCTTGCCTTCACCCCTTCGACTGTGTAGTGCCCCTCATACACCGCCTCCGCGAAAGAGACAGCGCGACGCACAGCCAGAGGTTGCGCAAGTTCGGTAATCAACACCTTGATACCCGCGCGATGCAAACGGATGGCGACACCTGTTGCAAGGTCACCACCGCCGCGGATCAACACAAAATTATTTTTGGGCATTTGACTTGTGGGTGGCTTCCAATTTTTCGGGGGATTCCTTTGCCTTGATGTTCTGTTCCTGCAACAAATGACCGAACGAGTAAAGCAAAAGATAGACAAAGAGGAAGAAGAATGTATAGAGGACGGTGAAGGCGGCAAGCCTGCGGCTGGGGTCGATCGCAAGCCCGAGGATTTCCATGGCAGTTTCCGCGGGATTCTGTAAAATGTCCCACGAATTAAGGCGCACAAAGCGGCCAATGTAGATGCCGAAACTGCTCGCGGCTGAGATGATGAAAACGAACGCCCAACCCATAAACCGGCCGAACGTGCGCAGGACAATATCCTGCATGAGATAGAGTGATACCACTCCCAGCAACATGGCGGTCCAGGAACACCAAACGACGATGATCACATCGTACCAGAGCGGCGCGTCGGTGGCTGTCCTTGCAAGGTCCTGCAGGTCGGTGAGCATGTAGGGCGCGTTGGGAAAAAAAATCAACCAGAGAAATGCGACGAACGGAATAACAAGATACAACCAGATCCGTCGCCATGATATGGCATGTGCCGTGTAGGCGAGGATAAATGGGATCCACGCAAGAAAGAGATTCCAGATCAAGCCGATATGCCTGCCGGAATCGCTGTAAACTACACGTGCGGCTACCAGTGCGATACATACTGCACAGGCTGCATTGAGTAAAGTGAATACAGCTATATTATGGCGGTGTCGGATGAAAAAGTTGCGGAGTCTGTTAAGCATGATGATTAAGGGGGGGGTATATCCTGCCCGAAGGATTTCGCACCTTGCTCGACGAGATGAATCCAATCGGGTTGATCCTGCCGGTTACGGACGATGGTCACTCCGTTTGATACGACGTCCTCCAGATCGGTGGATTACATTGCGTCCAGAAAGTAGACAAAGTCAATGTCGCCGGGCGAGTGACCGAAGCCCGTGAGAAGGGCCGCGGCTTCACTGCGGTGTTGTGTTCCGTGGTTGACGAGGTGAAGCATCGTTTGCCACAAGATTCTTTCATAAGGTGTGCCATCCGTTGCTTTGTAGAAAAAGCGGTTGTTCAATTTTTCGTCTGTTGCATGATCTACAAAGGTCATCAACAGTTTTTCTTCATCTGCCCAGCGCAATCGAAGGGACTCGAAGGTGGGGAAGTCCTCCGGTTTCAAGCGGATGGCCGGCGATGTCCCTTCCCAACGATGACGCCAGATCCATTCGGCGAATAGGGTGTGCACAAGCGTGCCGCGCAAACCCCCGTGTGGGAAGGATGCGGGTGCAAGAAATTGTTCACTTGTCACATTCACGGCAGCATCCAAAATCTTTACGTTTGCCCAGTGAGTGTATTCGTATAGCCGAGTGACGTCTTGTGTGTTCATGATTTTCCTTTGCCAGTCATTCCGGGCAAAATGAAGAGTCTCCATGTATTGTCCGGACGCTTCACTTCGTTCAGCATGACATGATCATGCTGGGCCGCCCTTCGGTTATTAATTCTTCCGCCTTTCCAATAACAGATGCCCAAAAGTATACAACGTAATGTACAGGAACAAAAAGAACGCGCCAAAGAGACCTGTGAACCCGATGGACTGCAAACTCGGGTCCTGTGCGTTTTGGAGCGTATATTGCGCCATGCCTGTGATGTTCCTGAAAATATCCCAGGAATTCCACCGCAGGAAGCGACCGACATATACCCCCATGCTCGTCAACATGGAGACGACGGCAACGAATCCCCATCCTGCCCAGCGGCCAAACTCGCGGCGGATGACCTCCTGCATGAGGAACAGGGAAACCATGCCAAGCATGAGACCGGTGAATGCAAACCAGATCAAAAGCATCACGTCGTACCAGACCGGCACGTCGCGCCAAGTCCCCGCCAGATGCTGAAAGTCTGTCAGGATGTAGGGCGCATTGGGAAAGAAAATCAACCAGAAGAAGGCGGCCATCGGGACGATGAAATAGATCTGCCTCTTGCTCAGTTTGGCTGTGTAAGTGAAATACGCAATCAGGAATGGGATCCATGCCAGGAACAGGTTCCAGATCAGAAAGCCGTAGTTGTATGTTCCACTGAATGCCGAGCGCACACGCCAGACCAGAACCGAAAAGATGGTCGCCCCAGCCAGCAAAAGGAACATGGCCAGACGGTATTTGTTGTGCGAGAAATAGTCCAGCAGCCTTCGGATCATTGATTCCCCAAAAATTTTAACAGGACGGGATTGAACTCCTCGGGCTTTTCATAGTGCGGAATATGTCCGCAGTCTTCGATGACATGAAATTCAACATTGGGAATTGCGGCAAGGAGGTCTTCGCTGTGCTCGAACGGGACCGTCAGATCGTTGCGTCCCCAGAACAGTAGAACGGGTTTGGCAAGCCTCCCAACAATTTGGTACGACGCCATGAACGAGCCAAGCATATCATTTCGGATCGACGACAGGATGGCGCGTTTGAATCCCTTGTACTGCATCTGGATCTTGTACTTGTCGAGGAAAAGTCCCACCAATTCGGGATCGAAGAAATCCTTTGCAGCGCTCTTGATCATCCCCTCGCTTCCAACCAGGCCGAAAATTGCCTCTGCGATCCCGGGCAGTTTCATCGCCTTGAGTGTGGGTGTAAGGGACACAGGTTTCACACCCGCGGGGTCTATCAATGTAAGTGATTTGACCCGCTGCGGGTGGCGCGCGGTAAAGGTCGCAGTGATGGGTCCGCCCATTGAAAGGCCGATCAGGTTCACGGGGCGCGTGAAACGAAGCGCATCCAGCAGGTCGGAAAGTTGTTTGACGAAGAGGTCAATATTGTAGCGTGTCCGCGGACGGTCGGAGAATCCCCGCCCGAACAGGTCATATCGCAGGACACAGAACCCTTCTCGCGTGAGAAATTCAAAGGTGGGTTCGAAGATGAAATATGGCACGGAAAAACCATGAACGAGGACAACAACATTCTCGACGCCCGGATTGGATAATTCGTAATGGGTGACGCCGTTTGGTAATTGGATAAACGAACCACCCGCGGACTGGCGGGATTCCTCGTTCAATTGTCTGGTTTCAATAAGCGGGAAAAGCATGTGTTTGGCGGGGTCAAATCCGACCCAGCGCGTGCAGAACGCGTTCCGGCGTAAATGGAAATTCGTTCATCCAGACACCAGTTGCATCGTGGATGGCGGCCGCGATGGCGGGCGCAACACCCAGATAGGGGAGTTCACCCAAGCCGCGCGCACCCCACGGACCGTTCGGGTCGTTGACCTCAACAATGACGGTTTCCACCTTTTCTGGAATATCCAAAACAGTGGGGATGAGATAAGTACTAAACTGGTCGGTGAGAACATGCCCGTCTTTCATTTTGTAATCTTCAAGGATAGCATACCCCTGCGCCTGCACGACTGCGCCTTCAACCTGCCCCTGAACGAGAGCGGGATTGATCGCCTGCCCAACATCGTCAGCAGAGACGAAGCGCACCACGCGCACATGACCGGTCTCTGTATCCACTTCCACCTCTGCGGCTTGTGCAACCCAGGCGTACGCAAAATTGGGAGTCGAATGTCCTGTTTCGGGTTCGAAGTTCGTTGTGCGCGGCGCGAGATATTTGAATTCACCGATCGCAGGACGTTCCTCCGCCTTCCACTTTTTAAGCGCAACATCCGCTGCGCCGCGAATGGCGTTGCCGGACATGAAGGTCATGCGCGAAGCAGAGACCGATCCCGACGTTCCTGTGACCGCCGTATCAGACGCGATCAGTTTCACCTTGTCAAATGGAACCCCGACCGCCTCCGCCGCCATTTGAGTCATGACGGTATGCGTGCCTTGACCCACCTCCGCGCTGGCGTGATGAAGGATGACCTCATCAATGTTCGCCTTACCGCGCAGTTCGATCCTTGCCCAGCAGTTCTCCTGATAGCCAAACGAGAAGCCGATATTCTTGAAGCCAGCCGCAAAACCCTGACCTCGAACAACTGAGGGTTGAGTAACCCGAGTGCTTGCCGATGGCATATCGAAACCCGTTGTTTTCCATCCGAATTTGTCCCGCGCGGCTTCGATGCATTGGATAACAGTCACCGGACTTGGCGATGGCGTTCCCATGCCCATTGTGTCACCGTCCTTCAATGCATTCTTCAAACGGAACTCCACCGGGTCCATGCCAAGTTTTTCGGCGAGTTTGTTCATTTGCGTTTCAGCCATGAACAACGCCTGCGGCGCGCCAAATCCGCGGAATGCCGCACCGGGGACGTTGTTGGTGTAAACGCCGTAAACATCCGTTTTTACATTTGGAATGGAATAGGGACCGGTCGAAGTGATGGTTGAGTTGCCAAGCACTTTGTTGGTCGTGTACATGTATGCACCGGCATCGCCGATGATCTCATTTTGGATGGCGATCACCCTGCCGTCTTTTGTCGCACCCCATTTGGCGCGCAACACCACTTGATGGCGTTTCCCATGTCCAATGATCGATTCGTGCCGGGACCAAATAACTCGAACGGGTCTTTGCAGTTTCCACGCCGCAAGTGCCAGCACAATTTGCACGGACATGTCCTCGCGTCCGCCGAAAGCGCCGCCGATCGCCGGGTAGATCACGCGAATGCGGTCAACGGGCAGGTTCAAGGAGTGCGCGATTTGCTCCTGGTCTTCATGCGCCCACTGACCACCGCAAACAACAGTAATGCGTCCTTCCTCATCAGTATAAGCCAGTCCTGCCTCGGGTTGCAGGTAGGCATGTTCCTGTACGGGGGTGCGGTATTCGCTTTCGACGATCACATCCGCCTTGGCGAAAGCCTCATCCACGTTTCCTTTGCGGATCTTGTAATGGGCACAGATATTCGAATCCTCGATCTCTGCATGGACGCGCGGCGCGTCCGCTTTCATCGCCTCAACCGGATCGGTGACAGCAGGCAGATCCTCATATTCGACCTCGATCAACCTGACCGCCGCGGCCGCCTGCGCCTCGCTCTGTGCAACAACCACGGCAACCTGATCGCCGACAAATCGAACAATATCTGCACCGGCTTTCTCTTCTCTCCCTGTGAGAGAGGGCTTGGGGGTGAGAACTGGACCGCACAAAACAGGCTGATCCTTCCACTGCAAACCATATTCATTGACCGGTACATCCTTTGCGGTATATACAGCCACTACGCCTGGTGCGGCTTCTGCTCTGCCGGTCTTGATCCACTTGACGCGCGCATACGGACGACCCGCAAACAGAATCTTCATGTGCAACATGCCCTTCATGGACAGGTCGCCAGAGTAGGGTGTTTCGCCGGTTACTTTGCCGCGTGCATCCACGCGGGGCAGGGATTTGCCGATAGTGTTGAAGGTGGTCATTCCTTTACTTTCAATTCATCTATCTTTTGTATTTCTTTGGTTTGACGCGCGGGGGCGGGACATCCGTTGGGCCGTATTGCGATGGGGCTAATATGGAATACATCCATCCAAAAATGACGGATATGATCCCGCTAAGCAGGATGATCACAACAACGGCGATTATCAGCGTTGCGGGGAGATGTTCGATTTGTGCAAGTAGCGCGGCAATGGTGTTGAGACCCGAGAAGTTGGCAAGTGCAGGCGGTATGGACATATATCCATACCACTCTTGCGGAAGGATCTGATAACCAAATCCCTGGCCGGCAAGGAAATCACCGACAGCATAAGCGAAGACTGGCACGATCAACATCAATAAGCATCCTATGCCGCGCATATAGGGGTTGACTGTATTCCTTTTTGGCATCTGCGGCTTGCTTATCCGTGAACCATACTTTCCCATAAACTCACCTCATTGATTGATTTTGCTTGCATGTTCGATTGCTTGAACGATCTTGTAATAACCCGTACAGCGGCATAGATTTCCGGTAATGGCCTGTTCGATCTCGCCTCTGGTTGGATTATCCTTTTCCTCCAATAACTTTGCGGCAGACATGATGAAGCCCGGTGTGCAATATCCACATTGCACAGCGCCATCCTGAATGAAGGCTTCCTGAACGGGATGCAGGCGACCATTTTGCGCCAGACCCTCGACGGTGATGATCTCTGCTCCATGCGCGCGGGGGGCGGGGACCAGACATGCCATGACCGCCTTGCCATCGAGGAAAACCGTGCAGGCGCCGCATTCACCCTCCGCGCAGCCTTCCTTGGTGCCGATCAATTCGCCTTCTTCTCTCAGAAGACGGAGCAGTGTTTTGTCATGTCCGCTTTTGAATGAACACCTTTTTCCATTGATGGTTGTTTCGATTGGATCTGATGGTGATGTATGCGGTGCAATCGCTTTGAGCGGGAACGAAGAGCCCCACAACAGGACCGCATCTTCCGGCATCCCCGCCTGCTCTTCATTATCGCGCAGTGACCTCAGCCCGCGCAGGGTGCACACGCGCACCATCTCACGGCGATATGCAGCACTCCCGCGGATATCGTCAATCGGCTTGGACGCGTTCATGGTCAGGCGCGCAGCTTCTTCCATGATCTCATCTGATAATTGCTTGTTTGCAAGATAGGTTTCCGCTTCGTTGGCGCGGATGATGGTCGGTGCGACCGCTCCCAGTGCGATCGAGGCTGATTGGACAGAATCAGACTTGAGGTCCAGGATGACCGCAACATTGATTACAGAAATCGCCTGAGCGCGGCGCAAAGCCAGTTTGATGAACGTCCCGCGTTGGGTCGTTTTCATCGCAGGGAAGGAAATATCCACAAGCATCTCATCCGGTTGCATCACCGTTTTGCGGACGCCGGTGTAGAAATCCCTCAGGGAAATATTACGTGTGTCTTTTGTTGATTGCAAAGTGACCGATGCGCCGAGTGCCATGAGCGGAGTGATGGTGTCGTTGGCGGGCGAGGCGGTGATGAGGTTGCCGGCGACCGTGCCGCGATTGCGGATCTGCGGCGCGCCGACCTCCCATGCCGCGCGTGCCAGCGGATATGCCCGTTGGCGGATCAGTTTTGATTCAACACAATGGTTGTGGGTGACAAGCGGACCAAGATGGATGATATCGTCTTCGTCGATCGTGATCTGGTCGAGTTGAGGAATGCGCGTGACATCTATAAGGGCGTCAATGCCTTTGCGGACGCCGCGTTCGAGTTCAAGGATGAGATCAGTGCCGCCCGCGATAATGCGGGCACGTTCCCCCTGCTCGGATAACACCTTCAGTACATCGCCAATTGCGCTTGCGTTGATATATTTATGCCACATGGTTTTAAGACCCTAAAGGTTTTTGAAACCTTTAGGGTCTGATACATTTATTTTGATCCCGTTACGACTTCGGAACGCTTGTTGTAGGTCTCGTTTGCGAGACGCGCCAGCGAAGTGATGTTGCGGATTGCAGCGGGAAGCGCGGCTTCGTCGCCCATACTGGCTTCCACGTTGTCATTGGCACGGGCCACCTGTTCGGCAAGATCGAAGAACGCGGCGTCAAATTGATAGATCGCCTCGAGTTCCTTCTCGTTGATCTTGACCGCATCGAACAGGCCCGAATAGCCGCGCGGGGCCGTGCTGATCCTGTCGATGAAGGTGCGCAGCTGGATGGCGGCCTTTTCCATATCGTCCACGTAGGCAATCATGCCGTTGCTCACCATGTCTTCCTGCAATTGCGATGTGCGCTTCCATTGTTCATCGAAGCGGCGCGCGACGGTATCCCGTAACAATTTGTCCGCGTCACGTCGGTTTTGTCGTTCCACGTATCCGCCGAAGCCGGGGATGTAGGACACCAGTTTCTTGAAGGGGTCCTGCATGCTGGTCACTTTTTGAAAGAAATCGTCCATGGGTACCTCCTGCGATGATATACGAGTTCCAACCGGATTTGTCGCACGAACCCATTATAGCCGTACTTTCTGGTTATAATCAAGAAACAAACATCCTGTTAGCAATCCATCTAGCATGTTTCAATGGGGTATGTACGTTCCCTGTTGAGCAAAATCAGAGTGCTGGCACGCGTCCATGGCGTGTGCCGATCAAGGAGAATCACAATGACAACCGATATTCAATCCTTATTGGGCGACAAAGCCGAATCCCTGCTTGGGTTCAACTCGCCCAAGATCCCCAAGGAACGTTTGCACCTGCCCGGCGGTGATTTCGTGGACCGTGTTCTTGCACAGTCTGACCGCAACAATCGCGTGCTCGGCAATCTTTCCTGGATGTTCAAAAACGGACGCCTTGGCGGGACTGGTTACCTGTCCATCCTGCCCGTGGATCAGGGCATCGAACATTCTGGCGGCGCGAGTTTCGCCAAAAACCCTGATTACTTTGACCCGGAGAATATCATCAAACTTGCCATCGAAGGCGGGTGCAACGCGGTTGCATCCACATATGGTGTGCTGGGAGTCATGTCACGCAAGTATGCGCACAAGATCCCCTTCATTGTGAAGATCAATCACAACGAACTATTGACCTATCCGAACAGCTTCGAACAGATCCTGTTCGGGACGGTGGAGCAGGCGTATGACATGGGCGCGGCAGCTGTCGGTGCGACAATCTATTTTGGCTCAGATGACGCGCACCGCGAGATCATCGAGATCGCTCAGGCGTTCGCGCTTGCCCACGAACTCGGTATGGCGACCGTCCTGTGGTGCTATCTGCGCAACCCGGCATTCAAAAAGGACAAGGACTATCACGTCTCTGCGGATCTGACCGGGCAGGCAAATCATCTCGGCGTCACGCTCGAGGCGGATATCATCAAGCAGAAACTGCCGGAGAACAACGGCGGATTCCTTGCCTTGAACACTGGTGACAGTTCCTACGGCAAACTTGACAAGCGCATGTACAGTGACCTGTCCAGCGACCATCCGATCGATCTGTGCCGCTACCAGGTGGCGAACTGCTACATGGGACGCATTGGTCTCATCAACAGCGGCGGCGCCTCCGGCGCAAATGACTTTGGCGATGCCGCGGCAACCGCTGTTATCAACAAGCGCGCCGGCGGTATGGGTCTCATCTCCGGGCGCAAAGCCTTCCAGCGGCCGATGGCGGAAGGCGTGAATATCCTGAACACTATCCAGGATGTATATCTGGATAAGACCATCACAGTGGCATAAACCATCCGTTATTGCGAGGGCGATGTTTGTCCACCGAAGCAACCTCCGTTCGCGATGGGATTGCTCCGTCCGTCGTGGCGCGAGGCACCACTCCTCGCAATGACGAAACAGTTCCCATGTCCCAATCCGACCAGGGTGTCACGAAAGATAGATACATTGTCATTCCCCGTACCGCGATTTTCCTGCGGCGCGGGGAATCGTATTTATTGCTCAAAGGCGCTCCGACGAAACGCCTGTGGGCGAACAAGTACAACGGACTCGGCGGTCACGTGGAACGGGGAGAGGATGTCCTCTCCGCCGCAAAACGTGAACTGCTCGAAGAGACCGGTCTCACCGCGGACTTGTGGTTGTGCGGCACTTTGATTGTCGACGCGGGTGAAATGGGGATCGCGTTGTATATCTTTAGTGGGGAATGTGAGGAGGGTGACCCGAAGCCATCGATGGAAGGCTTGGCGGAATGGATTCGTTATGATGCAATCGGCGAACTGCCTGTTGTGGAGGATTTGCCGGTGTTGTTGGCAAAAATCCATTCAATGAAGCGCGGTGATGCGCCGTTCAGCGCGCGGTCATTTTATGATGAAGAGGAAAAGTTGATTGTAGTATTTGGGGAATGAAAAACGGGTGGAAAAGCTTCCCCCTGTTTCGTCTCACGGAATGTTATACCACTGCAACTCACTCGTCTCCGTAAAAGCCTGACCCGCGAAATCGCCGGCGCTTTCCGATTTCACCCAGCCCACGCCTTCCGCGTACCAGGATATTGTCGTGCTTGTGAAAGTGACGGGCACGGTCACGCCCTGAAAACTTACATTGGCATTGA
>DATIUT010000397.1:0-10534 GCA_035466615.1 Anaerolineales bacterium | reverse complement strand
GAGGCTCCCGCAAGGGAGTCTCTTCGCTTTTCCCGGCTTTATCAGTCTTCCGATCTACCGGAGGAGGCAGTAATCATGGATGTCACCTGCCATATTTCTTCCTCAATTCCTCAGCCGTGTCGTTCAACTCCTTTGCATTCGCCTGGATCTTCTTGACCGCCGCAACGGCATCGTCCACGCCCTTCGGTCCGGCACGGAAGATCGCCTCGTCCAGCCACACCGCTTCATGTTCGCAGGCGCGGGTCGCCTCGGGCAGGTTCATCTTCTTGAAATCGAAATATTCCGGGAAGGCTTTCGGCACAGCCAGTTTGGATTTCTGTGGCTGGAACGGCTCATAGTTATGCATGGCTTCGTAGCCCCTCCATGAGATCCGCTTCATCTTTCGCGCCCGTAGCTTCCAGAAATATTTCGGTGAGCTTTGTTGGCGGAATGCGTTTCATCCACGCATAATTCACAAATTGCCCGGCGCGGTGGACGATCTCGATCCCACCGCCAAATTTTCCAAAATCCACTTCATTGCCGACGATACATCCTTCTTTTCCGTACCTGCCACGCCCTCGACAATTCACCCCCGATGCCGCGTGTCGCGCCTGCAAGCAATCCATTCACTCCATCGTTGACAACTTCAACAGGACACGCCAACCCCAACCCGGATATGACCTCCAAATGCGAATTCTTGTCCGAAGGGAAATCACATCCTGCCACGCCGAAGCCTGCTCCAGCAATTTGAGCCTTATCCAACCCCGACGTTCTTAACGCGCCGTCTTATGCTTCTCGCAATACCCTTGCGAGTCCGTCATACCCAACACCTTGATGATTGCCTCCACCGGCCTTGCCAAATCCAACACATCGACCTTTTTCGTCAACGATAAGCGCATGGGTTTTCGATGAACCAACATCTATCCCGAGAAAATGCATCATAAACGCTCCGCCTTTTCAATGAATTCCGGAGTCCATTCCTGCGGAGCAGGTTGGAGCAATCCAAATGCCTCATATCCATCCTGAATCATCATGTCGACGGCGCTATGCAATTCGATTTCTCCACGCCGAGATACTTGTATCTTTGGCAAATACTCCCAAATAGCAAATGGAAAAATGAACATTACCGATGCCGCATACGGACTCAATATCTCCTCCTGTTTCGGCTTCTCGATGATTCGTTTCACACGCCACCCTGAATCCACATCCACGCTTGAGCGGGCAGAGACTTCCTCAATGGGACATTCCTTCAGGTTCATCGTGATGTCTGCCTGATGTTGCTTGTGCGCATTCGCCAATTCAAGCAATGAGTTTTCGTCAAGGATGTAGTCCGTTGCCACGACCATCACAGGTTCATCTCGAATCCAATCCTTCGGCATGGACATCAGCGCGTGTATTTGTTCGTTTGCTGGCAAGCACGCGCGCCGCAACACGCGGTACGAGTTGAAGTTCTTCCATGGCGGCACGCACACGTTCCGCTTTTTCAGAGTATGTACAGAATACTTGGAAAAAGTCAATATTTATGTGAGCAGATCATTTCTGGATATCCGCTCGAAAAAACCACTCAATTGAAAATATAAATCCATGTACATCTCATATAAAGAATCATATACCTGAGTGTCCTTTTGAATGGGATGATATGCGTTCGTTACAGACACCAGCGGATGCAAATCCTCGAAGCAGTCGACAACGCCGCTACCAAGCAAGGCCCAAAAGGCGGCACCTAGGCTGGATGTTTCCCCGCTGGCAGGGATGGCGAGATCATGGTTGAGCACGCTGGCGATGGTTTGTGGCCATAAATCAGAATGGGTGAATCCGCCAGAGGCACGAATCTCATTAACGCCTGCTCCAAGCTCCTCGAGTACATTGCGAATGCTCCGTAAACGATAGGCAACCCCCTCCATTAATGCCCGTGCCATATGGCGGGCATCATGGTTCAGGGTCAGTCCGAAGAAGACGCCGCGCGCATTCATGTTCCAGTAAGGGCTGCGCTCGCCGGCGAAGAAAGGAAGACAGATCAAGCCATCAGAGCCGGGCGGGATTTGTAAAGCGGAAGCAATCAAATCGTCAAAAGTGACGCGAGTGTTGCCTGTCTGGGTTTGCAGCAACTGGTTGAAGGCATCCCGAAACCAGGTCAGAGCCAGTCCGCCATTGTTGATGGCACCGCCCACCAGCCAATGTTCTTTGTCAATCGCATAACACCAACTGCGCGCCTGTTTATCCAACATGGGGTGCGGAGCTATGATGCGGAAGGCGCCACTGGTGCCGATCATGCAAGTGGCTTGCCCAGGCAGGACAGCGCCGGCGCCCAGGCTGGAATTGACCGCGTCAGCGGAACCCAATACGAGAGGCGTATTAAAGGGAATGCCCATTTGTGAAGCCAGTTCGGGATGCAACCCTTTGATCATCTGCCGAGGATTGACCAGTTGTGAAAGGTGGTCAGAGCGTATGCCAGCCAAACCCAGGGTGAGCGTATTCCATCCCAAAGTGTTTGTGTTCAATAATGCAGAACCCGCCGCGATGCCAATATCCACAAGATATTCCCCGGTCAACTGTTTGATAACATATTCCTTGGCTGAAATGAAGCGGGCGGCTTGTTGGAAAAATTGAGGTTGTTCTTCACGAAGCCAGATTATTTTATAAAGCGGATACATGCCATGAACTGGACAGCCAGTTTGTTGGTAAATTTCCATGGCATGTTGCGAATCTTTAATCGCTTGTGCCTGCTTTGTGGCGCGGCCATCCACCCATGTGATGACACCTGTCAATGGCTGGTCGGATTTATCAACAGCGATCAGGCTGTGATATGCGCCGCCAATGCTAAGCGCCTGACATGCAGATGGATCCACGCCCGCATCCCGGATGGCGGATCTCACAGATTGGATCATGGCAGAGAGGAGTTCCTGTGGGTCTTGCTCCTCCCATTGGCTTGTGCTTTCCCTTCTTGAATAACTGCCCGCACCGAAGCCAAGCAGGTGTGCCTGTGCATCTATGATGATGCTTTTGCAACTGCCGGTGCCCAGGTCAATTCCCAAAAACCACTCGGTTCGTTTATTCTCAGCCATCTCCGCTGTCTCGACCTAGGCTACTCTGTGGTGTGGCTGTCCACCTTGTAGAGTCCAAAGAACATTTTCGGCAGACATCACCCCGACTCGCTCGATCGATTCACGCGTGTGCGCGCCGATATGTGGCGTGACAACGATATTCTCCAGTTGCAGCAAGGGACTATCCTTGGGTGGTTCAACATCATACACATCCAGGGCGGCGCCAGCAATTTGCTTCTCCTGAAGCGCTGAATATAGCGCCCTTTCATCCACCAACGCACCACGGGAGGTATTGATCAAGTACGCACTCGGTTTCATGATTTGCAGCTGTGGCATACCAATCATGTGGCGCGTCTCTCCACTCAGCGAGGCATGCAGGGAGACAAAATCGGCTTCCTTCAAGACTTCATGAAGGTCTGTCATCGAAACGCCCGCTTCCAGGTTCTCAGCTTGTACATAAGGATCATAGGCAAGCACGTTCATTTCAAAACCCAATGCACGTTTCGCTACACCTCGACCAATCCGACCCAGACCAACGAGCCCAAGTGTCTTTTTCCACAACTCACTGCCAGCATGCGCGCCCCAACCGCCTCCTCGCACAGCCCTGTCCACGGCCGGGATGTCGCGTGCAACTGCGATCATCAAACCGATCGTCAGATCTGCCACGGACTGATCGTTCGTTCCCTGACAATTTGCGATCACGACGCCTCTTTGGGCTGCCGCTGATAAATCAATATGATCCACACCCACACCATGCATGCTGACCACCTTCAGGCTGGGGGCATGCTCCAGCACATATGTGGTCATTGGCACGACACCGATGATGGCTCCATCTATGCCCTGTAACAATTCAGCCATTCGTTGCTCAGTGATCTTATTTGAAATGTCAACCTGGACAATTTCACAGCCTGCCCGTTTCAACACATCCCAGGGCTTTGAAGAAGTGCTCCCGAACGAACGACTGGCTATTAATATCTTGTACGTCATGTCGCTGTGCTCCTGACAATATCCATCAACCGTTGGGCTTCAGTGGTAATTGTTGACCAATCGTTGTTCGCCACGGCTTTCTTATTAACGAGGTTGCCGCCTACAGCCACAGCCGCCGCGCCTGCCTTGAGGTATTGTGCGGCATTGTCCGCGCTGACGCCGCCTGTTGGTACAAGCCTCAGTTGCGGGAGGGGAGCCAGCACCGCTTTGATGTAGTCGGGGCCACCGATGTTGCTGGCGGGGAAAACTTTCACCAGATCCGCGCCTGCTTCCCAGACTGTCAGCATTTCAGTCGGTGTCAACGCGCCGGCAATGATGGGCTTGCCATAACGTTTACACATCGAAATCGTTTTAAGATTGACAGTTGGTGTGACAATGAACTCCGCCCCTGCCAGAATTGCCGCACGAGCCGTTTCAGGATCAAGCACGGTGCCTGCGCCCAGAAGTATATTCCCGCCGAAATGAGCGGAGGCTTCCTTCACCATATCAAGCGCGCCTGGTGTGGAAAATGTAAACTCGATTACAGTAATACCACCTGCCTTGAGCGCTTCCGCCACCCTGACCAGCTGCTCCCCGCTATCCAGGCGCACAATGGCAACCGCTTTCTCAGCAAGCAAGTGTTGCAGGATTTCATAATGGGATTTCATATGCTTAACCTCCAGAAAAAATTATCATAGACAAACATTGTCATCCGTAAAAATTCAGGATCAGCGAACCACTCACAATTAATATCGCGCCAATCCAAACGCGTAATGTGACATTCTCCTGGGCGCTTCCAACCAAAATCGGTGACAACAGAATCACTACAGGTACATTCAATCTCCCAAGTGCCAGCACTACGCTCACAGGAGCCTCATCTAGGGCAACCCAACGTGTCCAGGTGGAAAATCCTACGAAAACTGAAGCAGCCAGTTGATAAATGATCGCATCACTCGTAAGCACGCCTTGTAATAAATGGCTGCGTCGGAAAAACAGGGTGATACCGTAAGCGAGTGCTGAAAAACTCATTCCAATCGTCACACCCAGCAATGGCGAATTCAAAATCTCCAAACCGCCGCGGATGAATATCGGGCTGATGGAAAAGCACACCGCCACGCCCAGCCCATACATGGAATCAAGCCATTGCTTTCCGCTCGCCCCTGCCAGTGGATTTTTATCGAAGGAGACCAAATACACACCCGCCACCAGCATCAGAATCCCGCCCAACACGGGCGCTCGCAGAAATTCGTTGAATGCCAGCGCCGAAATGAACAATGCAAAAAGGGGCGACGTTCCCGAAAGCGCCCCGGTACGTGCTGCCCCGATCTTGTTCTGGCTGACAGTTAGCAATGTCCAGCCGAGAAAAAAATGGATCAGCCCCGCCAGCGCAAAATTGACGTACGTCATCAGCGGCAACCCATTCAACCGACCGAGATCTTCGGTCAATACCGATGCTCCAGCCAAAATGAGCGCACTGATTGCGATCAAAACGAACGTGGAAAAATACGCGTCAAACGCCTGTCCCGCCCGGCGGTTGAAAGCCTGAAAAAACCCGAACCCGATCCCTGAGATGGTTGCCCACAATGCGCCTGTCATGAAATGTCCTTGTTTGGATGATGTTCGTGCTTCAACATACACTCTTTCAGCGCCTCAGGCTGGTTCCACCTTCGAGAACCAAAGCCTCCACTTCGGCACGTGTCGGCCAGGGAAGATCAGTGGGCGCGGTCTGTTGTAAGGCGGAAAAAGCATTTCCCAATCGAACGCCGATTTGAATATCTCCTTCGAGATATCCTGTTAGAAAACCTGCCACGCAGGCGTCTCCACCGCCGAGTGGATCAATCGTCTCGACCTCGTAACTGCGATCCTTGTAAATTTGATTTTCAGCAAAAGCCAGAGATGTCAACAAGGCGCGTTGCGCAGACAGTGATTTACGCATCGTCACCAATACAGCTTTGAAACTGAATTTCTCTGCCGCTTGTTGGGCAACTTCTGCGGGGTCGCTTCCCTGCAGCCCTGACATCAACTCTGTGACGTTCGGCTGGTCTGGCAGGGATGTGATCAAGATATCCACATATTCCATCAACGGAAGTTGGGTTTTGCGTGCTTCTTCCACTGTCCACAACGCGGCCCGGTAGTTAACGTCGTAACTGACAAGGCATCCCGACTTGCGCGCTGCGATCATGGCTTCCTTCTGTGTCTCGAATGCGGATGTGCTCAACGCGGGCGTTATGCCTCCCACGTGGAACAGGCGCACACCGCGCAATACCTCATTCCAATCCACCATACCGGGCTGGATGTGAGCAAAAGCGGAATCTTTGCGGTCATAGTACACGCGAGTGGGGCGGGGCTCCGCTCCGAATTCGACAAAATACAATCCTGCACGCTCGCCATCCGCCCACAACATATGACTCACGTCCACGCCCAACTCACGGGCTTTGTTTAAAATTAGACGGCCTAGTGGATTGGATGGCAATCGGCTGATGTAGACTGATGTCAGCCCCAGCCGTGCCATGCCAGCCGCGACGTTCAACTCTGCTCCACCCGCTGAAAGGTTGAGTAATGTCGTTTGTTCAAGCCGCAGGTGATCGGGAGGTGAGAGGCGGATCATTGTCTCGCCGAAGGTGACGATATCGGTCATGGATTAGGCTCGTGCAGAGGAAAGTTTAAGCTGGCGGCCATGCGACAGTATAGAGATGCTTGCCTCCGTTCAATGGTCCCTTGAGTAATTCATCCACTTGTTCCTGCGTGAAGCGCTGTGTGACGAGGTTCGCATCGGGCAATTTGCCCACGGGGAATTTTTCCATGATGTCATCATGCAGTTTGACCATGTAATCGAACAGAGCCTCAATGCCAGGCCGCGCCTTTTCAACATCTGCCAGTTTGGCTTTTCCGACCACACCTTCAGGGTTGCCGATGATCTCAATGGTACCGAGGCCAACATGTCCATACCAGGGGATGGGTCTCTGATATGCGTTTGCGGCTGAATCCACATGCCCCGCGGGAAGAAAGCCGTGGAAGTCAGTATCAACAGCATGTTCCATCTGGATCATTTCAGGGAATAATCCAAGCGAGTAGGATGTCTCGGCTTCATCGGCGTGTACAAAAGGATATTCGAACGGACCGCCGTGTGCCTTATCCTTGATGTGGGGCTGGATGGCATAATACCAGTTGAGATTGATGAGGATGGATGGAACTTGATACCGTTTTGCAAAGCGATGAATGGCAGTCGGGATGACATATTCCTGTCCGTGACCGTTGAGCAGGATCTGTTTACGGAAGCCTGTGTTCCAGAATCCTGCAATGACTGAACTCAAGTATGCTGTGAAGGTATCTTCATCCACGGGTATCGTGCCCGGCATCCCGATATGATGGTATGGATGACTGCCAAACCAGATTGGTTGGGATACCGTGCAACCGGTTTGTTTTGCAACTGCCTCCGCCATGCGCGTTACAAGGAAGGTATCCTCACCATAACAGGCGTGCGGGCCGTGCGCCTCGGAACTCCCTACAGGTATGATCAACAGATCGTTCTTCTTCAATCGCTCCTGCACCTCCAGCATGGTCATGTTCTGGAAGTAGATGCCATCTGCCAGATCCATATGCCCGCCCTTGGGTGGGATTTGCCATTTATGTTTGCTCATTGTTGTCTCCTTTTTCTTATGGTTGAACAATCACCTTGATTGCGCCACCGACGCGACCCGTGAATGTTTCAAAGGCCTTGTTGATCTCGTCCAACTTGAACGTGTGCGTATGCAATGGTGTGAGATTGATGCGCCCATCCGCCATCAAGGGGATCGCCCGTTCGAGATTCAACATCCCCTCAGCCTTTGGTCCCGTGATAAGCAGGTTCCATTGGACGATCTTATCCAATTGAAGGGTAACCTGCTCGTGATAGATTCCGTTGTATGAAATGCGCCCATTCTTGCGGACAATTTCCAGCGCTTCTGCCGCAGGCCCGGGTTGGCCCGTACACTCGACGACCATATCTGCGCCGATGCCATGGGTCAGCTCCATGATCTTTTCAATGAGATTGACCTCCTTGATGTTGAGAGTAATATCCACGCCCAATTGTCTGCCAACAGTCAGGCGGTCCTCGCGCGTACCGGTGAGGATGACGCGTCCTGCGCCGAGGACCTTGGCAATGTGTGCCGAGATCAACCCAATCGAGCCGGGTCCGGTCACCACGACGGTTTCGCCGGGCCGCACCCATCCAATGCGATCATATCCATATAACACTGTACCTGCGCCTGTGAGCATGGCGCCATGTTCGAAAGAGATGCTGTCGGGGATTTTATGCAAAGTGTTGACATGACATGCCGCGTACTCGGCATATCCACCGTTGGTGCTGAAACCATAATGACGGTGTCCCTTTTCGTAATTGCCATAATTCAGGCAGGTGGTGTAAAGTCCGCGCAGACAGTTTTCACA
The DNA here is from genome assembly GCA_035466615.1 of Anaerolineales bacterium. Lineage (GTDB taxonomy): Bacteria > Chloroflexota > Anaerolineae > Anaerolineales > Villigracilaceae > Defluviilinea. The sequence goes on along the minus strand of DATIUT010000397.1, from coordinate 2,117 downwards.
GCGACCACAACCTTTGTGGGGTTCAACCGCCACACGGTCGCCTTCTTTGAGTTCGGTCACATCAGGGGCGACGGCGACCACCGTGCCCGTGAATTCGTGACCCGGGATGAATTCACCCAGTTTGGGATACCCCTTCCAACCCTTGGCAATGATGGCGGGATCGCTTCCGCAAATGGCGACCGAATGGACTTTGACCAGCGCCTCGCCCACTCCCGGCAATGGCACGGGTACTTCAGTGACCCGCAAGTCACCAAAATTGAACAACACTGCGGCTTTCATGGTTTTGGGTATGCTCATAGGTTCTCCTTTTTCCATTTGCCATAGAGACTCAGAGAAATTAAAAACTCTGTGTCTCTGTGGTTGATTTTACGGTTCCAATACAACCTTCACCGCCTCACCACTGCGGGACAGATCAAACCCACGCGGCCATTCTTCCAGAGGTAGAATGTGCGTAATAAACTGCGACGGTTTGACCGCACCGCGCTCGAACAACGACAACGCCCTTTCCCAACTTGTATATTTTGAACTGTAACTGAACGATACTGTCAGTGCGCGGAACATGGCCTGCCGATAGGGGATTTTGATTTCATCCGTTGGCGGCTGGCCGATGATACCGACGCGCCCCAGCCGCCGTGCCAGTTGAAAAGATTGGGAAATTGCTGGCAACGCGCCTGATAGTTCGATGACTACATCCGCGCCTTCGTTGTGGGTTAAATCATTGACCAGCCCATCCAGGTCATCCTTCATCACATTGACCACATGGTCAATGCCCAGTTCACGCGCTTTCGGCAGGCGGGCTGTTTCGTCGCGGTCCACGCCTGTGATGATGACTTTCGACGCGCCTTCAGCCTGTGCCATCTTTGCCGCCGCCAGACCGATTGGACCGCAACCCAGGATGAGTACGATATCTTCAGGATCGATTCCTGTCCGATCCAGCACACCATGCGCGGCGACAGCCGAAGGCTCGGTAAAAGCGGCTTCGACAAAACTCAAATTATCGGGGATGCGATGCAATAGCCATGCAGGCACTTTGATAAATTCCGTAAACGCCCCATCTGAAAAATAACCTGGCGCACGTTTGGAACTACATGCGAAGGCATTCCCTGTCAGGCACTGACGGCAACGCCCGCAGGCTTTGAAATGCTGTTCCGAGACCACGCGATCGCCAACCTTCCAACCCGAGACGCCAGCACCAACTTCGACAATCTCCCCTGCAAATTCATGCCCAATCACCACAGGCGGCGTATACGGATGCTGGTCATCCTGAATCTTCAGGTCGCTTCCGCAAACCCCGCAAGCCCGTACCCGCAGTAACACCTCGCCCGTTTCCGTCTGTGGATGCGGCACCTCCCGCAATTCCAAATGTCCCTGCCCCTTTGTGGTTTTTACCAAAGCGCGCATCTGCCCTCCTCTTAGGGATGCATCATGATTCGAATGGGATCTCCGATTCGCTCCGTAAACATTTTCCATGCCGATGAAAACTCATTCAACGGCATCTCATGCGTAATGAGTGGCATCACATCCACCAGTCCCTTTTGCATCATCACATTGGCGCGCCGCGAAATGCCCTGTGGATTCGCCACCGAGCCGAACACATTCAAATGTCCGCGTACGATCACGCTCAAATCCACGTTCAACTCCCGCCCGGGGCTGGTTGCACCGCCCAAAACGACTCGCCCGCCGCGCCGCGCCATTTCAAGCGACTGCCTGCCCGCGTCAGATGTCCCTGCAAATTCGACAGCGAGATCAACCCCTTTGCCATTCGTCAACTCTCGCACGCTTTGCGCTGGATTTTGGCCTGCTTCTGCGACAACGACATCATCCGCACCCAATCTTTTTGCCAGTTCCAATCGTTGACCGTCCGCAGGAATTCCCACCGCAATGATGCGCCCTGCGCCGAGTGTCCGCGCGGCTTGGACAGCCAGTAATCCCAACGCCCCAGGTCCGACGATCGCAACGGTTTCCCCTGCATTGACTCCGCCCGCGCGTTCGAATGCCCACAAGACAATCCCCAGTGTATCTGTAAACGCGGCATGATTGATGGTCAAACCTTCAGGCAAACGATGCGCAGCTTTGGCTGGCACAACACAATACTCCGCCAACCCGCCTGCTACTGT
>DATIUT010000396.1:0-8720 GCA_035466615.1 Anaerolineales bacterium | reverse complement strand
AAACTAAAAGGGTCATATTCATGAAACTAACGCTTACAATGTATCAACACATGAGCCGGCCAGGAGAAAAGCCCAGGAAATTCTGTTCCCATGGTAAAGGTTTGGTGAAACGGTGAAAATGATTTGTCTCGAAACCTTTATAGGGAAACAATCCCCCAACATGCTTGTGAATCATTTTATATGATGCTTCTGTATAAGTCGGACCTTGTTCAATGAAAGCTGTTCATAATAGCTTGATTAAAAAGAAGACGGGCGCTGGGCGGCGCCCATCTTCCTTTCATCAATTTCATCCCCTGAGGCTACGATGTTAATCCTTACGGATTGCAATCAACTTATTTCAAGACTGCGAGGGCTGCTTCGAGCAATGCATCAACATATTTCGGATTGTGGGCACCCTTGCTGGCATCTTCTTCGAGAGCGCCATAGAGGAAGAGCGCGGCGGCTTGAGGAGGATCCAACTGAACTGGGGAACCATCAGCGTTTTTGGTGACTGCAACGCCTTCCTCGGTGAGCAGGCCCTTGGCAACCAACGCGTTGTGAAGTTCGGTGAACTTCTCTTCGAATTTGGTTTCGAAGTCATTGACATTGGTGTTTTCGGCGTCAGAGTGACAGGTCACGCAGGTCGCGAGCTGCGGTTCAAAGGTGTGCACTGCGGCTTCGCCGAGGTGACAGCCCACACAGGTGTTCTCAACCATCGAGTAGTGCGCGCCGGGTTTTCCTTCCACGCCGAGAACAGTGTTGATATCAAGGGTACCCATCATGATGTCAGACTGATCGCTCAGGTGGGTGTTGAAGCGGATGGTGGGCGTATACTTGTCAGGGATGACATTGCCATCCTTATCCTTCGAGACAAAGTTGGCCATGTAGCGGCGAGCCTGATGGCAGTTCACGCACAGGTTACCGGTACCGCCATCATAGGTGGTGCCAGCGATAACCATCGCTACAGGATCGGTGGTCTCGAGCGCCCAGTCTTCGCTGGTATAGGTTTTATGAATCTGATGGCAGGCGCGGCAGTCCTGACGGGCGGGCTCAGAAGGGGCAGCTTCGAGCTGGGTGAAGTTCTGACCAGCAGCAATACCGGCGCTGAAAGCGTTGCCGGAGTGACAGAACGCGCAGGCCGCTCTGCCGTATTCTTCAAGCATGGCAGTACCATTGCCGTGCTTATTGAGTTCCCACGCGGCTTTCTTGGCAGAGACAAGACCACCCTCATCATGGCACTCGGCACAGGACAGATCTGCTACCGTCAATGCGGGGCCGGCAGGGCCGGCAGGACCCTCGGGACCAGCGGGGCCGGGTTCACCGGCGGGGCCAGCACAGGCTGTGAACAGTATGGCGGAAACGAACAACACGCCAAACAAAACAAGCATTTTCTTTGTAGACATTTTTTGCAAATTCTCCTTTCAGTGGGTTTCTTACAGATGATTTCCTTATAAAATTATCGGATTGATTGACACCTCCTCGCGAATATTAAGGTCACATGAGGCTTTAATCTTCATTTTATTTTAGTCTTAAGTAAATTTCATTAGAAGAACGGATGTCATTCGCTAATCAGATGAAAGTAACAAATTTCACAAATGAAACTAAAAAGGTAATATTTGTGACACTTGATTTTGCAATTTCGCGGGGAAGCGCGCGCCTCAAACCACAGAAAAGCCCCTGTATGAGCATTAAACACGATGACGGGCGCTGGGCGGCGCCCGTCATCGTGTCTTCTTCCCCCAGTGTTTTATCGTTAATCCTTACGGATTATATGCTTTCATCGTCTCCAGAGCTGCATCCAGAAGAGCCTTGGCATACGCCGAGTTATGAGCACCATTACTCTGGTCGTAGGTGACGAACTTATAGTTCCACATCGCGTTTGCGACCGCTTCGGGAACCGTCAAGGGAGCATCTGCGGAGGGATTCGTGAATTTGCCAGCCGCCGGATCCCAAATACCCCATAGATCGGTTTCCGGGTTCAACAGTTTCTTCTCGACAAAAATGGTGTGAAGTTCTTCGAGTTTCGCCTTGACTTCGGTCTGCGCACCGTTCATGTCAAAGTCTTTGGCATCAGCATGACAGGCCTGACAGCGTGCCACCTTGGGCAGGTAGGTGTGGTTGAATTCCTCGCCCATGTGACAGGCCACACAGGTATCCTCAACCATTGAGTAGTGCGCACTCGGGCTGCCGGTCTCGCCCAATCCACCTTCGCCAAGCAACATCTGGGATTCAACGCCGTAGTGGGTGCCATAGCGGCTTGATGTCACTGTGACGCTTCCATCCTTGACTTCGGGCTTGGGGTTGCGGATCTGGTGGCAGTTGGCACACAGGTTGCCTGCGCCGCCATCGAAGGTGCCGTCGGAATACTCCAACTTCACCGCCTGTTCACCACCTGTCAGGGAGAAGTCATCCCGGGTATAGGTGGTGTGGATGTTGTGGCAGGTGCGGCAGTCAAAGGGCGAGACGTTTACCACGCCTGCTACCGACGCGTCATGCGGGGGCAAACCGGCATTGATGCGTGCCTTGGCGCCTTCAGTTCCATGACAGCCGGCACAAGCGGTGGTTTCGCCTCTTATGAAGGCTTCGCCTGTCCCATGCACAGAATTCTCTCTGAACTGTGCTTCTTTGGACCAGATCAGGGTGGTGTCATTGTGACACTCGGTGCAGGCCAGGTCTGTGGCTGACGCCGATTCGCCTGCAGGGCCGGGAGGGCCGGCGGGGCCTGGATCACCCTTATCGCCTTTTGGGCCGGGCGTGCCGCAGGCGGTGATGAGCACGGCTGCGATGATCAGCGTGCCAAGTAAAATGAACATTTTCTTTGTTGACATTTTTGCAGTTCTCCTTTCAGTGGGTTTACATACAGTGATTTCTACAGTATTTATCTTTTGGGTTGCACCTCCTTACCAGTGTTCAGGGCAGGAATTCAGGTTTTGCGAGATTAATCTTTCTCTCATATGGCTCAAAACCTCTTATATCACAATTTCGATATAATTAGGAGAGTTACATAAATTATTGAATATAGAAGGACATCTTGCGCATCGGTTCTAAGATCAGAGAGCAGGATGTCCTTTTATTTTTGTTTCTTAAACTTACTTTTCAGGTGCTCCAGTATCGATCCATTGCTTGATGATCTCCAGTTCCTCGGAGGTCAGTTTTGCGAAGTGTTTGCCAGCGCTCTGTACCTGGAACAAAACACTATTCGCTGAATCGCCGGGCACGATCGCCGGCCCGCCTGCACCGCCCCTCATGAGGTTCTCATAGGTCAGCAGGTTGAGTCCGCCGCTCGCAAGGTCACCGTGGCAGGTCGCGCATTTCGTTTCGAACAACGGCCCAGCATAGTTCTCGTAAGTGGGTGTATCCACCTGTGCTGGAAGCTCAGCTGCGGGTTCGGGAGTCGGCAGCTGGGCTTTCAAGATCTCGCGCAATGCAGGTGCATCGAATCCGGCATAGGTGTACACACTTCCATGACAGGCTGAGTTCGAGCAGAAGGACGTGTTGCTGGTCCCACCCGGGTCGTCCATGGTATGGCAGGCGGAACAGGATGTGTTAAATGCCTCGTTGTGCAGGGCGATCCAATTCGGGTTGAAGTGTGATTCCGGCTCCGGACCGCGGCTGATTTCGATTTCGGTAATGAAATCCTGCGGGTCAGCAGCCACCGGAATCGAGTGACAGAGGTTACATTCCAGCCGAATGGCTTCGTTCTTTCCATTGAGATGTTTACCATCGTGACAACGGAAGCATCCGGGGGAATTAATATGCCCGACATTATTTGGATGTGTATCCCAATCCACTTTCTGTTCCAGGTATACTGATTCGGCGTAGATCTTCTGGAGTTCTTCAACGGCATCCATCACCTTGCGTTGACCGGTGGCGTAGAAATCAGGGAAATTATCCTCATAGTATGGGTCCAACCCAGCGATCGATTCGAGCGCCTGTTCCTGGCTGGAATAATTCTTGTATAACACATCAATAGCCAGCTGTCGTATGTAAGGAATGTCGGGAGAAATCACGCCACGCGCCATTGCATTGTCAACCGATTGTTCGGGGGGGTGAATGGTGTGTGAGATACGGTTATGGCATGTGATGCAGTCCATCGTTTTCAGGCTGCCTTCTTCTTCCAGGGTCGCAAGGTCGAAATCAGCCTCGACATCCAGATACTCATCATAACTCCCATCATCGTTGGTCACACGAATGTATGGGATAGCCTGGTCCAATTTATCTGTGGCGAAGTATTCAACCTTGTTTTCAACATGCCAGTGAATGCCACGACCCAAACCAATCCGTTTTGAGCCACCGCCCGTCTTGAGAACCAGATAGATGCTGTAGGAGGAGTTATCTGCATCATCGGCAAAGTGTGCCTTGACTCGCAGACTATCATCAGAGAATTTTTCGGGGGAATGGCATTTCTCACATATTTCGGGCGCCGGACGCATGCCCTTTGCATGAATCGGAAATTCATAAGTGTTGAAGGTCACAGCAATGATATGCCTGATATCACCGGCTTTGCGAAATATTTGGTTCCCGATGAATTCACGCCCAATATGGCACTCAACACAGGCAACACGTGCGTGTGGTGAAACCTGATAGGCTGCATATTCGGGCGGCATCGTATGGCAGGTGGTCCCGCAAAACGATGGTGAGTTGGTGTAATCCCATGCGTAGGCTCCTCCCACCAACAGGGAAATGGTCAACAACCCCAATACGGAATATGGCAGGATCAACATCCTGCGCGACGTACCATGCGGGGGGAAGAAGAAGTTACGAACCTTGGTAAAGAATCGTTTTATCACTAGTATTACCTCAATTTAGTCGTTTTCTGCGCCTGCCACAATCCAGTCCAGGATTATCTGGATGCTCTCTTCAGGCAACGCGCCAAAAGGCGGCATTAGTTTGCCATTCGAACCCAGAAGATATTGAGCCAGCAGGCTGTTTTCTGCATCACCCGGAACGATCACAGGAGCATTTTCTCCTGTTGACATCACTGCATCGTATGAACTCGCATCCCAGCCGCCTTGCGCGTTATTGGAGTTATGACACACAACGCATTTTGCTTCGAATATCGGGAGAACCTGGCCAGAAAAACCAGATGATCCGGAAACTACAGGACTCGTTTCTGCTCCACCAACCGTGGGATATTTCGGTAGCTCTTCCACAGGCGGGTTGGCTTCCCAACTGCGGATATATTCCACCAACGCATCCAATTGTTCATCGTCAAGTGGACCACCATTTGCATCACCAAAGGGGGACATGCCACTATTGGGCTGCCCAAAGGAGATGATATTACGCAGAGTGGCATCATCGCGGGTTTTCAGGTATTCAGCTGTACTGATCGGCAGGATGATGTCACCTGAAAGTGCAGGGTTGGGGCCGCCTTCACCAAAGGTGCCATGACAGGAACTGCAATTCTCCGCAAACAAAGCCTCACCGACACCAGTGCCGCCGCCTTTGCTGGATTGATAGGTATATTGGACCAAAGCATCCAATTGTTCCTGTGTAAGGATATTGCCCCAGACGGGCATGGTCATGTGCGCGCCACCACTGCTGATGATCTTAGCGGCGCTATCTCTATCAGGAGCAGAAGGTATTTTATCTCCATGACAGGCTGCACAGTGTTGACCAAACAATGTTGCCCCAGCCGGATAGGAACCTGGATCGACCACATAAGCCGCCAGTGCATTTAGATCATTCTCACTGAGTGTGCCTTTCCAGGCAGGCATGGACAGGTGTTGTCCACCTTGAGAGATCAGGGTGCTCAGTTCTTCTTCCGTCCCAGTAAAGGCCACACCCTCCCCATGGCAGCCAGCGCAATTGACAGCAAACAAGCGCTGTCCATCCGGCGCAGCCAGGAAGTTTAACAAGGCGTTTCGTTCGGCTGCCGTGAGCACCTCATTCCAATCGGGAATATTCTTCACCCCTTTATGGCCCGGATAATTGGACGCCTCAGCAAAAACGCGCTGAAGTTCCAATGGGTTTCCTACAGCCTGAATCATCTGGCCATGGCAGGTTTCGCATTGCTTGACATAGATGGCACTCCCATTAGGCGACAGGATAAACCCAACCAATTGGTCAATTTCATCGGTACTCAAGTCTCCACCCCAGGCGGGCATCCCTTCGTGAGTACCTGCCGCAATCACCTTGTGCAAATCTATGCCTGGTGGCACATCAATACTTTCCCCATGGCAGTTGGCACAATTCGCGGCATACAAAGCCGCAGCCTGGTCCACCACCACCGCTTCCTGGGGTGGTGGTGCTTCGACAACTGCCATAACAGTCAATGCACCGATCCCGACTACAACCGCCAGGGCTACGATGGATGCATACGGGCGATTGCGAAAATGACGTTTCGGGTTTTTATCGATAAAAGGCAGTAGAAGCATCAGGACAATAAATAATCCGGGGAGGATCATCGCCCCAATCACCTCCAGATTACCAGGGAAATATTTCAGCATCTGGAAGAGGAACAGGAAGTACCATTCCGGCCGTGGTGTGTAGCTGGTATCGTTGGGGTTCGCACGTGCCTCTACCGGCGCACCGATAAAGTAGGCCAGAGCAACCAGGGCCAGGAAAATAATCAGGGAAACAACCGCATCCTTGAAGATAATATCCGGGAAAAAGGGAACACCCTTTTCCTTGGCTTTTTTATACTTTTCCAGGTAGTTTTTTCTCTCTTGTTCGTTCATGGCTATTCATCCTTTTCCGGCATCGCGGAAATCCCAATAGTGATGACAAGGTAGAGGTGAACACCAACCAAGGCCAACAAGGAGGCAGGGAGTATCCAGACATGCGTTCCAAAAAAGCGGGCCAGAGTAACGGCTGAAAGTTCACTGCCACCACGCGCTACGCGCAGGAGCCATTCCCCGACCCCGGGTGCAACCCCGATAATACGCGTGCCCACTGTGGTGGCCCAATAGGCTCTTTGATCCCATGGCAACAGGTAGCCGGTAAAACCAAAGCCAATCACGATAAGCAACAGGAATACACCGGTGATCCAGGTGACTTCACGCGGGTATTTATAGGCGCCCAGGAAGAAGACACGCAGCAAATGGGCTACTGTAAGGACAACCATTGCACTGGCTCCCCAATGGTGTAAACCTCGGATAAACCAGCCCATGGGCAATTGCGTTGTGATGTAGACCACACTGTCATAAGCGCGGGTGGGATCAGGAACATAATACAACGTCAACAAAATGCCGGTAATGGCCTGGTTCACTGCAACAAATAATGTAGCGCTTCCAAGCGTATAGAACCAGTTTACATGCGGAATCTTGCGCAGGAAGATGGCTTCCCAGACTGCCCGCCAACCAAAACGTTCATCCAACCAATCTCCAAGTTTTGCACCCATATCAACCTCGTTTCACGAAGATTGCCCCATCCTCAACCTTGTATTCAAACCGGTCCAGAGGACGAGGCGGCGGGCCAGAAACAACACTTCCATCTTTTGCAAAAACACCGTTATGACAGGGGCAGAAGAATTCTCCCTGTTCGGGAATCCAGCGCACCCGACAACCAAGATGGGTGCACACATTCGACATGACGGAAAAATCCTGGCCGTTTTCTGTCAGCACATACACCGAGAATTCCTCCTCAGAACTGACCCAACCCGTTTGTGTTTCGAGTGTCATTTTGAAGAGAGTTGGCACGTTCAATTCGACCTTGCTGACGGCTCCTAAACGGATCCATGCTGTGTCCTCTTGTTTTTGGGCCGGGCCAATGATATATGGAATAGCCGGTATGCCAATTGCCGCTCCTATAATCCCCCCAATAGCGGCAATGGTAGCCTTCATAAAGTCGCGGCGATCCAGTTTGCCTTTAGTTTGTTTCATTGAGCTTATCTCCTTTGACGGTGAAATAAGTATTTTCAGGTTTCGATAACTTAACAACTATAAAAATGCGGTCAGGGAAATTGCTGGAAACATGATATTGGCATTTAGCCATACAAAATAAGGGGACCGCTTTGCATCAGACCCGGACCAATCTTAATCCAAATTTAATTTCTCGTAAATAACTAGATGTCATTCATGTATCAGGATGAATGTAATCCGCTTTGTGCAATATTTAATGGACAGAATGTCCCATTCCATTTCAGGTAACAGGATGCTACTCAAATCCCAAGAAACTTGACTTCAAGAAATGGGCAGGAGATCGTACCCCCAGTTACGCAATTCATCCACCAGCTTGTCAGTGAGGGAATCCACTTTCGAAGCAAGGGCAGGCGAAAGGTCCAGAGAGAGCGTGATCACATCTGGTTGAATACCCCAGAGCACGAGCCGCTTTGGGTAGATGTCCTTCATCTTCGCGGCGGCAAGCATATCGGGCACACCCATTTGATGCGGGGATATTTTGATGGACATGAACGCGGGCACTTCCTCATCCTCGAGGCGGATCAGCGTACCCGCCTCCTTCCCCGTTTCAGCTGCATCCACGATCAAAAGGTTTTCGATCCCCTCGAGATAGTAGAGGAGGTCCAGCCCCAGTGTTCCCCCATCCAGGACCTGGACCTCTTCCGGTAATTTGTATTTCGATGCAAGCCGTTCAATGACGTGAACGCCGACGCCTTCGTCAGACATCAATTTGTTCCCCACGCCCAACACGAGTGTCTTGAAGGCGCGTTCGATCATGAACAATTTTTACATTCTTTGTCTTGCCTGACACTACCTCGCGCATGCACAAGCGGATTGCTGAAATGGTCAGCCGCATCAAGCGTGATCTGGTTGATCTCGTCCCCGTTCACATCCAATAGG
>DATIUT010000395.1:0-5329 GCA_035466615.1 Anaerolineales bacterium | reverse complement strand
CAAAGACCCCGATCGCGCCGTCCTCCGAGGACTGAATCCAGCCGTGTCGGATGTGAAATGGGGCTCCCGCCGGGAATGTTGTTGGGTAAACTGCCAGGATGTTGATCCTATCCCCAATGGGTTCGTTCCTGGCAGCAGTAACCGGACTCGCCATAACGAGGAGGGACAGTGCCAGAAGAATGGTGACTAACAGCAAATATTTTTTCATGTTTACATGTTCCTTTCTCTCCACAGAAAACATACAACCATCCACTCAAGAGATGATGTTACTTTGCTTCACCCCCTCTCGTTATTGTTACCGGATGTGGAGGGTCGTTCCTGCCCACTGTTGGTTGTAGCTGGAACAAAAATATCAGCGCTCCGCATCTGTTTTTCATAAGCATGTGCCGTCCTCTTCTGCAAACAGGAACATTCCACTATTTGCAATGTGAAACCGAGGTACCGCCTTCTCAAAATGGATAAAAGTGAATTTGTGAATACCCCCGGTCACTCAGGTCAAGAAACCGCTAAAATTAAGCGGCGATGTGTTGCATCTATTATTTTGTAGCACAAATGGAAATCAAATTCAAGTACTTCTCCTTAAAAAAGGTTACAGCCCCTGGGTTGTCTGACAAGTTGTTGGATCGATTTCTCAATCGCGAAACGGATATTCCTGGATATGCTCAAACGAAAAGGCCAGTGACAAATCATTCCCTTCTCAGGGAACGATACCCCAAAGTAGAATGCCACCATCTGTTGTGCGCGTAATGAGGATGCGCCCGTCAGGAGAGAATGAATACAACTCGCCTTGCAAGGCAGGCATCTCAAGAGGCTGCCAGCTTGTTGCATCCCAAGCGACGGGGGGACCGTTGGCAATTTGAGCCGCGATGACGGAACCATCCAGTGACCACAGAGGTGCGCGGTTATTTAAACCGTTGGGTTCATCAACATTGAGGGTTGTGATTTCTGTTGCTCCATCCGGGCTGAATATTTTTACTGGCGTAGTATTGTTTTCATGGTCATACTTTGTAACAGCCAGGAACTTACCATCGGGTGAAAAACGAGGATTGGATGTCTCATCCAAGGTTGTTAGGGGAGTCTTGTTTTGAATATCCCAAATATCCGTGTAGAGATAATCCACGCCGATATTCTCAGCAGCGATTTTGGAACCATCGGGAGAGAATGAAAAATACATGGCGCCCCCATCTTCCAATGAAAATAGAGGAGTATGGTTCATGATCTCCACAAGAGTGATTCCTTCCTCGTCATATGCCATCATTCTTTTATCGGCAGAGATGGCAAAACTGACGCCATCCCACGCGAATAGAACATTCCCTGCGGAGTCAATGTGATAAATCATATATGGGCCATTCGAGTTTGCCATAATGGTTCCATCAGGCAGGTATTCCATGCCGACAATATTGAAATATTCGCCAACGTCGGAAAGATTGATGGGAACCACCTGCAACAATTGCCCGCTTGGGAGGCCAAAGAAGAAAATTCGGGCACCGGAACTATTGCCAACCGCCATTGTCTTTCCGTCCGGTGAAATGGCGACTGCCGAATTCTTGAGCGGCATTTCTGCTGGAAAGGTTTTTAGCAATTGCAGTCGTGCCCAGTTCCCCGACTGGATGATCTCCAACTGGCTGGGCCATTCCGTGGCAAGGATGGACTGAGACGCAGGGGTCTGCGTGGCAGGCACAACTGTTGGAGTTTGTGTCGCGGGCACAGACGCTACAGTTGCAAGCGGGATCGAGATCGCGGTGGGCGGGTTTTCCTTCGCGGAATCGGGACTACAGGCAACAAGTAAAAACACAGCGGTAATAATCAATCTGAATGAACGGCAGTACATATTAAACACTCCCATATCTACTTGATTAGATAAACTGTTCCCGTTAAATTTTCATCCCAACTCCCCCACCACCTTCTCTACTTCACTCAATATCTCCCCGGACTTGACCAGTTTCTTCATCGCGTTGTGATCGTTATACAGCGAACGATCCACATGCAGATGCTCCACATATTTGCGAATCACTTCACGGGCCTTGAGCGAGCCTTTGCCCGGCGTGAACTCGCGGAAGTCCAGTGCCTGCGCCGCCGCCATGAATTCGATGCCAAGCACGCCGAAGGCGTTATCAAGGATCTGTCCGTTCTTGAGGGCGGTGTTCATGCCCATGGACACGAAGTCCTCCTGATCCGCCGCGGCAGGAATGGATTGTATGCTGGCAGGCGTGGAAAGGATCCGTTGTTCGACGATCAAGTGGTCGGCAGTGTATTGGCTGAGCATCATGCCAGAGTAGAAACCAGGCTCATGGGCGAGGAAATCAGGCAGCCCCTGAGAAAGAGCCGGGTTCGTCAGTCGGTTCATGCGTCGCTCCGACATCACACATACCATCGTGATCGCCGCGCCTGCCATATCCATCGGCAAGGCAACGGGAGTCCCTTGAAAATTTGCGCCCGTGAGGGTCAACTTCATCTCAGGCACAAAGATGGGATTATCCCCAACACCGTTGAGCTCGATCTCGACCTGCGATCTCGCATATGCGATCGCATCACGCGCCGCGCCAATGACCTGCGGAGTCGAACGCATCGAATAGGCGTCCTGCACTTTGGTTTTCATCTTGCCCGTGGTCAGGTCGGAGCCTTCGATGACCTTCATGATATTTTTCGCAGACGTGACCGCGCCGGTGAAGCCGCGCAGTTCGTGCAGTTTGGTGTTGTATGGTTTCATGTTTCCGAGCAGCGCTTCAATGGACATCGCCGCCGCGATCTCTGCCTGCTTGAGGAAACGTTCCATATCGTAGATGTGGAGGGCAGACATGGCGGTCAGCAAATTTGACCCGTTGATGGCGGCGAGGCCGTCGCGTGCCTGCAAACCCGGGACCGGTATCCCAGCCCGCCGCATCGCTTCGTGACCTGTGAGTCGTTCACCATTGAAAAAAGCCTCGCCTTCGCCCATGAGGAGCAGAGCAGCTTGCGCCATCGGAGCGAGGTCGCCGCTCGCGCCCACCGACCCCTTCTGACAAACCACCGGTGTGACGCCTTTGTTCAGCATCTCCACCAGTGTCAGTGTGATCTCGGGCCTGCAACCGGAATTCCCATGCGCATGGACATTGATGCGTCCCGCCAGCGCCGCACGGACATATTCGATCGGTGCGGGTTCGCCGATGCCTGCCGCGTGGTTGTAGATGAGGTACTTCTGAAATTCCTTCACCTGCTCATCATTGAGCATCGTCTCTGAAAACTCGCCGATGCCGGTGTTCGTGCCATACATAACTTCTTTGTTGGCGAGCTTCTCCTCCAGCATGGCGCGGCAGACTTTGATGCGATCCAGCGCGGCTGGATCGAGTTCTACTTTCTCATTATCTCGTGCAATCGCAACGAGTTTTTCAATCGTGAGGGACGATCCGTCGAGGGTGATGGGCATATGAGACTCCTAAATAGAAAGTTGTGTGTGTATTGTACACCTTCAAAACTGCCATTTGAGGGATTTTTGCCTGATATTTGTTACAATCCCCTCATGCCCACCAGCCTGACCCCTCCTCCCAAAGATGATGAAGTCGAATGCGGCAATTGCGGCGCGTACATTTATCACGATTTGTTGAAATGTCCCAATTGCGGGGTGTATCTGGTTGAACCAAATGAACCCGAAGAGGAACGTCCCAGGTTCCGCCCGAAGAGCAAGATCGCGCTATGGGTCGAATCCGTGATGCGGAAGCTACGCAGGGAACCGCATCCTGCCGAGGAGTTGTTCACGGGCGTGTTGAGGGAGGCATCCCTGTTCGATGACCTGCTCCATAAGGTGGGCGGGGACAGGTCCGTGGTGGAAAGGCTGATCGAATATGAACGTCAGCAAAAGCCAGGCGTGACACGATTGATCTGTCTGCAAAATGCGATCCGCCGCTGGGAAAGAGAGAATCGCTAGACCATGTCCCCCACTCCTTCATCTGTCCTTTCACAATTGGAGCGCATCGAAAATGAGATGAAACACATCGGCATGTGGCAGGAAGGTCCACTTGCACCGGAACAATTTGATTTCCGCGCGGCGTTTGGCATGGATACCATGTCCTTCGCGCAGTGGCTTCAATTTATTTTCATTCCCAATGTCCGCACCGCGGCAGGGCAGAACAAATTCCCTGCCGGCAGTAATGTGGCGGCGCAGGCTGTGCGCGAATTTGACGGGAACCCTGAAGCATCACAACTCATCATGTTGTTATCTGATTTTGATGCCCTGTTCTAAAAGAAGCGGAGGCCAGTTAAGTCTCCGCTTTTGATTTCAGGTACAATCCAGCCCATGACCAACTCAACTGAATACACCCCTCAACGCGCCATGAGCATCCATGCGCATCCTGACGATCAGGAATTCACCATCGGCGGCGCGCTTGCCAAATGGGCAAAGGCAGGATGTGAAATTATTTCGATTATCATTACCAGCGGCGACTCAGGCTCGAACGATCCAACAAAGGATGCGAGTTATAAACCCGTCCTTGCTGAGTTACGCGAGAAGGAGCAACTCGCGGCGAATGCCGTTTTGGGGATCAAAAAGACGATCTTCCTCCACTACCCAGACGGGGAATTGGAACCGACCATCGCCCTCCGAAGGGAACTCACCCGCCTCATCCGTAAACTCAAGCCGGATACTGTCTTGACGGGGAATCCTGAGGGATGGTTTTACGGCAGTGAATACTTCAACCATCCCGACCATCGCGCCGCCGCGCAAGCCGCGTGTGAGGCGGTCTTCCCGTCAGCGGGGACAAGGCTCATTTTCGCGGACCTGCTTTCAGAGGGGTATGAACCGCATGAAGTCAAACGCCTGTACATCCACGGCACGGACAGGTCCGATACGTGGGTGGACATCACCGAAACCCTGGATGTCAAGATCAAAGCGTTGCAACAACACGCCAGTCAGGTCCCTGTGGATGAGGTCGGCAAGTGGCTGACCGAGTGGGCGGAGGAGGAAGCCAAGGACAAGGGTATGAAGTATGCCGAGAGTTACAAGGTGATGATCCTGAAAAGGGATGCAGAAGAGAGATGAGTTTCACGCATCAGCAGTTTTGGTTTTTCTTTGCAGGCATTGCCATGGCATACTGGCTTGTAAAAGAAAAACGCTGGCAGAACAGTCTCCTGCTTCTTGCAAGTTACATCTTTTACGGATGGATACAACCATGGCTTGCATTGATGCTGGGCATTTCAACGCTGGTCGATTTTTTTCTTGCAAGAGGAATGAGGCGGTTTACTGCGCGCAAATATTTATTCATGACGATCGGGGTAATTCTCAACCTGGGAGTTCTGGCATTTTTCAAATACGCAGATTTCTTCATGAAAGATCTTGCAATGGTTGCGGGTTCCC
>DATIUT010000394.1:0-3320 GCA_035466615.1 Anaerolineales bacterium | reverse complement strand
AAAGCGACTCTCTAATTTCCGAAAGTAGAAACAATCATCCCGAAGAAGTGGCGGTGGAACAATCGTTTGCGGCGGATATATAAGTACATTGGGCGGAATTTTACGCCGATTCAAATATGTGTCAAGGGGTCGGGGAAAATTCATTTGAAACCGAATCAACCATCAGTTTTGAAAGAAGCGGGGACAAATCTCATGATATTTGTCACTAAGGCGCGCCCGATGCGAATGTTATAATCCCGCCATAATTTTTGCAAGGAGAAGGATAATGGCATATCAAAACGTTAAAGTCCCCGAAGGCGGGGCAAAGATTTCGATCAAGGATGGTAAGTTACAGGTTCCCGATAACCCGATCCTCCCGTTCGTGGAAGGCGATGGCACTGGGCGCGACATCTGGCGCGCGTCGGTGCGTGTGTTCGATGCGGCAGTGGAAAAGGCGTATGGCGGCAAACGCAAGATCCATTGGATGGAAGTATATGCAGGCGAGAAATCATTCAAAATGTTCCAGAGCTGGCTTCCCGATGAAACGACCGAGGCGTTCAAGGAGTTTTTAGTCGGCATCAAGGGGCCGCTCACAACTCCCATCGGAGGCGGTATCCGCTCATTGAACGTGGCGCTTCGCAAAATCCTTGACCTGTATGTCTGCCAGCGCCCTGTGCGTTGGTATCAGGGGGTGCCTTCCCCCGTGAAGCACCCCGAATATGTGGACATGGTCATCTTCCGCGAGAACACGGAGGATATTTATACAGGTATCGAGTTCGCAAATGGCACTGAAGAAAATAAAAAATTCAAAGAGTTGTTCAATCAGGCATTCCCGAAGGAATATGCCAAGATGCGCTTCCCAGATACGGCAGGCATTGGTATCAAGCCCGTTTCAGTGGAAGGCACCGAAAGGCTCATCCGCGCTGCCATTCAATGGTCGTTGGACAATAAGCGCAAGAGTGTGAACTTTGTCCACAAGGGTAACATCATGAAGTTCACCGAAGGTGCATTCAAGGACTGGGGTTATACACTTGCCAAGCGCGAGTTCCGGGATCAGATCGTCACCGAACGTGAGACCTGGATTCTTGGAAACAAAGAAGCCAACAAGGATTTGAGCGTGGAAGAAAACGCCAAGATGATCGACCCCGGCTTCGATATGATGTCTCCTGCCCAGCAGAATGACATCAAAGGTGAAGTGGAAGAAGCCTTGAAGTTGTGGGATACGCACGGCGACGGCAAGTGGAAGAAGATGTTGTTGATCAAGGACTCCATCGCCGACGTGAGCCTGCAATTCACCCTGATCCGCCCGCGTGACTATGATGTGATCGCCACCCTGAACCTGAACGGCGACTATCTCTCCGACGCGCTGGCCGCGCAGGTGGGCGGCATTGGTATTGCTCCAGGTGCGAACATCAACTATGTGACTGGTCATGCCATCTTCGAGGCGACTCATGGCACGGCTCCGAAATACGCCGACCTAGACAAGGTCAATCCCGGTTCGGTCATTCTCTCCGGCGAGATGATGTTCCGCTACATGGGCTGGGACGAAGCTGCCGACTTGATCGTCAAAGGCATGGAAGGCGCCATTGCGGCAAAGACTGTCACGTATGATTTCGCACGCCTGATGGACAAGCCAACCGAGGTCAAGTGCTCGGAGTTCGGCGACGCGATCATTGATTGGATGGATCGAAAGCCTGTTGAACCGAAAGCCGAGAAGAAGGTTGTTGCAAAAAAGGCCGTTGCAATGTCATCGAAGGGGAAGAAGGTTGTAAAGAAGGCAGTAAAGAAAGTCGCCAAAAAACCGGTCAAGAAAACAACGAAGAAAAAAGCAAAGAAGTAGAGAATCAAAAAAGTCGGGACCTACGGGTCCCGACTTTTTTGATTCAAACATAACAATTACATTATGGCGTTGGCGTGGTCCCAGCTAACGGGGTTACAACAGGCGTCGGCGCGACGTATAACGCCGCGGCTTCTTCAGCGGTTTGCGGCATCCCGTTCATGATCCAGCGGACGAACACATCCACCACGTTGGGCTTGAGCGCACGGCTGGGCGGCATCACACCGATCAACTCCTCGGTCGGGTTGGCCGGATCCATGATGGGGGTCTCCTGAATGACTTGCAGGAAATAACTGTTCATATCCCCAGCGATGATGTTATGGTCAACCTCGTCGCCGGTTGTCAATATCTCTTCATATGATGTCATCAAGTAGTTGTTGTTATCCTTGCCGGCGCGGTGGCACGAGACACAATACCGTTTAACAATGGGCTGGACGTGGACATCATACGACGGGACTTCACCCTCCGCCAGCGGCGGGAAGAGTTCAGGAATCTCGGGCGCTTCAAAGCGGTCATCCCATGAATAACGCATGAACGTGATCATATAATCGATCTCACTGCGTGAGAGTTCGCCGCCGTAAGCCTTTCCAAACGGGGTCATGCCCGCGTTGGGACGTCCATAAGCAATGACTTCGTACATCGCGGACTCGGTGAGTGTGTACAACACATCCGTGCTGTTGATGGGCGTGATCTCCTCGCCTTCAAGCCCTTCCACACCTTCAATGACCGCAACGGAGCCATCATCGCCATGACATTCCACGCAATGGATGGAATACAAATCCTGCCCGGCAACGATCTGATCGACCAGCGTGGTGGCGACTTCGACCTCTTCAGGCTTCGGATACGAAGCGGCGCGGACATTGATGACGACGGTCATCGCCGCCATCGCAACTGAACCTGCTACTGTCACCCAAAACGGCAGGTTCCGCCTCGTCGACTCCCAGTACATAGGCCGCTTGAAGATGTAGATCACGACCAAAAACGTCAACACCGCCGCGGGGATCCACAGTCCGCCGATGGCTTGCAGGGTGGTGGACGTGGCCAACTCCTCCGCGTCCGGGGGAACGGGCAGGCTTGCCATGACGGTCAACAACACAACGTCCAGAATGAACGTGCCCATGACGGTAAGGGCAAAGACGCGGCGTGAATAATGTCTATAGGGGGATTTGTCCAGCAATGGGAGTAATGTCAACAACCCGATGCCAATGGTGGGGATGAGAACCGTCGCCAGCCATTCGATCTTGCCGATGACGGGGATCTGCCCGTAAAGAGCCAGAAATTTGAAGAGAAAGAGGAAGTACCATTCAGGACGCGGCAGGTAGGATGTGTCGCTTGGGTCGGCCTTGGGTTCGGCGGCAACACCGATAAAGGTGGCAAGCAATAGCAGAACAACAAAAATGCCCAGTGAAACAATCACATCCTTGAAGATGCTGTCGGGCCAGAAGAACTCGCCGCGATTCAGTTCCTGTTCGTAACGTTCATTGATTTTCTTTTTGGTTTCTTC
>DATIUT010000393.1:0-15466 GCA_035466615.1 Anaerolineales bacterium | reverse complement strand
ATAAACATCCAAAGGTGTTGGCGATTCCAAGGGTTGACCGTTTATGAAAATCCTTGATTTTTTGGATATCGTTTCTTCAAATGGAGAAAGAGTTTGGGGAAGGAGATAAAACCATTCAATTATTTCTTCATCAGTTACATCATCTTCGAGTGTTCTCAGTGACAGCTTTCTCATCAATGCAAACTTCTCGACACTCACGCTCCTGCCAGCATGAACAATTAATGATTTTCGAAGGTCATCTTGTGTTATTTGAAACCTTGAATCACTAACATCAAAAGATTCAGTGCCTTTACTAATTCTTATTCCAGACAAATATCTGCCTAAATCAGCTGCAACAAAGCTTGCCAACTGATCTTCATTAGTGAAAAACTTGCACATGTGATTTGCTTTCAGTCTTTCTTTAAAGTCCTTCAGTTTGTCAGCGGGCACACCCCTATCAATGAAAGCAGGCTTCCAAGCAACATTATCGTCAACTATATATATAAATCTGGGGATTTTAGTTAGTGTAGCTACTTCATATTCTTGTTCGGTAATAGATTTCTCGTCTCCCTTTGGTATGAAACCATATCTATGGGCATAGATGCCAACAAATAAGTCGCTTTCTTCTTTTATCATCCGTAAGCATTCATCTTTTGGCCGCTCGTCTCGCGCACCAAAATTTTCCATTGAAATATCAATTGCTCCAAGTTGTCTTATTACATCTTGGACGCGTTTCCTGTATTCACCTAAATCAACAGATGTAGAGGAAACGAAAATATGCTTTGTCATATTGACATCCTTGCAAGAAATTAAAGCTGCAATTCAAGTATAGCATTTGTCTTACCCCTGCATCCTCTCCCACTCGCTCAACTTCTCATCCATCTCTTTTTGCACGCGCTCGTATTCGGTTCCCAGTTTGGCGGCTTCGGCGGGCTTCACGAACGGACTCTCCAGTTGGTAACCAAGACTCGCCAGTTTCGATTCGAGTTCCGCAATCGTATTTTCCAGCTCCTGTAACTGGGCAACTCTCCTTCTTTCCTCTTTAGTTGTAGCATTCTTTGAGCGTTTTTCGTCTTTGGCGCGCGAATCGATCACAACAGCCACTTGTTGGGCGGCTAATCGTGCCGCTTCTTTCTCTCTTTCCTCCTTCATTTGCGAATACGTGCCATTGAAAGTGGTCATTTGCGACTCGTCGGGATTGATTTCCCATATTTGGGTCGCGAGTGCATCCACGAGATAGCGGTCGTGTGTGACCAGCAAGATCGTGCCTTGATAGTTGTCCAACACGGCTTGCAACACTTCCTGCGAGGGAATATCCAGGTGATTCGTCGGTTCGTCGAGCAGGAGCAGGTTCGTGTCTTGCAAGGCGAGTTTGGCGAGTGCCAGGCGTCCGCGTTCACCGCCGGAGAGCATGGACACCAGCTTGTACACGTCGTCGCCGGAGAAGAGATATTTGCCGAGATAGTCGCGTGCCTGGTACGGCAGCATCCCTGATGCATTCATGATCTCATCCAGCACGGTCTTTTCAGGGTCGAGTCCCTCATGGGCCTGGGCAAAATAGCCAACGTGTAGACTCGCTCCCAGAATCGCCTCACCAGCCAGCGGTGAGAGAGAGCCGAGGATCGTCTTCAAGAAAGTTGATTTGCCCGCGCCGTTCGGTCCGATCAACGCGGCGCAGTCCAGACGCCTCAATTCGATATCGGGCGCAGAGAAAAGAATTTTTTCAGGCAGACCATCTTCAGGGGGATAGCCCACTTTCAAATCCCTGGTGCGAATCACAAGGTCGCCAGAGCGACTCGCGGTGCGCAAATGCAAATGTAAATCAGGTGTTATACGCGTGGGAGGCCGCAGTGCGCGCACGTGTCGTTCGGCCTCCTCCACGCTGAACGGGCTGGTCGTCGTCTCCACATCCAACTGCGACCAATTCGAGCTGGTCACCGCGTCCATGCCCACCTGCTCGATGGCTTGCACCACACGCGTGAGTCGTTTGAGTTTGCCTTTGGCTTGCAATGTGTTCTGACCCGAAATATTTTTCTTGATGTACTCAACTTCCTTTAAAAGTTTTTCCTTCTCGCTTTCAAAAATTTCAAAGCGATGCGCCCAGCGAATTTCACGCTCGTTCAAATAGGTTGTGTAATTGCCGCGATAATATTCCGCGCCGCTCACCGCCATCTCGAGCAACGCGTTGCAGGCATGATCGAGAAAATATCGGTCATGCGAAACAATGATCGCCGCGCCTTCCCATTGCGTCAGATAACTTTCAAGCCACTCGACGGCTTTGATATCGAGATGATTGGTCGGTTCATCGAGCAGTAACAGGTCGGGATTCGACAACAGCAGGCGCGCCAGATGCGCACGCGTGCGTTGTCCGCCCGACAGATGATCGAGCGACATGTGATAATCGGGTTCATCGAACCCCAAACCTGTCAGGACTTGTTTGATCTTGATGGGATATGTGTACCCCCCCAGCCGCTCGAACTCATGTTGCACGCTTCCATACCGGACCAAAGCCTGTTCCCGTTTAACCGAGTCTGACATTTCACCTTCGAGTTTTTCGAGTTCTCCCTGCATGCGGATGAGGTCCGCGAACGGCTCGAGACACACATCCCACAAGACGCCTTCGAGTTCAAAATCCGCTTCCTGCGAGAGATAACCGATGCGAAGATTCCTGGCGCGCGTGATCGTCCCGCCGGATGGTTCTTCCTGACCGATGAGGATGCGCAACAGAGTCGTCTTGCCGATGCCGTTGGGACCCACAATGGCAAGCCGCGCACCCTTGGCAACGGAAAATGTGACACCGGAGAATAAATCTTCCGCGCCGAAGGATTTGGAGAGGGAGGAGACAGTAATGAGGGACATGGTGAAATCTCAAATGCCCCCGAATTATAAAGCAGATGAAATGAACCGCGTTCGAAACTGCAAGAGCGTGATGATTATTCAGGGGCGGGATATGTCGTGCCCATGCGAATTATGAATTTCCGCCCCTCTGCGACTGATCTTCAGCTGATAGGCGCGCGAATTTAATCCAGCCTCGGCAAACGCACGCTTTGCGGCCTCCCCAAGGGCTGATTCGCGTCTCGATGAAAATGCGATCAGGCTGGGACCCGCCCCCGACAACGCCACCGCCGAAGCGCCCGCGGTTTTCATTGCATCCATGGCCTTCTGCGCGCCGGGGATCAACGGAATGCGATACGGCTGGTGAAGTCTGTCCTCCATGGCTTCGCCCAGCATGTTCAGGTCGCCCACACGGAAGGCTTCGGTCACGATCACCGCGCGGCTGATGTTATGGATGGCATCCCTGCGATCAATCTGATTCGGTAGAATGGCGCGCGCCTGTTTTGTGGGGAAATCAAAATCAGGCAGAACAACAGTGATATGGATCGGCGAACGTCTGCTCGTGAGCGTCAACCGCAGTGAGACAACGTGGTTCGCATGAATGATCGAAGCAACCAGCCCGCCCAGCATGGCAGGCGCCACATTATCGGGATGCCCTTCTGTTTCGATGGCAAGTTTGAGAATTTCTTCGCGTGAAAACGGATTTCCCAACAGCGCATTTGCACCGAGCATCCCTGTCAGCATCGCCGCCGAACTGGAACCAAGCCCGGAACCAAGCGGCACGCGGTTGATGCAGTTAATATGCATCCCTGTGCAGGGTTTGCCCGCCAGTTCATGGACCAGTAACGCCGCCTCAGCCACCGCATTGCTTGCATCCGAAGAAAGAACGCCTTTCCCCTCGCCTTTGACTTTTACCGTCACCTGTTCATCCTTTGTCGCGATGAACTCAGCCTCGTTCCAAAGGTCAAGTGCGAGGCCAAGTGCATCGAACCCCGGTCCAAGGTTGGCTGTCGTGGCAGGGACTTTGACGACGATTCCCCTCTCCTGTTTTGGGGATCCCGCGGAGGTGTCAGGGGACGGCAGTGAGGGATTGTTCATCTCAAAACAACCTCTTCCAACGCCTCCAGTTTCGGCGGCACGACCAGCGGCTTCTGCATATCCTTCGTAATGATTTCGGGGTCTTTCATGCCATGGCCGGTACAGATCGCAACGACGCGTTTACCTCCGGCGTTCAACTTCCCGTTTGCGATCTCGTGTGCAAGGCCGGCCAATCCCGTTGCGGAGGCAGGCTCCACCCAGATGCCTTCGAGTTGGGCAAGTAGTTTTTGCATGGCCAGAATCTGTTCGTCAGTGACCGCGATAATCCTTCCATTCGATTCCTCCGCGGCCTGCAGGGCTTGTTCGCCGCGCGCGGGTTTGCCGATGCGGATCGCGGTTGCGACCGTTTCAGGATGTTCAACAGGATGCCCCAATACCAGCGGCGCGGACCCCGCGGCTTGCACCCCCAACACCTGCGGCACGCCCGTGGACTTCAGTTCGTTGTACTGTTTGAACCCGGCCCAATAGGATGTGATGTTGCCTGCGTTGCCCACAGGCAGGCATAACCAATCGGGCGCGGACTCCAACACATCACAAATCTCGAACGATGAAGTTTTCTGCCCCTCGATGCGATATGGGTTGATCGAGTTCACCAGACAAATGGGATGCTTGTTTGTGAGCCCGACAACCATCGTCAACGCATCATCGAACGAACCATCAATCTGGATCACCTGCGCTCCATAGGCAATTGCACCTGCGAGTTTCCCCGCTGCAACCTTTCCCTGTGGGATCAATACAATGGATTTCATCCCGGCGCGCGCCGCGTACGCCGCGGCTGATGCGGCAGTATTTCCAGTGGAGGCGCAGATCACGGTCCTCGCGTCACGTCCCAATGCCTCGCTCACAGCCGCGGTCATGCCGCGGTCTTTGAACGAACCTGTTGGGTTGAGGCCTTCGTACTTAATGAACAACTCAAATCCACCGCCAATTTGACGGGATAAATTGTCCGCTTTGATCAAGGGCGTGTTGCCCTCGAGCAGGCTTACGGTCCGCGTATGAGGCGGGAGATCGAGGAGGTGTCCGTATTTTTGCAGGAGTCCCTGGTAAATCATGGACGCAAGTTTAGCATAAAATCATCCCAATATTTACAGATATACTTGGGCTGATGAAACATGCATCGCGTATTGTTTTACTGATCGGCCTACTGCTCACTGCATGTGGAGGGAAATCTGCGGCCGCGCTCACACCAACTCTTGTGTTGTCAGGGCCCGAGGTGGAGACCATCCATAATCCAACGCTGACACCGGGCCCGGTGGTTACGCCTTCGCCCGTCCCTGTCACACTCCAACCCGCGGTTCCTTCACAGCCTCAACCGAAAAGCCTTGAGCCGAGTGATTGGAAGAATTGGCCCGTCATTCCATCCTTCATTGATCCCAGTTTAAAAAACGTCTACGAACGCGGATTGTCGCTTGGCAATGACCCGCACGCCTTTTCGATCTTTGGCGATTGCCAGACCAGACCCGGCGATTTCTTTGGTGTATTCGAGACGGACGTAACCACGGTGCAAAACCTGCCGCCTGAACTGCGCGAGACGGTCGCTTATTTCAACGGCTCGTTCAACCGCGAATCTTCCACTTCGCAGGATGGCACAACCCCCGGCGCTCTCCTGTGGACGCAATGGCACCGCGGCGAATATGGCTGTACGTTCGCAGAGACCCCTGTGGAATGTGAATTGCGAACCCATCGTCCGTCTTTCGTCATGATTCAAGTGGGCACTCATTTCGAGTCGCGCAACACCGAATACCTGCGCAAGATCATCAATCAATTGCTGGATGCCGGTGTGATACCCATCCTTGCCACCAAGGCGGATAACCGTGAAAAAGACGAACGCATCAATCGCGACATGGCTTTGCTCGCCTCCGAATATGACTTGCCCCTCTGGAACTTTTGGCCGGCAGTATCCGACCTGCCCAACCGCGGACTATTCACACGCAGTGACCGCCCGCTTCAGGGGGATATCTATCTGACCGAGGAAGCATCCCTTCGCCATCGCATGACCGGCCTCGAAGCGCTCAATGCTGTCTGGCATGCAGTAATCCAAAAATGAAAAGTGGGGGCGACCCGATGGGTCGCCCCCACTTCATCCTTCAGAATTCAGCCTTCATCCTTTTAAAGGCGGCGCGTCCCTGTCGTATACGAATACCTGAATATCCAGTCCGTCATTATTCAACATATCGATGGCGGGCTTGAAGGTCACATCCTTGATACTTTGTATATCCCCGGCCGGTGCATAGACGCTCAAACGCGCCTCCTCGTCAGACATCTTGACCATCTTGACTTCGGCGCCTGCACTCACACTCTTTATCACGTCCGACATTTTTTTGATCGCATCATCCAAAGACATATGTGCTCCCGGTAGATAAAAGGATTATATTGTCATTTCGCCATCTTCGCAACTGTCACGCCCGCGCCGCCCTCGTTATCCTTCGGCTCCTCAAACGAAGATACATACGGACTGTCCTTCAACGCATTCCGCACCGCGTCGCGCATCTTGCCCGTCCCCTTCCCATGCACGATCCGCACGAACAGCAAGCCAGCCGAATAGGCGCGCTCCAAATATCGTTCCAGTTCATCCAACCCGTCCTCCACCAGCTTGCCGCGTAGATTCAACTCCAGGCCGGGGGATTTGGCGCCAATGATTGGCCGCTGACTGCTGACTACTTCTTTCTTTTCTGCCGGGCTTTCCACTTCTTGACTCTTCCTCACCAGATCCGTCAGCCGCGTCCTCACGCGCAGACTCCCAATCTGCACCTCCGCGTCCGACTCACCCAAAACTGTCACCACACCTTCAGCATTCAACGTGCTCACAGTGACCCGTTCCCCCAACCTCAACGCCTGTGTATTGACAACTGAAAGCTGGTCGCCTTTTCTCTCCACCGGCGCTTCCACTTTCTCCTCGATCTTTTCCATCTTCTCCTCAATGGACTTGATCGCTTCGAGTGGTTGTTTTGCCTTCTTCAACTGCGATTTCAAAGACTCGATATTCTTCTTTAGAATGGCAACTTCCAATTCACCTTCTGCACGTGCTTTTGCCAAAACTTCGCGGCGTTCGTCTTCGATCTTCTCGAGTCGTTTTTCGAGTTCCTTTGTTTGCGCTTCGAGTTTATCGCGCGCCTTCTCCAGTTTTTGGCGTTCGCGAGAGGTGCGGTTGCGTTCCTTGCGGATATCATCGAGCAGTTTATCGGCGCGCAGATCGTCGGGGTTGATCTCTCTCCTGGCTGATTCAATGATCGGCTGGGAAAGACCAAGTCGCTGGGCGATGAGGAGCGCGTTGGAGCGGCCGGGCAGTCCGATGGTCAGATGATAGGTCGGTCGCAGGGTCTTGATGTCAAACTCCAAAGAGGCGTTGACAACACCCTCCGTGGAATGTGCAAAGGTTTTAAGTTCGGGATAATGCGTGGCGACGAGTGTTGTGCATCCGCTTTCGAGCAGTTGATTGAGAATGGCACGCGCCAACGCCGCGCCCTCCTGCGGATCGGTGCCCGCACCAAGTTCATCAAAGATGACCAACGAACGTTGATCAATGTGTTTGAGAATGCGAATGATGTTCGTGATGTGACCACTGAACGTGCTAAGCGATTGCTCGATGGATTGCTCATCGCCGATATCGGCAAAGACATCGTGGAAACAAGGCAGTTCCGAACCGCTTTGGGCAGGGACGTGCAGTCCGCTTTGTGCCATGAGTGCGAGCAAACCAACGGTCTTCAACGAAACGGTTTTGCCTCCCGTGTTCGGGCCGGTGATGACGATGGCCCGCGTGCCGGGCTCGGGGTCGACATCAATGGGAACGACAGTGGCAGAGTCGAGGAGAGGGTGACGAGCGCGGACCAACCGAATTGACGATTGACGATTGACGATTGACGATTGATCACTGCTTACTTCGCTCTTCTTTCGTTTTTCTTCCTTCGCCGCATACAAAATCGGCTCTGACGCCTTGAGCTCCTCCGCATATTTCGCCTTTGCAAAGACCAGGTCAAGCATGGCGAGATTTTCAACGCCGTATTTGAACTCGGTTGCATGCTCCCCGATTTGGACAGAGAGTTCATAAAGAATTCTCCGTTCTTCATCACGTTCCTGCAATTCCAGTTCACGCATGGTATTGTTCAATTCAATAATCGGTAAAGGCTCCACGAACAAAGTCGCGCCGCTGGAGGACTGGTCGTGGACAACCGCCTTGATCTGTCCCTTGAACTCCGCGCGCAAGGGAATCACGTAGCGTCCGTCGCGTTGCGTAATGATGGGTTCCTGCAATTTGGAGGCGGACTCAGTGAGATATTTCTGCAACCGCGCCATCAACCGGTCGTGTGCGATCTTGATCTCACGCCTCAGTGTGGCAAGTTTCGGGGAGGCGGAATCCAGCACTTCGCCGCGGTCTGAGAGCACGCGCGTGATCGCATCCACGATTCCATGTGTTTCCGGCAGACCAGCCGCGATCTGCGAGAGACGCGGATATTCATCCGTTTTTCGCTCGAACGTTTTCTTCAACTCGCGGCACGAGATCAATGTTGATTTTACATCCAGCAATTGCTGGGGGTCGAGCACACCACCGCGCGCGGCAAGGTCAACCGCCGGGCGGATGTCATGTGCGCCACCGATGCCGATATCCTGAACGGAAAACAACCTGCGCGCCTCGGTCGTTTCGGCAAGACGGGCAAGCGCAAGGTCGTACGAATCGGTCGGTTCGAGAGCGAGCGCCAATTCCATCGACGCGGAAAAATCGCAGAACGACTTCAGCCGTTCGCGTATCTTTGGGTACTCGAGAACCTGCAGACTTTTAGCATCCATTGCAGGGGGAATTATAAACGACGGTTCTGCAAACCACCCAAACTACTTTGTTTTTGTGTTATACTCCCGCCGCTTCAATGGAAGCATACATTCTGGGAATTGTTTTGATAACTCTCCCGAAGGATATCGGGACGATGTGAAAGAAGGCCCGAAGCAAGTCTCTCGGGCTTTTTTGTTGGGCAGGCCGATCTGAAAAGAGAGGCTTCGATTGGCAGGAAGGAAGTTAAACAGAGTCATCGAAACATCCCGTAACATCCCGTCATTATCTCGCGCCTTTGGCGCTCGCCATGACGGGAACAAAAAAAGGATAACGATGACAACTGAATTTACTTCCCTCAACCTGCGTGACGAGGTCATGCAGGCCATCACCGAACTCGGCTACTCAACGCCGACTCCCATCCAGGCCGCGCTGATCCCCATCATGCTCTCCGGAGCTGATGTGATCGGCCAGGCACAAACAGGCACCGGCAAGACCGCCGCGTTCGCCCTTCCCATCCTCCACAACTTTCAACCGCAACGTCACGTGCAGGCACTTGTCCTTGCGCCCACGCGGGAACTTGCCTTGCAGGTCGCCAATTCAATGATCGAATATGGCAAGCACCTCGATGCGCGCGTGCTGGCCGTCTATGGCGGACAACCGTATGGACCACAGATCAGCCGCCTTAACCGCGGCGTGGATGTGGTCGTTGGCACGCCTGGCCGTCTGCTCGACCTGATCGAACGCAACGCGCTCAACATCAAACACATCAAAACCCTCGTGCTGGATGAGGCCGACGAAATGCTCAACATGGGTTTCATGGAAGATGTTGAAAAAATTCTTGCAGAGACTCCTGCGGAACGACAGACCGCGCTCTTCAGCGCCACCCTGCCCCCGCGCATCCGCTCCCTCGCAAACCGCTTCATGCGGGACCCTCAATCTGTCACCATTAAACGGGATACTCTCACCGTTGCATCCACTGAGCAGCGCTACTATCTCGTCCACGAAGCGGACAAGACCAATGCGTTGACACGTCTCTTCGAGATCGAACCGATCAAGAGCGCTCTGATCTTCGCCCGCACCCGTGCAGAGACTGCCACACTCGCGAACGAACTCGTCGTGCGCGGCATCCCTGCTGAAGCCATTCATGGTGACCTTGACCAGAACGCCCGCGAACGCGTGCTTGGGCGCTTCCGCTCCAATCAGCTCAAGGTTTTGGTTGCCACCGATGTCGCCGCACGCGGACTCGACATTGACGATATCTCGCACGTCTTCAACTATCACCTGCCCGATGATGCAGAAGTGTACATCCACCGCATTGGGCGCACAGGTCGCGCGGGCAAGACAGGCATCGCCATCACATTACTCTCACCGCGTGAGAAACGCCGAATGCGTGAAGTGGAGGCGCTCACCAAACAACCCGCCAAAAAGGTGGAGCTTCCGACGGTGGCAGATATCCATCGTCACCGCGAGGGGAAGGTTGTTGAAAACTTGAAGATCTGGCTCGGGCGCGGACGCTACAAACGCGAACTCGAAATGGTGCAGGAACTGATCGATGCCGGGCATGACGTGATGAATATTGCCGCGGCAGCCATCAAGATCGCGCGCGCCGATGAAAAACAAAGGCCCATTGCCGAAGTTGCGGAAGTGAAATCTGATTATCGCAGCACGGAGAAACAGTTCAAACCGAAAAATGCCAGTGGGGCACGGCGCGAAACGTTCGGGCGAGGCGATATCCCCATCAAGAGTCCCGGCAACAAGCGCCGCGGCGACTCGTCGCATGAGGAGGGGATGGTCCGCTTGAAGATCAATAAAGGCAAATCCAGCGGGATCCGCCCGAATGACATCGTCGGCACGATCGCCTTCCATGCGAACATCCCGGGCTACACCATCGGCAAGATCCGCATCGAGGATACGATCACGTTTGTGGACATCCCCGAGGACCTGCTCGACCAGGTGATGAAGCAGAACGGCAACTACCGCATTGGAAAAGACAAGATCAGCCTGGTGAAGGCAAAGTAAAACGAACAGTCCCCGAGATTTCGGGGACTGTTTTTATGTGGTATTGTCATTTCGAGAAGCGCGAAGCGCTGCAAGAAATCTTTGACGTGACATAGATTTCTCCTCGCTCCGCTCGTCGAAATGACAAACGGTATTCTTATAACTTCTTTGTATATTCTTCACCCAGCAACCGCTCCAGATACGGTGTAACACCCCAGAATAATTTCAGCTTTCGATATTGTTCCACCCAGCGTTCGTTGCCCGCTTGCGATGTTTTCGCGGCGCGGATCATCAGGTTCTTTGCGGTGTGTTCGATGGGGACGAATTGCGTCACGTCTGTGCGATAGCCCATGATACGCAGGATGGTCGCACGGAATGTATCGGTGAGGATATCGCCCATGCGCTCGAAGAAGATGCCGTCCTGAAAAACAGATGCAAGCGAGTCGGGCAATTCGATGCGCGCCATTTGCTCCTGCAATTCATGCTGACAGCACGGCGCGCAAATGATGAAATTGCTGTTCCAGCGTATGCCCTGCGCAATGGCATCGTCAGTGGCGGTGTCGCAGGCATGCAAGGCAATGACCATGTCCGGGGAAGTTTTTGTTTTGTAATCAGCAATGTAACCGGTCTGAAAAGCCAGATGTTCCCAGCCCAGCGAATTTACCTTCTGTTTGTGCCGTTCGATGAGGTCGGCATTGACATCCACACCGGTGACACGGGCTTCCAGTTTGAGGATCTCGTGCAGGTAAAAGTAGATCGCAAAGGTGAGGTAGGCATTGCCACAGCCGAAGTCAACGACATGGAAGGGCTGTCCGCTTTCGGCTGAGAGAGAAGCGGTCTCATCCACGAGGCGCAGGAACTCGTTGATCTGTCTGTACTTCCTTTGCATGTCCGCCTTGATATGGCCGTCCTGTGTCATGATGCCCACGGCCTTGAGGAACAGCGCGGCATTTTCATCGGTGAGAAGCCTGTTCTTTTGACGGTCATGAGACATGTCGGTGGCTGTTTCAGACGGCTTTGACCTGCTGACCAGCGCCTTGCCCTTTTTCGTAAAGTTGACCTGAACATTCCCCGCACTGCTCTCGATGAAAATATTGCGGAAGGGCAACGCGAGCAGTTCATCCACTTTGGCGGCGGCTTCCTCGAGGTAGTTCTTGGTGATGTCCTTCTTCTCGTCGAAATACGAAAACTGCCAATGGACCTGTCCTTTGAGTTCCACAGGCCGCACCACGACCTTCACCCATTGCACGGACGCGCCTTTCTGTTCACCACTGAAGACTGCGCGAATGAAAGTGTCACTGGTGAGAATACGCTCACGCACAAGTTGCCTGTAATCAGACTCCATGTTGAAAGTATATCATTTGTATTTTGAATTGTTTTCGCCCGACAACTGGAGAATCCTTCGTCCCCGCCAGAGCAGGCCACTCGCGAACTCTCAGGTTGGAAAATGATTTGACAGCCAGTATTGTTTCTTCTAAACTACCCAATATCCCACTCAAAAATGGAAACGCCTGATGAACAAGAACAACGCCCGTACCGTCTGGTCATCTGATGATGGGGATCAGCGCAAGAAGAAAGACCTCACCTCCAATCCCTCCCCTTTTAGAAGAGGGGAGTCGTTACCGCCTCAACAACAGACCGCCTACCTGCACCGCGAATCGGGTGGACGCGGCGGAAAAGTTGTCTCAGTGGTGAAGAATCTTGTGCTCTCCGAAGATGACATGAAATCACTGGCGAAAAAGTTGAAACAGGAATGCGGCAGCGGTGGGACGGTCAAGGACGGGGTGATCGAGATTCAAGGAGAACACCGTCAGCGTATGTCAGAGATTTTGCAGAAATTGGGATACAAGGTCAAGATCGCGGGCGGATAGAATTTCATTCCATTCAAACATAAGCGTCGTGCTAAACTATTCACATGACACTCCCTTTCCCCTCCACTGGCAAATCAAAAGAGGAAGTTCTTGCGATCATGCGCGCCGCGCGCGACCATGACGTGCAATGGCAAAAGGGACGCGCTTTCAGTCTCGTCTATCATGCGGGCAGGGATGTGGATGACCTGTTGAAGGAGGCGTCGCTTTTATTTTTCTCCGAGAACGGTTTGAACCCTGCCGCCTTTCCGTCCCTGCGAAAATTCGAAACGGAGATTCTCGCAATGGCGGCTTCATTGCTGGGTGATGCGAACGCAGTTGGGACGGTCACGTCCGGGGGCACCGAGTCGCTTTTGATGGCAGTCAAAACCGCCCGTGACTGGGCGCGCAAAAATCGCCCGGAGATCAAACATCCGGAGATGATCCTGCCGCTCTCAGGACATCCGGCCTTTGAAAAGGCGGCGGAATATTTCGGAGTGAAAGCGGTTCATGTCCCTCTTCGGGCTGATTCCCGCGCCGACGTGGACACTGCCCGAAAAGCCATTACCCCCAACACCATCCTGATGGTCGGTTCTGCTCCGGCGTATCCGCATGGAGTGGTGGATCCCATCCGCGAGCTGGCGGCGGTTGCGCAGGAGCATGGCATCCTCTTCCACACGGATGCGTGTGTGGGCGGGTTCATGCTGCCCTTTGTCCGCAAACTCGGTTACAGCGTGCCGGACTTTGACCTGTCCGTGACGGGGGTGACTTCCATCTCAGCGGATCTGCACAAGTATGCGTATGCCGCCAAAGGCGCGTCGGTCATTTTGTATAAGACAGCAGAACTACGCCGCCATCAAATGTTTGTGTCGACCGACTGGCCTGGGGGAATCTATCCCTCACCTGCGATGGGAGGGACGCGTCCCGGCGCCCCGATTGCCGCTGCGTGGGCAGTGTTGAATTATCTCGGCGAGTCCGGTTACCTTGAAATGACCGACATGGTGATGAAAGCCGCGCGTCGTTTGCAGGAGGGTGTGAATGCCACGCCCGGGTTGAAGGTCATCAGTAACCCGGAGATGAGCGTGTTCGCAATTGGCTCTGCTGGACTGGATGTTTATTCATTAGCCGACGAACTCTCAAAACGCAACTGGCATCTCGACCGCCAGCAATTCCCGCCAACCTTGCATATGACTGTCCAGTTTGGGCATGTGGGTGTGGTGGATGAATTTCTCAGCGACCTTGCGGATGCGGCGAATACCGTCCGTAAGCCGGGTTTCAAGAAGACAGCCAATGAATGGTTGATCCGGATCGCCAACTTCCTTGTTCGTATCCTGCCTAAAGCGTGGGTCACAGCCTTGATGGAAAGGGTATCAGGCTTGATCGGGGGAGGAGGCGGACTTCCGAGTAAGATGGCTCCGCTGTATGGGCTGATGGGGTCGCTTCCCAATCGAGGCGATTTGAAGGAAATGGTCCTGGATCTGCTGGATGGAATGACGCGCTACAAGCACTAATCCGCGGCTCTTTATCCCCTCATGCCGGTTTGCATTTCATCAATACATCCATGACCTGATTCATCTGCCGCTCCCGTTTGGTTCAAATTTAGTCCCTTTAAGATTTAACCAACCTCGAAAACAGAACACCCGCCAGCAAAGCCATCGCCGCGCCGAAGTAGAACGGGGCGGACGCGCCGAAACCAATCCACGCGCCGAAGCCCTGCCACAAAATACCCGCAATGAGGGAAGCGGGCAGGGCGGAGAGTCCGACCGCGGCGGCGTAGAGACCGTAGGCGGTGCCGCGCAGGGATTCGGGGACGAGGTCTGCGATCAGGGCTCTCGCCACGCCTTCTGTTGCGGCATAGTAAATGCCGTACAGTCCGAACAACACCCACACCTGCCAGCCCGTTTGCGAGAGCGCGAGTCCCAGGTAGACCAAACCGTAAGCCAGCCAGCCAAAGAGGATGAGTCGGCGGCGGCCGATTTTGTCGGAGAGCGCGCCGAGCGGTCCTGCAAGAATCGCGTAAATGAAGTTGAAGGTCATCACCATGAGCATGACTTGAAGAACGTTCAGTCCGCGTTCCTGGCCGCGCAGGACGATGAATGAGTCTG
Source organism: Anaerolineales bacterium (assembly GCA_035466615.1). Classification (GTDB taxonomy): domain Bacteria; phylum Chloroflexota; class Anaerolineae; order Anaerolineales; family Villigracilaceae; genus Defluviilinea. The sequence continues at coordinate 839 of DATIUT010000393.1, read as the reverse complement.
ATGAGTTGCCGAGGGTGAAGAGGACGACCACCAGGAGGAAGTATTTGAAGCGATTATCGAATCCCTTGAGCGAGAGGGATGGCGTGGCGGAGGGATTCGATTTAGCGACATCACGCGCGCCGATCGCGAGGACGATCACAGCCAGAATGGCAGGGATGATGCTGACAAGGATGGCGATCTGGAAGGTGGAGCGCGTCAGGACTTCCGCCTGGGATTGGGTCAGCCAGACGATGGTCGCGGCGAGACCAAGTCCGAGGAATGCTCCGAGGGTGTCGCCCGCGCGATGGAGTCCGAAGGCCAGTCCGCGTTGGGAAGGTTCGATCGAGTCTGCTACGAGGGCGTCGCGCGGCGGGTTGCGAATCCCTTTGCCAACGCGATCGGCAAAACGGACGCCGAGTACCCAACCCCACGTGTTGGCGATATAGAGGAAGGGCTTGGCGATGGTCGAGAGGGAGTAGCCTGCCACAGTAATCCATTTGCGTTTGCCGAGTTTGTCGGAAAGCGCGCCTGAATAGATTTTGAGCAGACTGGCGGTGGTTTCGGCAACGCCATCAATGAGACCGATGATGGCAGTGCGGACGCCAAGCACGTTGGAGAGGAAGAGCGGGACGAGGTAGACGATCATCTCGGAGGAGATGTCGGTGAGCAGGGAGGTGACTGTGACGATCCAGACGTTCGGGTGCAGGCGGATTCGTCTTTTTTCTTTGTCCACTTTGGAAATCATATTTTCTCCTGGGTCCAGGCGGATGGATCTTTCTTCGAGGTGACCCCTTCCCCTTGTACATGAATTTGGAATTAGTTAGACGATAAACTATGCATAATTTATATGCGATTTTACA
>DATIUT010000392.1:0-13906 GCA_035466615.1 Anaerolineales bacterium | reverse complement strand
CACTCCCAAAGCGCGTTAAAGACATTCGAGCCTCCAATTTCATCATAGACCACTTACTAGGACGTTTCAGGTGGCCTGAGGGTTCCAACCCAAAACATGATCAACAAAGCTGAGCTATGTGCTGCGTGAATTGTCATAGTACCTCGACACGGTGCGTGAAATACAAACCGTCACGACAAGTGTTTGATTGACTGCCTTGAAATGGTCTAAACGAAAACCTACCCAATCCAGCTGAGTAGGTTTTTTCGTCCTGCTTGGTGACCTCGCGTATGAAGGATAGACCCGTGGCTAAAAACTTGTAAGGTTGAATTCGGGGCTGGCCATGTCAGGGGGACGGAGTTATTAACTTGAAACAGTCATGGTCTATAACGACCGGTCCGTAATCCTGATATTCCGGCTCTGTTACGATGAACTTGATCCAACGCGGATTGGGACTGTCGTTCAGGCTGATCATCCACTCCCGTTTAAAGGTCACGCTTCCCGCCTCTTTGATCTCGTACTTTTTAAAGCCGCTTTCATTTCCATCGCTCTGATTCCAAAAATACTCAAAGGTAAGCGGACCATTGGTTGTGACCGTGGCGTAGACAATGTACCTGACGTTGATCGGACAATCCTTGGCAGGATCGCGGACCAGTTGGTAGTCTACGTGCGTAACCCCATACTTCGGGTTTGACGAAACGCCAACCCGCACGTAAAAGGATGAGTCCAGCGGCCCGACGCCAAAATCCCTGCCCCAAGGTGCTTTTAAACGCCAGTAACCGGTGGCTGTCCCTTCCGTGGCTGGGGCTTGCAGGTAGACAGATATTTCCATGGTCTCCTGCGGTTCGATGATATCGGAAAGCGGATAGGAGACCAAGCCGCCCATTTGTTCCCCATCCCAAAAGACCAGGCTGTAGGATTTATCCCAGATGCAAGTGCCTGTATTGAGAAAGGTCCATGTTTTCCAGAAGTATTCGCCGGGGAGGAAAATCGTGTCATCAGGCGGACTTTCACTGACCAGACCGGCAGAGGCGATGCATCCCGGGTTCGAAACCACCTGCCCCGGTGTGTTTGTGGGATCGGGTTCAGGCATGGCTGTGGCTGGAAGGGCAGGCGCGGGTGTCAGCGTGGGAAGAGCCGAAACCTTTGTCAAACTATCCTGTGCCTGCACAGTCTGGGCAACGGCAGTAGCGATCTCCGATTCGGTTTGCAATGGGGAGGTGCCGCACGAAGCGGCAATCAATGCAATGCATGTCAATAGTGGTAATGTTTTTAATTTGTGAAAAAGCATCAATCACCTTTCTTGAGTTCATTCATTATACCGTTTTCAAAAAAACGCCCGACAAGCGGGCCGGGCGTTTCGTCAGTTTAAGGTATTGCTATTTGTGGTTTTACCCACACCGCCCAATCCTGTGAGGATGAGCCATTAGCCATGACAGCCAGTATGATCTCAACCGCCTTGCCCTTGAGCGACGTCAGGTCAACATCAATGGATTTCAATGTGCCGTCGCAGGATTTCGTCCATTCGCCGAGAGGTGTGAGGGAACCACCGCCCTCCCTGTAGTTCAACTGGAATTTGGCGTTGCCTGCACCGCAGGTACCATCAGCTTTGGCAAGGAACCCGATCCTGGCGGTGAAGTGTTCCCCCGTAACGATGGTGTATACAGGGTATCGCCCTGATATGACCCCATCGTCCACAAATTGTGGATGTGTTTCGATCGTTTTGGCGGCGATGGTGCCGTCTTCAAGTTTTTGACCGTCCTTATACATGGCGAAGCCTTTGTCATCTGTATCAAGCCCACCAAAGGTCAGGGTGCCTGCGCCACTGATCCAGATGGCAGACGATGCCCTTGTATAAAAGTCATAGCCGGAACTGAACACACCGACCTTAATATCCACAAAGAAGGACTGGCCTTGATGGCCGCTTAATATTGGGATCAATACACCCGATGGGGTTCGGATCCGCCAATAGCCGCGATACGAACCGTTTGTAGCTGGGGCAGTCAGGTTGACCGAAAGGTCCACTTCTTGTCCCGGTCCCACCGTTCCAATGGCAATGGGCGATGTGCCGCTCATGGCGTCGCCGCTGTCGAACACCAGCGAATACCCTGACCACGTACAAGTGCCGGCGTTCCTCAACCGCCAGGTCTTTGTGAACGTTATCCCCGGGGCGAAGGTCGTTCCATCCGGGATTGTCACATCCTTGATGTACTGTCCCTGGTCACAAACCGGTGTAGCGGATGCAACCGGCGTATTCGTGGCGGGCGGCAATGTTGGCAGTGTAATTGCCGTATTCGTCGGTTGTGGTGGCGGCAGGGTTGGTGTGTTGAATGGGGCGGATGTTGGCGCCTGATTCAGTTGCGCCTGTACGGTCAACGCGGCCTGTGTGAAGATGGCATTGGGTTCCTCCGTTTGCGGCGCGCTGGAAGGCAGGTTGCATGACGATAGAACCAGAGCAAACAACATGCTCAAGATGAAAATTTGGAGTGATGATTTGGACATGGTCTTCTCCTCGATATATGAAACAATTTTACATCATTGAGGACGCACTTGCATTATCTTTTGTTCCTATGGACCAAAAAGCGGGAGCCAGAAAACTGGCTCCCGCTCCGCTTCGTTCTTGACCTTCAAGCTGTTTCGTGGACCCCGGCCTTTCACAGATCCATACTTCATTAATGTAAGCTGGTCACTTTTCATAAGGTTGTCCGTCAGCGGCGGGCATGTGCGAACGTCCGATAAATCCTGCCAGCACGATCATGGTCGCGATATACGGAATCATGCCCAGCAATTCCACCGGGATGCCCACTTGCAGGATGGAAAGTTTTTCCTGCCATGAGTCAAAGAAACCGAAGATGAGCGCACCCAGGTATGCGCCGAAGGGATTCCAGTTCCCAAAGATCATGGCGGCAAGCCCTAGGAAGCCTTTCCCTGCCGACATGCCCTCATTGAAGCGCCCAGCCGCGCCGATGCTCATGTATGCCCCTGCCAGCCCAGCCATCGCGCCGCTGAGCGCTACACTGAAATAACGTATGCGATAAACGTTGATGCCAAGTGTATCAGCCGCCTTGGGGTGTTCTCCAACCGCGCGCATTCGCAAGCCCCATTTTGTTTTGTAGAGCATGACATGCGTGACGATGAGCAGGATGAAGAGTGTATAGACGATCGGGCTTTGATTGAAAAGGATGGGACCCGCTACGGGAATCTTCCACAGTATGGGAATCTGGAATGCGGGGATTGCGGGGCCCGGCGAATTGAGGTCCGGGATTTTCTCGATAAAGGCGCGGTGCAGAAAGGAGGTAATTCCAAGCGCAAGGATGATAATACCGGTGCCGCTCACGATTTGGTTGACGCGATATTTGATCGAGAGTACCGCATGGAGCAGGGCAAACAACATGGCAAATAGCATGCCTGCCCCAATGCCGATCATCATGCTGTCTGAGATGCTGGCGAAAATTACGGATGTGAACGATCCCACCAGCATCATCCCTTCGATGCCGATATTGACCACGCCGGAACGTTCGGCGTAAATGCCGCTCAACGCCGCCAACCCGATGGGTGTGGCCCGCACCACACTGCTGACCAGCATACCCGTCAGGTTGAGGGTTTTATCGCGTGTGGCCCATATCAGGAAGGCAAATATTCCGATCCCGATCATCGAAGTGAGAACCAGATTGGTGTTTTTGAAGCCTCTAATGCTTTGCCAAGTGCCCACCATGCCCACAACGATTCCCAACACAACCAAAGTTGCAAAAGTCGGCAGGATCAAATCGGGCGCGGCAATGGTCACACCGGCGCGTTTGCTGGTGAGATCAAAAGTGGATATCAAACCGCCGGAGTCTCTTGTGAGTAAAAGGATAAACACGGCCTCCAAGAGCAAGATCACTGAAGTTGCCGCATCTCGTTTACTACGAATTCTTGTTTTGGCTGCTTGTGTCATATTCTTTTCCTAATTTGCGACGAGTTTCGCGGTGGGACCTTCCTGCTTTTTCTCTTTTATTCGGTACAGACTGCGGATGATCTCCGGCGCGGCAATAAAAACGATCACCAACCCTTGGATGATACGGATCAATTCTACGGGGACATCTGCCACCGATTGCATGCGCGCCGCGCCGCCTCGAAGGAAACCAAAGAGCAGGCTGGAGAGAACCACACCCAAAGGATGACTATTACCCAGCAGGGCGAGGGCGATGGCGTCAAAGCCATAACCGGTGGAAAAGGCGCGCACCATATTGTGGTTTACGCCGAGGATTTGTCCAACGCCGGCCATGCCTGCCAGCGCGCCGCTTAGAGCCATGGTCAGCACGGTAATCATGGCGTTGCGCACACCTGCATAACGCGCAGCTTTGGGATTAGCTCCCACCATGCGTATTTCCATCCCAAGCGGGGTTTTCCATAAGAACCAATACACCACCCATGCCATTACGAGGGCGAATATAAATCCCCAGTGTAGCCTCATAGGGGGCGCAAACATGGGGGGGATATAAGCGCTGGGTAAAACGTCCCGTGAAATTGGCAAGCCATCCGGTCGCATCATGGGCCCGCTCAGAAGATAATCAGTCAGGCGGAAGGCGATGTAGTTCATCATGATCGTGTTAATGACTTCATGCGCCCCTGTTTTTGCCTTTAGCGCACCAGGAATGGATGCCCATAATGCGCCCCCCAACGCGCCGCCCAGTACGGCGAGGGGCATGTGAATGTAAATTGGCAATCCTTTTACAGAATACCCAATCAAGGTCGCAACCAGACCGGCAGCGAATAATTGTCCTTCCGCGCCGATATTGAACATCCCGCCGCGAAAACCCAATGCCACGCCGAGACCGGCAAATATATAGGGTGTGGCAATGACCAGACTTTCAGAAATGGGGCGGAAGGCTTCCAGCAAGGGTCGGGTCTCGCCGGTGGTTTTCCATTCCTTGTAGGCTTTCGCCATTTCAGATGGAATGCCAAAAGCGCCTTCGAACATTGCCTGATAGGCATGTGAAATGCCCTGCCAGGTGAGTTTCAGCGTTTCCATCGGGGATGAAAAAAGATTTTTCCAAGCGGCGATAATTTCCACATTGGAAAAGGCGATGATCACAGCCCCGATTAACAATGCTGTGAACACAGATAGAAGCGGAAGTAAAACAGCCTGTCCCATTCCCTCACGGGCAAACAATCTTTGCCAGAGACTGCGTTCACTCTGTTGTGACTTGTTGGTTCGAGATTCAGATGCAGTCCTTTTCAAGTGACACTCCTCTTTCCGCGACACAGGATTTTATCTTGTTTCATGCGCAGACACAGACTCTGACGCTGTGTCATGTATACCTGCCATCAACAGTCCCAATTGCTCGCGGGTGGCTTCCTTTGCAGGCAGAATGCCGATAATATGACCCTTGTACATTACGGCAATTCGGTCAGCCAGAGCCATGATCTCATCCAACTCCGACGAAACAACCAAAACCGCGCATCCCTCATCGCGTTTCTGGATGATGCGGCCATGGATGTACTCGATGGAACCAATATCCAGCCCGCGGGTTGGCTGGGAGGCGATCAACAATTTGATCGGACGCGAAAACTCACGCGCAATGATCACTTTTTGTTGATTGCCACCTGAAAGGTTGGAAACGGGAACAGAGATTCCCGGCGTCCTCACATCGAATAATTGGACGCGTTCGCGCGCGGCTTTTTCTATTTCCGCCTTCTGCAGGTTGTAGGATTTTGTGAACGGTGCTTCATAGTAAGTATTTAGTATCATGTTATCAGCCACCGAGAACGACAGGACAAGACCCATCTGTTGCCTGTCTTCTGGCACGTGTGCTGTTCCCACTTCGCGGATATCGCGTGGCGAGGCGGAAGTGGTATTCTTCCCCATTATTTCAACAACCCCATTCTCAATCTTCCGCAAACCGGTTAATGCTTCTATCAATTCCTTTTGACCGTTGCCCTGTACACCGGCAATGCCCAGCACCTCTCCCGCCTTTACCTGAAAAGAAAGGTTGTCAACTGCAAGCAGGTCACGGTCATCCTTGACTGAAAGATTCTTCACATCCAGAATCACATCCGTTGGCTTGGCAGGCTTCTTGGAGACGGTAAGGATAACCTGGCGTCCTACCATCATATTTGCCAGTGATGCCTCCGTGGATTCTTTGGGAGTCGTTGTCCCTGCGACATGCCCATTGCGCAGGACGGTGATACGGTCTGCAATGGCAAGCACTTCCTTTAGTTTATGAGTAATAAAAATAACAGACTTTCCCTGTTTGATGAGGGATTTGATGATCGTGAAGAATTCATCCACCTCCTGGGGAGTTAATACCGCAGTGGGTTCATCCAATATAAGAATATCGGCGTGACGGTATAAAACCTTGATGATCTCCACGCGTTGTTGAACGCCCACCGAAAGATCCTCCACTTTTGCATTGGGGTCAACAGTCAATTGAAATTGGGATGAAATGTTTTGAATTTGTTCGGTGACCGATTGTCGGTCGAGAAATATCCCGGCTTTGGTGGTTTCCGTCCCTAGCATGACATTTTCTGTTACAGAAAAGACGGGGACAAGCATAAAGTGTTGATGTACCATCCCAATGCCAAGTCGAATGGCATCGTGAGGATCATAAATGATTTCTTTCCTGCCGCGTATATAAATTTCCCCCCCATCCGGCTTGTATAAGCCGTAAAGGATGTTCATTAAAGTGGTCTTGCCGGCGCCGTTTTCCCCCAACAGCGCAAGGATTTCGCCTTCGTTCAAGGTCAGGTCTATATTATCATTTGCCAGCACACCGGGAAAGGTCTTGGTGATCCCTCGCAATTCCAAAATGGGCGGCATGAGCAGACTCCTTCGAGTAAATTAATTTCTGCGATCTTTCAAGTGAAGTGATGGCGTCGGGAAGCCCCGACGCCATCACACCATATTTCTTCAAAGGTTCACAATGAGATGAGACTACGGATACAGACCGCCCGGGCAGTGTTGTGGGTACGAAACACAGCCAGTGTCGGTAATTTCACCGGAAATGATCTTGGCTTTAAGATCCTCCACTTCGGCGTTCAATTCAGCGGGAACCTTGCTCTCTAGATCATGGTACGGGGCAATGCCCACACCGTCATTGGCCAAATCGCCAACGTAGTTGGTACAACCCGCGAAGTTGCCTTCAAGGGCGCTTTTAACCACGGCAAAGTTTGAAACATCCATGTTCTTCTGGATGCTGGTCAGGATCACATCCTGAACGCCTTGCAGGGAAACATAGCCATCGGTATCAACCCAGATGCCATAGCCGCCGCGCTCGCGGGCCACATCGAAGCCGGGCGCGCCGATCAAACCGCCAACGCCCATGAAGATGTCGGCACCCTGATCGAAGAGTGATTCGGCGGATTCCTTGCCCTTGGTCAGGTCGCTGAAATCGCCGGTGAACAAGCCTTCACCGGTTGCATTGTCCCAACCGATGAACCGGACGTTCGTGCCATGTACTTCATTGTACTTATCCATGCCAAATTGGGCACCTACACCAAAGATGGTCACGGTGGGAATCTTGGCTCCACCGAAGTAACCGATCGCGGGATCCTCAGCATCGAGTTGCACCGCCATGCCCGCAGCAAGATAACCAGCCAGGAACGCAGCTTGATCGGTCTTGAAAACCTGTCCCATCACATTCGGGATACATTCACTATGACCGATAACGCCTTCCGGAACGCCAAAGGCATCGGGATAGGCATAGTCGAAGATAGCAAATTTAATGTCGGGGTATTCAGCCGCAACCTTGGCAGTATCGGCACCGAGGAAGAAGCCAGCCGCAATAATCAGATCATAGTTCTGGCTGGCGAACTCGGTCAGGTTGGGTGTATATTGCGAGGCATCATCAGATTGAATATATTGAGCCTGCACACCTAGTTCATCCTGCGCGCGCAGAATACCATTATATTGGGTCTCGTTGAAGCTGTCATCGTTAATACCGCCGGTATCGGTCACAAACCCGACGCAGAAGACATCCGGGCTGGAACAGTCAGTGGCGGGTGGCTCAGTAGCAGCGGGTGGCTCAGTAGCAGCAGGCGGTTCAGTAGCGGCAGGCGGCTCAGTAGCCGCGGGTGCCTCGGTGGGTGTGGCGCCACCGCAGGCAGTCATGATCATCGAGGCGATCATGAACAGGGCAATAATCGCGTACAGCTTTTTCATGTGGTTCTTCTCCTATTGCAAGTTTCAAAATTTGGAAGGTATGCTGGTTGCATAACCTTACGACTTTGTAAGTATAAAGCGTAAGGTTTTATTGTGCAAGCCTGAACTATCTTGGCTGTCATTCTCATGGTTTTTCGAATGTGACGTTCGTCTTGATTGTTTCATCCGATAATCCCAAAAGGATCTCGTCCATCTCCCGGATCAAACTTTTCGGGATGATTGACCCGTCAGCGATATAACCGATCAGGCTCAATGGAGCATCAGCCAGATTCCCCGTTTTTATGCTTCGCATCAAATCCCGTAGCGTGGGACCGGCGCGGCCCAATACAGATGCCACTACGCCGGTTCCTTCCATTCCCAGCGCCGCCCTCTGATCGCGTTCCGCCCCAATTGCAACGACGTTTGCCTCCCCCGCCGCACGCAAGGCGCCCACGGCGGTTTCACCGCCCACTGCAAAGATTACATCCACGCCTTCCTCGACAAGGCTTTGGGCATTGTCATATCCCCACTCCGGGTCGATGAACAATTTGCCACGGCTTTCACCGTCCCGATAAACAACCATCGTCTTTACAGATTCATCCGCGTAGTTTACTCCGGCGCGGAATCCTTCACAATACCGCCACATCGAAGCGATCCCTGAAGTCTCGCAGACCGCGCCGACGATTTTTGTCTCGGTCAGACCTGCCGCCAATACTCCGGCGAGAAATCCCATTTGGTCTTCCGCGAACGTGACCGGGATGAAATTGGGTATGGATTCTTCATCGGGTTGGTTCATGCCGATGAAAACGGAATCAGGATACAGGTCGGCACTGTAAAGCGTCGCCTCGCGCAGGCCAATCCCTGAAGTGACGATCACGTCATAACCGGAGTCTGCAAAATAGGCGATGTTCTTTTCATAGTCTTTAGCATTCACCGACTCGATATAGGCAATCTGGTTTGCCATGCCATCAGAGTATGACTGGTTCAACCCCACCCATGTATCTTGATTCAACCCATGATCGTTCAAACCCTTTGTGTCTGTCACCAGCGCGGCGCAGAACATCTCTTCCTGATGACAATCCGGCGTTTGGGTGCAGGAGGAAATGCCGGAAAATACAATCGCCAAAACACAAAATGCCATCCTGATGCGCAACCTGTGCATCCTTCGTCTACACCGCCTGCGCCTCGCCACGTCTGACTCCCAGCATCATCACGAACGCGAGGGTGAAGAATACCGGTGCGAGGATCATGATGATATTGTAGTTGTTGCCCGTCAACTGGATTGCCCATCCGTTTACGTTCGGACCGACGATGGCGGAAAGCGTGGAGAACAGGTAATACAACCCGGTATAAGTTCCGATGCGTGCGGCACTGGTGAGGTCAACGATCATGGGAAGGGAGTTGATGTTGATGAGTGCCCAGCCAATACCGCCGATGATGAGCAGGACACCAGCCAGGGTCAACATGCGCGCGCCGCCTTCCACAAGTGGAATGCCAACCAGGGGCAGTGGAGCGATGCCGGTCAATAATGCACTGGCAGGTGTGACGTAGAGCAGGATCATCATGATGATGAGCGTGACCAGTCCGATGGAGATCGTTGTCCGACGCCCGATCCTGCCCGCGATGAAGCCTGATGGAATGGCGAATATTACAAAGAACAGTGGCAGGACCGAGAGCAGGGTTGCCCCATCTCCAGCCTCCAGCCCGAGATGGTTTTTTGCATAAAGGGTGAAGAAGGTTTCCACAGCCGAAAAACCGATGAACCAGAAGAAGATCGCCAACAGGATACGCAGACCGCTCTTTTCCTCTTCATTGAAAACCTCTGTCAGACTGGCGAACAAACCGGGTTGTTTCCCGCCCTGTTCATATTCCTTCGGTTCTTCAATGAAAAGATATACGACCAATGTCGCAAGGATCACGAGTGCAGAGCCCAGCCAGAACGGAAAATTGGGGCTCATCTTGTAAAGTAATCCACCAGTCTGTAATGCCACGATCGTGCCAACTCCGCCCATAAAGTTAATGACGCCATTTGCCTGCGAACGAAACGCGGACGGCGTGATATCCGGCATGAGCGCAACGACGGGAGTGCGCCACAATGCGGCGCTTAATAAAAGGGTGCTGGTGCATGCCACAAACACTGGAAGTGCAGCCGCAAGCGGGATCAACCCAAAAGCAACCGCACTAATTGGCGCACCAACGAGGATGAATGGAATGCGGCGTCCCAGCGGGGTACGGACCCTGTCCGACCAGGCGCCAACGGGCGGCTGGATGAACAATGCCGCGATGTTATCGAGTGTCATGATGAAACCGATTACACCGGGAGCGATGTGAAATTTATCCGCGAGAAAGATGGGGACGAAGGCGTTATATATACCCCAGATCACACTTACGCCAAAAAAACCGAAACCGAGCAGAAAGGTTTTGCCGTAATTGAGTCGCGATGACATAGTGTTCTCCAATTTTTGGTTTAACGTCGAAGATCAAATATCGCGGTCACCGACGTTCGACTTTAGACCTTTGAGGAATTTTTGATCTTTTTCATTTAAATCCGCTTTTTCGAGCATATCAGGCCGTTTGTTGAGAGTGCGCGACAGGGCCTGCTCTCTGCGCCATTTCTCGATTTTTGCATGATCGCCTGAAAGGAGAATATCCGGCACTTTCCAGCCTCTAAATTCGGATGGTTTGGTGTAATGCGGGTATTCCAACAAGCCCATCGAGTGTGAGTCATCTTCTGCGCCGGTGGGGTCGCCCAATACGCCGGGGATGAGGCGCGCGACCGCGTCGATGATCAGCATCGCGGGGAGTTCGCCGCCGGTGAGCACATAATCTCCAATGGAGATTTCATCGGTGACAAGGTGTTCGCGGATGCGTTCGTCCACGCCTTCGTAGCGTCCGCAGAGCAGGGCAATGTGTTTGTGACCTGATAGTTCCTCGGCGATGCGCTGGTTAAAGACGCGTCCCTGCGGAGTGAGTAAAATGATCGGGATGTTCGAGGCAGGCTCGGACGGAGTCTGAAGCCAAGCGAGTCCCAAGACGGATTCGATGGCTTCGAAGACCGGTTCCGGTTTCATCACCATGCCGCCTCCACCTCCGTAGGGAGTGTCGTCGGTGGTGTGGTGTTTATCGTGCGTGTAATCGCGAATGTTGTGGGCGCGTACGTTGATCAGTCCCCGCTGGATGGCGCGTTTGAGAATGCTCGATTCAAGGTAGGGAGTGAAGACCTCAGGCAGAAGTGTAAAGACCTCGAATTGCATGGGCGGATTGTAGCATAAGAGGCGGGTTAGAGTAGGCGGCGTTTTCTTGACGTTGGTTTGGCGGGAATGGTAATATGAATTTATGTATTTGCCAAAAAGCAGTAAATGGAGCATGAATCGCCGTAGAAAACGCCCAAATTATTTCGGTTGGGCGGTCTTTGTGTTGGTGGTGTTGTTTGGATATTACTTTAATCAAGTGTATTTGCCGGCGAATCCCATTATGGTTGGTCCGACTCCCACACCCACGCGTTCGCCCGAATCTTTTGTGGCGGAAGCGCAGTCGCTCTTTGCAGAGGGCAAATTACTCCCCGCCATTGACGCGTATCGAGCCGCGATCAATGCCTCGCCACAGGATTCTTCCTTGTATGTTGCGCTTGCACGCGTGCAGGTGTTCGCCGGTCAGTATGAGGAAGCGGAAAAGAACGCGAAGAATGCCCTGTTGTTGAATGGGAACAACGCGCTGGCGCATGGCGTGCATGCCTGGGCTTTGGACTTTCAGGAGGGGAAGAATGGCGAGGCGCAGTCTTCGATTCAAGATGCATTGAATCTGGATCCAAACAATGCGCTCATCCAGGCGTATTACGTGGAGATTCTGGTCAGTTCCGGTTTCGATGGATATGAAACAGCCGCGGAACATTCGAAAATAGCGCTTGCTCTTGACTCTAACATTGTGGAAACCCACCGCGCGCGCGCCTTGATCCTTGAAGCCACGGGGAATTACCCGGAAGCCATTGCGGAATATAATGCGGCGATCGACATCAACCCAAACATTCCGGCGCTTTATATCGGCTTGGGACTCAACTATCGCATCCTGCAGGTATATGATGAAGCGATTGCTGCGTTCACGCGCGCCAACGCCCTGAATCCCGCCGACCCGTTCCCCGACCTGTACATCTCCCGCACATACGCAACCATTGGTGAATATGCCAAGTCTCTGCAATATGCAGAGGCGGCTGTGCAGGACAGACCTGACAGCGCCAGTCTGCGCGGAAATCTCGGCGTGATGTATTACCGCAACTTTCTCTGGCCCGAAGCCATTCAGCAATTGGGGTACACGATCTACGGCGGCAAGACCGAGGATGGCGTGGAGATCGAGGGCATACCGCTGGTCAACGATGTGCGGGTGGCAGAATACTATTATACCTATGGGCTGGCCTTGGCGCGCACCAATCAATGCGGTGAGGCGTTGCCCATTGCTCAAATGTTGCAGTCGCGCATCCCTGCGAATGAAAATGCAGTTTCTGCCGCGAGCGAAATTGGCCGTATTTGCGAAGAGCAATTGTCCAATCCTTCGGCAAATGTCCCCGTTCCCACATCCACACCATGAACGTCTATCCCCGCCGTCCTCTTTTCAATCGCAGGCCGCAATCGAACATCTATCGTATGTTCCTGTGGGTGGTTTTGATCCTCGTTTTCGTCTGGATGTTGCAACAGATGAACAAGGGCGAGATCCAACCGTTGTTCCTGCCAACGCCGACTCCCACGCGCGCGGCGGACTCTTACGCATTGGAGGGAGACGCCAACTTCACCGCCGGCGATCTGGATGAAGCGATCCTCGCGTATAAGGAGGCTGTGCGCGTGGACCCGAACAATGCTCAAATCTGGAGCAAACTCGCGCGCATCCAGACTTATTCCTCCGCATTTATCATCACCAATGAGGATAAAAAAGCGCGGTTGCTGGAGGCGCTTGAGTCCGCGCGCAAGGCTGTGGAACTTGCGCCCGATGACAGCACGACGCACGCCATCCTTGCATTCACCCTGGATTGGAATGCAGACTCGAACATCTACAGCGACGACCTGGAACAGGTGCAAAAATTCCTCATAGAAGCCGAGCGGATGGCTACTCGTGCCATACAATTGGACAGCACGAACACGCTGGCTTTAGCCTACTATGCGGAAGTCTTATTGGACCAGCAAAAATGGAGTCAGGCGGAGCAATATATCGATCAGGCGCTTCAACGCGAAGATGCGGACGAGTTGATGGATGTGCATCGTGTCAACGCCTATTTGCTCGAGACGCTCGGTCAATACAATCTTGCGATCACGGAATATGACAAGGCGATTGCCCTCGAACCGAACTTTACGTTCCTGTATCTGCGCGCAGGAGCCAACTACCGCCGCCTGGCATTTGATCTGCAAAACCAACAGGGGGAGGATGCGGCACGGCCTGTGTACGAACGGTCATTGGAATATTTCGAAAAAGCAGTCCGCATCAACGAACTGATCGAGGTGAAAGACCCCACTCCGTATCTGTCCATCGCACGCACATATTCACAGCTGGGTGAGTTCTTTGCCGCGGCGCTCAACGTCCAGGCGGCTTTGGAATTCGATCCCACCAATGCCGATATTTACGGCCAATTGGGCGTCATTTACTTCCGGTCCAGAAATTATGAAGGTTCGATATTTTCCTTGAAATGCGCGACCTATGGTTGCTCCGGCGAAGATTCATGTATGGGGCGCGGACTGGATCAATGCTATCCCGACCTCGATGAAAATCCCCAGGAAATCAAGGGGTTGCCGATTGACCCGAACACGGTCGTCTACTACTATA
>DATIUT010000391.1:0-8710 GCA_035466615.1 Anaerolineales bacterium | reverse complement strand
GGGGCGTGATGGCGCTTGCGTTGGGCGGTTATTTTAGCAGTGCGTCGAATGTGTTCACCGATTCGTTGATCAACTTACAATTCTGGTTCTCTTCGAGATTCATTGCCTTGCAGGATTTCCTCACCGCGCCGCGTGATATTGCGTCTCTGCGACAGCAGAACGCCAACCTGCAGAACGAGGTCGCTGAACTTCAGGCGCAGGTCATTCAATTACAACAGCAGGTGGGGGAGACTCAGGTGCTCGCCGCGCTGGTGGATTTCTCTCGTGCGCGGCCTGAAAACACCTATAAAGCCGCGGCAGTGATCGGGCGGGATCCCAGCCCTTTCCTGCATTATGTCATCATCAACCGCGGGTCGAATGATGGGGTATTGCGCGGGATGCCGGTCGTGACAGATCAGGGTCTCGTAGGGCGTGTGGACGCGGTGATCGCGAATGCGGCTCGAGTCCAGTTGATCACTGATCCGGCTTCGAGTGTCAATGTGCGGCTGCAAAACGCGGAAGAGGAAGCCTCGCTCGTTGGGTCGGTTACCGGTGATGTGATCCTTGAGTTGATCCCGCAGGATGCCAGCATTGAGACCGGAGACCTTGTGTTGACATCCGGTTTAGGCGGCGGTTATCCTCCCGACCTGATCGTTGGGCAGGTGGTCAATATCCGCTCGCGGGATTACGACCTTTTTAAACAGGCAACCGTCCAGCCTGTTGTGGATTTCAATCGTTTACAGATCGTACTTGTCATTGTGAATTTCAAGCCTGTGGATATTTCTCCGCTGCTCCCCTCTCCATAAGAATGCGTAATCTGATAGCGGTTCCTGTGATTATTTTGTCTGTGATCCTGCAATCGGCTGTGGTCAGCAGGGTTACCCTGCTTTCCGGATTTGGTGACTTGCCTCTCGTGATGCTGGCGGCGTGGGCACTGCAGGAAGAGGTGGACTCTGCATGGCATTGGGCAATTGCCACAGGAGTCTTGGTAGGTTTTATCTCCGGGATTAATTGGCCGGTCTTTGTGGCTGGGTATGCTGCCGTGGTGGTGTTGGCGAAGGTCCTGCGGATGCGTGTCTGGCAGGCTCCCTTGCTTGCCATGTTCAGCGTCACGTTTTTGGGTACGATCCTTATGAATTTGCTTTTACTGACTGTCTTGCGCTTGTCCGGTGTTTCCATCCCGCTTCAGGAGGCGTTCGGTTTACTTACACTGCCGGGCGTCCTGCTTAATTTATTGTTGGCGGTCCCAGTGTATGCAGTCATGCGCGACCTTGCACATTGGGCATATCCTTCATTGGAGGCAGAATGAGTTCAGGTACGACGAACAGGTATCGGGTCCCGATGTGGCGCGTGGTGGTTGTATATGGTGTGATGTTCGCATTCATCGGTACGATCCTGTTGCGGTTGGTGGGTTTACAAGTCATCACCGCTGAAACATGGATGGCTCAGGCTGTTGATAATTACACGTGGACCATCAGCGACCCCGCACCGCGTGGAATCATTCTTGACCGTAATGGATATGTGCTGGCGCGTAATATTGCTTCCTATAATGTTGTGATAACTCCGGCCGAACTTCCCGATGATGATGCAGATATCCAACGGATCTATCGCGAGATTTCCGAATTGACCGGGGTACCAGCAGGTGGACCGGTCACAGATGAAACGCTGGAATTTACAAAATTATTTTCGGCCTGTGTGCCCGGCCCAACAATCGCAGATATGGTCGCGCTTGGCGCCTCAATTGCTCCGTATACCCCTGTAAAGATCGTCTGCAACATCAGCGAGGAGCTCGCGCGCATCATCGATGAAAAGTCGGTGGATTGGCCCGGAGTTTTGATCGAGATCGAGCCGGTACGGGATTATCCAACCGGTTCATTGACTGCCAATGTCGTCGGATTCCTTGGCCCCATCCCCGCATCCCTTCAGGATGTTTATGAGGATCGCAAGTTTGTTATCTACCGCGATAAGGTCGGTTACTCTGGAGTGGAAGCATCTCTTGACGATGTTCTGATCGGGAAAAATGGACTGCGGGTTGTGCAAAGGGATGTGGCGGGTGCGGTGCTTCGCAATATTAAGCCTCCCGTTCCAACCACCCCTGGGAATAACGTGGTGCTCACGATCGATTCTCGTTTGCAAAAAGCGGCTGAGACTGCACTCTTGGATGAGATTGATTATTGGAACAACAGGTTCTTTGGGTATATCCGTATTTCAAGCGGCGTGGTGATTGCCATGAACCCAAAGACCGGCGAAATCCTTGCCATGGTCACGTACCCCACTTACGAGAACAATCGCATGGCGCGGTTCATTCCGGGATATTACTATGAACAATTAAGTCAGGACCCGCGCCGCCCACTGGTGAACAATGCCATCTCTGCTGAACTGGCGCCCGGTTCGGTCTATAAGTTAACCACAGCGACCGGCGCCTTCAATGAAGGCGTGATCAGGCCAGGCAAGATTGTAAAAACACCTGGTCGACTCGTCTTATGTGAGACGTTTCTTCCCACCGACCCTTGCATTGAAGGCGTAAATATGCGTGACTTTGTGGACTGGATCTATGAACGAAACGGTGTAATCAACGAGGCAGGCTTCGGCGCCCTGGATTTCTATCACTGTATCGCCTATTCGAGCAATGTGTGTTTTTATAAATTGGGCGGCGGTTTTGAAGACGAGATCGAGGAAGGGCTTGGCATCTTCCGTTTGGGCGAATATGCACGGGCATTGGGATATGGCGAACTGTCCGGCATCCAGCTTAAGGGTGAAGAGGATGGGCTTGTCCCATCCCCACAGTGGAAACGCATTAACACTGGGGAGAACTGGTCCACCGGTGATACGTATATTGCCAGCGTGGGGCAAGGGTATGTTCTTGGAACACCTTTGCAAGTCTTGATGTCTGGGGCAACAATTGCGAACCACGGCAAGTTGATGCAACCGACTATTGTTCGGGAAATCCAGGATGATGAAGGAAGGGTTGTCCCCGTCTGGTTTGACCCGAAAAATTTTAATGTTTATGAAGTTCGTCAAGTGGTTGACCGCGAAGGCGCGGCAAGGGATATGTGGGTTAATCCCGTAGATCCCAGTGATTCACATTTATTGCCGCCGGAGGGAAGTTACCAGATTTCCCCATTTACCCCGAATATGAAATGGGATATTACACAAACACCAATGATTCGGGGATGGAGCTGTGAGGCAGGGTATTGCGACCTGACAGGGAATCTCAAGACCGTTGCCCCGGAAACCGTGGAAGCGGTGCGGACCGGTACGCGTATGGCTGTTACGGAATCGTTGGGGACCCTCCATGACATATTTTTAGAGGACTATCCTCTTCCCATTGCAGTTGCCGGAAAGACCGGCACAGCCGAATACTGCGATGATGTGGCGCGCAAAGCCAACCGCTGTCAATTTGGCGCATGGCCCACACATGCGTGGACTTTGGCGTACGCCCCTTTCGATGACCCGGAAATCATCGTTCTTGCATTTGCATACAATGGCGGCGAAGGCGGCACGGTTGCCGCGCCGATTGTTGCACGCGTCCTGCAGGCATATTTTGAGTTGAAATCCATTGATATTGCACAGGACTCGGGCGGCTAGAAATATGCCGTGTACTTCATGCTATAATTTTGCGAATGTTTGGCGAACATGAATGAGACGAATTCCATGATCCATATCAAAGGTTTGCGCGATGGACTCCTCGTCTCATTGGATGATGCTCCGTGGGAGGAGCAACTTGCCGCGTTGGTATCGCGGGTGGATGCGCAGCCGTCCTTTTTTCAGGGCGCGCGTCTGGCTTTGGATGTTGCGAGTCAGATATTGCATGTCAATGACCTTGTGAGTCTGCGTGATCAACTTTCAGAGCGCGGCATCTTTCTTTGGGCAGTGGTCAGCGAATCGCCCACAACGGAGCAAACCGCCCAGCTTCTCGGCCTTGCCACGCGAATCTCCAAACCGAGGCCGGAAGAGTCGAGGGCATATGCGGTGGATGATCTCGGAGAAGATGCAGCGCTTTTCCTTGACCGCACGCTCCGGTATGGTACGCGAATCGAGTTTGCGGGTCACGTTGTAGTATTGGGTGATGTGAACCCCGGCGCAGAGATCGTAGCCGAAGGGAACGTTATAATCTGGGGGCGTCTGCGTGGCATGGTTCATGCAGGCTCAAAAGGAAATCGCGAGGCTGTAATTTGCGCTCTCGATTTTTCCCCAATGCAACTGCGTATTGCGGATGAAGTATCCGCCGCGATGGACTCACAGACGCACTCGAAGCCGCAGGTTGCCCGTATCAACGAATTTGGTAGTTTACAGGCTGAGAACTGGTCGCCTGACTAGTCAATGCCGATCTCAATCACAGGAAAACCATTATGCCTGCACAAGTTGTCACCGTTACATCCGGAAAGGGCGGGGTCGGGAAAACCACCGCTGTTGCGAACCTTGCGGTCGCGCTTGCATCCAACGGCTCGAAAGTGGTTTGCATTGACGGCGATATTGGTCTCCGCAACCTGGATGTCATCCTTGGGCTTGAGAACCGCATTGTGTACGATATTGTGGATGTGATCGAAGGTCGCTGCAGGTTAAAACAGGCCATGATCAAGGATAAGAAGTTACCCAACCTCTATCTCATCCCCGCCGCTCAGACCCGCGATAAGAATGCAGTCTCCGCCAACGATATGAACCACCTGGCGAAAGACCTCCGTTCGGAGTGTGATTTTGTGTTGATCGATTCACCGGCAGGCATCGAACGGGGGTTTAAGAATGCCATAGCGCCGGCAGATCGCGTCCTTGTGGTGACCAACCCCGAGATCAGCGCGGTGCGCGATGCGGACCGGGTCATTGGCATCCTTGAAGCGGAGGAAAAGGGGCCGGGGGCGCTGATCATTAATCGCTTGAATCCCGTTCTGATAAAAAAACAGGACATGTTGTCGGCGGGTGATGTCCTTGACCTTTTGGCTATTGAATTGATCGGGATCGTTCCAGAGGATGAAGGAGTGCTCATCGGTTCCAATCGGGGCACACCGGTCTCTGCCGACCCGAAGAGCAGGGCGGGACAGGCCTTCCGAAACATCGCCCGGCGACTCAAAGGCGAGAATGTTCCGTTCCTTGACCTAGACAGCAGCGGAAGTCTATGGGAAAGACTTCAGAAACTGACAGGGAGGAAGTGACATGTCATTTTTGGATAAATTCCTCGGGAGGAAAAACAGCGCCGACAGCGCCAAGGAGCGACTGCAACTAGTCCTCATCCACGACCGCACGGATCTGACCCCGGCCGAACTTGAATCGCTTCGAGACGATCTGGTTGCGACCATCAGCCGTCACGTTGAAATCGACGTGAGCGGGATGCAGTTTGGTGTGGAGCATGATGGTCGCTCTCAAAGGCTGGTCGCAGATATTCCCATTAAGCGCTCGCCTCGTCGCCGCGCCTCGGGGAAGACAAAAACCAAGTAAGCAGGTTTATGCTTCGTGATATCTCGTGGCGTTATTTTGACTTCTGGTTGCTGGGTGCTGTGGTGCTTGCCACAGCCTTCGGCACGACCATGATCCGTTCGGCAGTTGCGGGGAATGAAGAACTCCTGCCGCTCATCAACCGCCAGATCTATTTTGCTCTTGCAGGGCTTGTCCTGATCTTTGTCGTCGCGGCGATTGATTATGCATTTTGGATGGCGATCTACAGGCCCATTTTTATCGTCATGAGTCTTCTGCTGTTCTTCCTGTTCCTGAACGCGCAGGAGGTTTTCGGTGCGGCTCGCTGGTTTCAGGTGGGCGTGTTGTTTGTCCAGCCGACGGAGTTCGCCAAGATCGCTGCCATCCTTCTGCTGGCCCGTTATTTTGATAAAACCGAGCATCAACCCCGCGACTTGCGCTGGATTATCTCCGCCTTTCTCTGGACAATGGGACTTGCCATTTGGATCCTTCTCCAACCCAACCTGAGCAATGTGGTTGTGTTAATGGTCATTCTGGCTTCCCTGCTTTGGTTCAATGGCATGGAGCTAAAACACATCGCCTTGTTTGGAGGGATTGGTTTTCTCCTGATTGGGACTATTGTCATCCTTTCGGTTGCCGGCGTAGATATTCCCTTCCTGCAGGACTATCAACAACAGCGCATTGTCAACTTCCTTCTGCCGGACCGAAATGCGACCTTCGGCGCAACCTATAACGTCCAGCAAGCCCTGATCGCCATCGGCTCCGGTGGATTGTTTGGGCTGGGATACGGCCACGGCACACAGACCCAATTGCGTTTCCTGAAAGTTCGTCACACGGACTTCATCTTTTCCGCCATATCGGAGGAGTTCGGCCTGATCGGCGCGTTGTTTGTGATCGTTGTCATCGTGCTGGTCATCTGGCGATGTCTGCGTGCCGCACAGAAGGCGCGCGATGTCGCTGGAATGACGATTGCCTATGGCGTCGCGACCCTGATCTTCTTTCAAGGCATGGTCAACATTGGTGTCAATTTAAATATTGTGCCGGTCTCCGGTCTGCCGTTGCCGTTCATTAGTTATGGTGGAAGTGGTCTTACATCGCTGATGCTTGGCATCGGTCTTGTGGAAAGCGTTGCAATGCGTTATAAGCAACTGGACTTTTGATATAGTCAATTATTTTTTGGAGGAATTACTGCCTTGAAATCTATTCGTGTTCGCATGGCACCCTCGCCGACAGGCCGCTTTCATTTAGGGAGCGCACGCACAGCTCTCTATAACTATCTGTTCGCCAAAAAGACCGGCGGCAAATTCATCCTTCGCATCGAAGACACCGACCAGAAACGATATGTGCCCGGCGCAGAAGAAGAGATCGTTCAGAGCCTCGAGTGGCTGGGAATCCCTCCCGACGAGAGTCCTGTCCATGGTGGTGGCTACGGTCCGTATCGCCAGACTGAACGCCGCGATATTTATTCCAAATATTCCTGGGAACTTGTTGAAAAGGATTCTGCTTTTCCATGCTTTTGTACACCTGAAAGGTTGGATGCAGTTCGGAAGGAACAACTGGCGCGCAAAGAAAACCCGCGTTACGATGGCACCTGTCGCAATCTTAATCCTGTTGAGGCGAGACGCCGCGTGGATGCGGATGAGAAATATGTGATCCGCTTCAAAATGCCCAAGGAAGGCTCGACAACCGCCGTAGACCTGCTCCGCGGTCCTATTACCATCGAGAACACGGCACTCGACGACTTCGTCCTGCTCAAATCGGACGGCCTGCCGACCTATCACATGGCGGCGATGATCGATGACCACTTGATGGAGATCACGCACGTCATTCGCGGCTCCGAGTGGCTCTCGACCTTTGCCTTGCACGCGAACATTATCCGCGCCTTTGGCTGGGAGGAACCCACCTGGGTTCACCTCTCCCTGTTCCTCAGGCCGAGCGGCAAAGGCAAGATGAGCAAACGTGCAGTTGCCGAAGACAGCAAGGATGGTCGTTCCATCTTCATCAGAGACCTGAAGGAACTCGGTTACACTCCTGAGGGGGTGCTGAACTGGGTCGTCTTGATGGGCTGGGGGGTGGCTGAGGATGATGTGATGACCCTCGACCAGATGGTCGAACGCTTCAACATCGACTCGCTGACTCCCTCCCCGGCCGCGGTCAACTTCCAGAAATTGGATCACTTCAACGGGACTCACATCCGCCTCCTGACGAACGAGGACCTGTCAGCCAGGATCAAGCCATATTTTACGAAGGCAGGCCTGGAGGTCCAAAACGAAACGCTGCTCAAGATCACACCGTTGATCCGCGAGCGACTGGTCACATTGGATGATTGTCTCGCGTTCGCCAGTTTCTTTTTTCAGGAAACTGTGAAACCAAACCCCGAAGATCTGATTGCCAAAGGCCTGGATGCGAAACAATCCGCAGAGATCGTGCGCAAGGCTTATGAGATCCTGTCGCGGTTGCCTGAATTGACCCATGCGGTTACGGAGCCTCCCATGCGCGCCTATGTGGAGGGGAGCGGCTTCAACGCAGGGCAGGTGTTTGGTATCCTGCGCGTTGCCGTAACGGGACAAAAAGTCAGCCCGCCTTTGTTCGAGTCGATGGAAATCATTGGACGAGAAATCGTGTTGGAGCGATTGAAGAAGGCTGTTGAGATTTTGGAAAAGATGTAAAAGAAAAACCGCCTGCTCGAATGGAGCGGGCGGTTTTGGTCAGAGTGTTTTGCGGGTTTTGCGGGGGATGCGTCTTTGCCTGCGGAAGGCAATTTTCCTGCGGGGTCTTGACCAGCGTTCGTATTTGCGCCAGAGCCTGCGGGAGATCTCTCCGGTCATGGTAGCGATCCGCTCTTCGTTCTTTTCGTTGATATTCATCCCTTTGCGTGTAAGCACCCAGTCGAAGATCAGGTGCTGAACTTCGTGGGCGACCAATTCGTGCGCCATGGGGGAGAAGTTCAGTTCACTCAGGTAGATGTAGCCAAAAAGACCCTGCCTTTGCTTACGGATTTCCGCCGCGATGTAGTAGGCATGACACTGATTTTTGCGTTTGAAGTATACAGGGTCTTTCGCAATGTAGATGTTGACCCATTGCTTATTATCGTTAAAATAGACCCGAAATGCTGGTTTTGACATAATGGGCGCCTTTTCTTGGGGTGAAAGTGCGAGCATTATATAACCAATGATTCGATGGTGTGGAATTTTTAAAGTTGCGGAGAAATATTTTAAGGATTGCGTCAGGTTGCAGTCGGGTTGGGGTGGTTGTTCGGACGGCTGTGCGATTTGCGTGTAGGCAACACGAAGAAACAATCTTAATGCCCACGGTCACAAAT
>DATIUT010000390.1:0-12853 GCA_035466615.1 Anaerolineales bacterium | reverse complement strand
TTTTCAAGCCATCCTGCACCAACGAGAACAACTCTTTGATATAGGGTTTCAACTTCAGATAGTATTCGCGATAGGTGTCGCGCACTTCTTCGTATTTCAACGGCTGTCCGCCCAGCGCCACGATGATCTTATTCTTCAATTCCAGCTGCACCTGCAAGCGCGACTCGAACATATTGCTGGCAAAATCGGTCCAACGGATGCCGTTATAACTGACCTTGTCCGCAAAGACAGGCCCGATGCCGCGGCGGGTCGTGCCGGTGGCGCCTGCGCCTTTTGCTTCCTCGTACAAGCCATCGAGAATTTTGTGATACGGCATGATCAAATGCGAACGCGGTGACACCCATAAACGCCCATCCACACCCACGCCTGCCTTGTTCAACATCTCGATCTCTTCGATTAACACGGCAGGGTCAACCACCACACCGCCGCCGATCAACCCCACCGTGTTCTTTGCAAAAATTCCCGAGGGCACCAAATGGATCTTGAACGCCCCAAACTCATTGATAACCGTATGCCCTGCATTATTCCCGCCGTTGAAGCGTGCCACGTAATCTGCCTGTTCTGCCAAAAAATCAACCGCCTTGCCCTTGCCCTCGTCACCCCATTGCGAACCGATCACTGCTGTTACTGTCATGTCATCTCCTCTTGGATACGCCATTGCGACCTTCGGGAAGCAACCTCACTCGCAAAAACGAAATATGTATATTGGATTCCTGTTCTCAAATATTTTTCTGGCAATGGACTCGTGTGCCTCTTATGCTTTTTCTCAACCATGACAACCGCTTCTTTCTGGACCCGATACCTGCTCGCGGCGTGGACACTTTCGTGCAGGCCGTTTTTTTGGAACGACCAGTTCAAAGTCCAGTGTGAAGCGGGTATTTATCCAAACAAAGAATGTATGCAGGCATCGTCAAGCATTATAATTCGGGCGACCCGAATTAAGAGGAGATGTAATGAAAATTTTGCCAGACGTGGCTTTGACCTATGACGATGTCCTGCTGGTGCCGCAGTATTCGAATGTCGATTCGCGGCGCGCTCTTTCGACGAAGAGCTGGTTGACTAAGAAGATCGCTTTGCAATCGCCCATCGTTTCCGCGAACATGGATGTTGTGACCGAGAGCGAAATGGCAATTGCAATGGCGCGCGAGGGCGGAATCGGAATCATCCATCGCTTTATGACAATTGCGGAGCAGGCGCGCCAGATCGAACGCGTGAAGAAAGCCGAGTCGTTCGTTGTTGAAAACCCGATCACACTGACAGACCAGCATACCGTTGGCGATGTGAAAACCATTGTGGATGAGACCGGCACAGGCGGCATTTTGATCGTTGATAAGGACGAAAAACTCATAGGCATTATCTCTACACGTGACCTGTTGTTCGAAACGGATGATACCAAATCGGTGACCGAGATCATGACACGGGATGTTCGCAGTGCCGCGCCGGACACATCTTTGAAGGATGCGGAAAGATTGTTGCACGAATATCGTGTTGAAAAGCTTCCGCTCGTAAATGGTGATGGAAAAGTCGTGGGGCTGATCACCTTGAAGGATATTATGAAGATCACCAAGTATCCGCTGGCAACCAAAGACGCAAAGGGTCGTTTGGCTGTGGGCGCGGCTGTGGGTGTGCGCGATAAAGAAATGCGCCGCGTGGAGGCGGCCTTGCAGGCCGGTGCAGACTGTATCGTTGTGGACATCGCTCATGGCGACTCGCATCTGGAAATCGGGATGATCGAAAATATCCGCAGGCATTTCCCTGAAGCGCAGATCATTGGCGGGAACGTCGCTTCCGCCGATGGGGCGAAGCGATTAATTGACGCTGGGGTTAACTCTGTTAAAGTAGGGGTTGGCCCTGGCTCGATCTGTGTGACCCGTCAGGTGGCAGGTTCGGGTGTGCCGCAACTCACAGCGATCATCGAATGTGCGGAAGCGGCGCGTTCGTCGGAAACTCCGATCATTGCTGACGGGGGCATCCGATTCCCCGGTGATGTGGCAAAGGCGATTGCGGCAGGTGCGAGCACGGTGATGGTCGGATCCATGCTGGCAGGTACCGACGAAAGCCCCGGATTGATCATGACGCGCAGAGGCCATCGTTATAAGGCATCGCGCGGCATGGCATCCCTGACAGCGAACATCGAACGGAACAAACGCGAGGGCAACGACCTCACCCGCGAGGAGATCGAGGATTATGTGGCCGAGGGGGTGGAGGCGGCCGTGCCGTATCGCGGCAAGGCGCGGGAGGTTCTCACGCAGTTGGTTGGTGGTTTACAATCGGGGATGAGTTACAGTGGCGCTCACTCCATCGAGGAGTTTCAGCAAAAGGCGATCTTCGTGCGGATGACCGGTGCAGGCCTGAAAGAGTCCGGTCCGCATGATGTGGAAGTGTTGGGTTAAGAGTAGATGCGGTGGTCGAGTACGAAGGTGCCGAGACCACTGGTAAGCAAAAGAATTCTTGTTGTTCGGTGGTTTTGGTACGTTCCTCGCTGTCGCCAGAACTGCTCAGCCACCAGGCATCTTTGAAAAGGAGAAACCATGACAGAACAGAATTATGCAAGTTGGGTTGAGAAGGACAAAAAGCAATTACATCCTGTGTATCATCCGAAGTCCCATGTCAATCCTCTCGTGATTGAGCGCGGGGAAGGTGTATGGCTGTACACCGCTGACGGACAAAAGATCCTTGATGGCATGGCGGGGCTTTGGAACGTCAACGCGGGCTATGGACGGGAGGAACTCGCCAAAGCCGCCTACGACCAGATGAAGGATCTGGCGTTCACCTCCAATTTTTCGGGGATGACAAACCTGCCGTCCATCAAATTGGCTGAGAAGCTCGCCGGTTTTGCCTACGAAGGATTGAACACAACGTTCTTTACTTCAGGCGGTTCCGAGTCAAATGACTCGGCGTTCAAGACTGCGCGTTATTACTGGAAGCGCAAAGGCAAGCCGACGAAGTACAAGGTCATTGCCCGTAAAGGTTCGTATCACGGCGTGACGTTATCAGCCACCTTTGCAACAGGACTCGAAAAATATCACGCGATGTTCGGTCCTGCGCCGGAGGGATTCGTTCACATCCCTGCACCCAACCCATATCGCTTTGAAGGGGAGTTAAAAGCGGGTGAGACGGTCGGCCAGGCCGCAGCGCGGGCTTTGGAAGAAGCGATTCTACGTGAAGGAGCGGATACAGTTGCCGCGTTCATCGCAGAACCTGTCATGGGTGTGGGCGGCGTGATTGTTCCGCCCGATGATTATTTCCCATTGGTACGCAAGATTTGCGACAAATACGAGGTGCTATTCATCGCAGATGAGGTCATCACTGGCTTTGGCCGCACGGGGGAATGGTTTGCGCTCAAGCATTGGAACGTCAAGCCTGATATTCTTTCATTCGCCAAGGCCATCACAAGCGGATATGCCCAATTGGGGGGCATCCAGATCTCGGACGAGATCCGCGAGACGATGGAGTCTGCAGCCGAGTCTGAGGCGTACATGCACGGGTATACGTATTCCGGTCATGCGATGGCCTGCGCGGTTGGCTTGAAGAATCTTGAAATCATGGAGAAGGAAAATTACCTTGCACGTGCCAGAGAACTTGGCAAACGTCTGCTTGATGGTTTAAAGTCTCTGACAGAATTCCCGTTTGTCGGCGACGTGCGCGGCCTTGGTTTGGTTTGCGGCGTGGAGATTGTCTCTGATAAAGACGCCAAAACCGCTGACCCTGCGATGGCAATGAAAATCTTCAAAGCCGCACAGGAACGCGGACTCCGTTCACGCCCGCTTGGGAACACGCTGGCATTTTCGCCTCCGCTTTGCATCAATGAAGAGGAAGTAGACGAGATCGTCAAACGCCTCGGCGCGGCGATGGATGGGGTTGCATAATCCCATCCCCGGCCCTACCTCGACGAGCAAGGAACCAAAAGTTGAAATGAGTCTATCTGTGACTCTTGCATAAACTCGTGACAAAATTCGAGAAATGAAACAAAATCCAATTCCAAATATTTCCTCCCTCCTTGTGGGTGAAGGTTAAGGTGGGGGATGTCCGTTTATCTCCACGATATTCCTCTTGCACAGGCACAAGCGCGCTTGAAGCAGACGCTTCAAGATGTGGATTTGTGGTGCGTGCTTGATTCCGAGATAATTTCCCTCGATGAAAACGCCCTGGGACGTGTCACATCCGAGCCGGTTTGGGCGAAGGTTTCCTCGCCGCATTACCACGCCTCTGCCATGGATGGGTTTGCTGTCCGCGCGGCCATGACCAATGGCGCGATGCCATCCAATCCCGTCACGCTTCAAATGGGACCTGATACGGAGTATGTGGATACTGGCGATCCATTACCCGGCTGGGCGAATGCGGTGATTCCCATAGAGAATATCGAATCTTTGGATGAACATGGCAACATCACAAAAGACATTCGTGACCCTGATTCGATTCGAATCCGCGCTTCGGTCGCGCCGTGGAGTCATGTCCGCCCGCTGGGGGAGGACATTGTCGCGACGCAATTAGTTCTACCAGCAGGACACATTCTCAAGCCGGTTGATTTGGGCGCCATTGCCGCGGCGGGACATCAGGAAATCAAAGTTGCACGAAAACCGAAAGTAGCCATTCTGCCTACCGGGACGGAACTCGTTCCCATCGGAAGCAGCCTCAAAGCGGGCGATATCATCGAATACAACTCACTTGTCCTTGCCGCGCAGGTCAAGGCAATGGGTGGCGAGCCGACTCGTTTCCCGATCATAAAAGATGATTTCGATCTGATCTGCCAGCGCGTGGCTGAAGCCGCCCGCGATCACGATCTGGTTCTGTTGAATGCAGGCTCATCAGCAGGTGCGGAAGATTTCTCTGCAAGGGTTGTCGAGAAGTTGGGGCAATTGCTGGTGCATGGTGTGGCGGTCAGGCCCGGACACCCGGTCATTCTCGGTCTTGTAAGTCTGGAAACTGACACTTCGCACCTGACGCCCATCATTGGCGTCCCTGGGTACCCCGTCTCTGCCGCGCTCACAATTGATATTTTTGTTGAGCCTCTCATGGCAACGTGGCTTGGACGCAGACCGAATGAACTTCCGACAGAAACCGCAATCCTTACGCGGAAAATCGTTTCCCCTGCAGGCGATGATGATTTTGTGAGGGTTGCTGTTGGCAAAGTGGGGGATAAACTTCTTGCCGCACCGTTATCACGCGGGGCGGGTGTTATCACGTCACTTGTGCAGGCCGATGGACTTGCCCTCATCCCAAGTGGCACACAGGGAATGGAAGCAGGTGAGAAAGTACAGGTTCGTTTGTATCGAAGTAAAGTTGAGATCGAAAAGACCATTCTGTCCATTGGCTCGCATGATCTCACACTCGACCTCATGGCGCAATTTCTTGCCCAACATGACCGCAGGCTTGCCTCCGCAAATGTCGGCTCACAGGGGGGTCTGGTTGCACTTCGCCGCGGGGAGGCACATTTTGCGGGATCTCACCTGCTCGATCCTCAGACAGGCGAATACAACATCCCATATATTCGTCAATACATGCCGAATATCCCTGTCAAAGTCCTTGCGTTGGTGGGGCGCGAGCAGGGGCTGATCGTAAAAAAGGGAAATCCGAAGGGAATCAAAAACCTGGGAGACCTCAGCCGGCATGATGTCCAATTTGTGAACCGACAGCGCGGCGCAGGTACGCGCGTCCTGCTCGACTATCATTTGAAGTTGATGAGAGTACCCCAAAGTTCTATTGAGGACTATTCCCAGGAAGAGTATACTCACCTCGGTGTTGCGGCTTCCGTTGCATCGGGTCGTGCAGATTGCGGACTTGGGATTGCCGCCGCCGCGCAGGCGCTGGATTTGGATTTTATCCCGCTGTTTCAGGAGCGATACGATTTGGTGATCCCCAAACAATTTGCAGATGATAATCTGCTTGCGCCTCTCTTCGAACTTCTGGTTGATTCGGCATTTCGAAAAGCCGTCTCTCAATTGATGGGATATGATGTGTCTGTCATGGGTACGATAATTTTGGAGGACTAGATGACTGAAGGATTGATCATTGACGATAACCGCCAGACTGCTGATGCGTTGAACCAGATGCTTGCGGTGCTGGGTTTCAAGGCACGCGTGGCATACGGCTCGAGCCCGGCGATGGCGTTATTGGGAACCGGGTTTGTTCCGCAATTTATTTGTCTGGATATCAACATGCCCGGCGTGGATGGCACAGAGGTGCTCGCCTTCCTTAGGCGGGAACCGCGCCTGACGAAGGTTCCCGTATTTGTCATTACATCTGACGATCAGCCGGAGACGCGCTACAAAGTGATGGATCTCGGCGCCACCTCGATGATCATCAAGCCTGCCACGATCGACACGCTCGAAGATGCTTTGAAGAAGGCGAAAATGCTGGCGTAAATGATTCTGTGTTAATCGAATATGGAGCCGCCACATATCCCGTGGCGGTTTTTGTTGTGGACGCGTGTAAAGGGTATAATAACCCTAAAGGAGAGAACTCATGCCAATTTCATCTGGTTTCCCTGCTCCTGAATTTGAATTGTATGATGATACAAATACCCTTCGCAAGCTTTCCGATTTTCGCGGGAAGAACGTTGTTCTGTATTTTTATCCAAAGGATGATACACCCGGCTGTACAACGGAAGCCTGTAATTTCCGAGATGATTATTCCGCGTATGAAGAGGCGAACATCGTGATCCTGGGTGTCAGCCCCGACGATTTGAAATCACATGCAAAGTTCAAGGAGAAATTCAACCTGCCGTTTCCGTTGCTGGCGGATGATGGGCACAAGGTCTGTGATTTGTATCAAGTATGGGGACCGAAGAAGTTCATGGGAAAGGAATATGAGGGGGTCTTGCGGACGACTTTCCTGATTGATGGAAACGGAAACATCCTGAAGGTGTTTGAGAATGTACGTCCGGCGGAGCATAGCGCGGAAGTGCTGTCAGCGTTGGGCATGAATTCTTAAACAGGGTCAATTTATGGGTATGGTGGGAAGCGGTTTTTTCGTCCCCTTTAATTAGTGACAAATAGAGGAAAATTTGGTAAATTAGAGCGGTTGTGAACTGGGGAGGGACCCCGTTCGACCTTGTATCAGGAGAGAGAACGTATGCTACACTTTGTTGTTGTGGGAATTCTCGTCATTGTGACGGCAATTCTCGCGTATTTCGGTGTGAATATCCTGTGGCCCCTGCCGCTAGCGGCAAGTGCACAGGCGGCGCCGATCGATTGGATGTGGAATCTGCAAATGATTGCCATATCCTTTCTTTTTGCCCTCATTGTGGTTCCGATGTTGTATAGCCTGATCGTATTCAAACGCAAAAAGGGCGATGCATCGGAAGGGGAACACATTGAAGGCAACACCAGGCTGGAAATCACCTGGACGATTCTTCCATTGATCGTTGTATTGATATTTGCCTATCTGGGTGCGGGTACTTTGGCAGATACACGACGGGTGGATCCAAACGCGATGGTCGTCAAGGTGACCGGTTTTCAATGGGGTTGGAAGTTCGATTATCCCGAATATGGTATTTCATCCAACGAGCTTTACCTGCCTGTAAATCAGCAGGTATTGCTGAAGATGGAATCGAGGGACGTGATTCATTCCTTTTGGGTGCCTGAATTTCGCGTCAAACAGGACCTTGTGCCCGGCCGCGTCACCGAATTACGAATCACCCCGACAATTCCGGGAGATATTTACAAAGTCCGTTGTGCCGAGTTGTGTGGTACATCCCATGCATTCATGGAAAACCCGGTCATCGTGGTTGATGACGCCGGTTTTTCCGCGTGGGTGGCAGAACAACAGGCTCTTGCCGCAGGCGCCGCACAGACCCCCGAAGGGCGTGGCCAGGCTTTGAGCGTTGCGAATGGATGCGCGGCATGTCACTCGATTGATGGTTCAGGAGGAATCGGCCCGACATGGTTTAGGTTGGCCGGTTCTGAGGTCCAACTTGTCGGCGGCGCAACCATTACAGCCGATGATGCCTTCCTTGCTGAGTCCATCAAGGAACCGCAGGCGAAGATTGTGGCCGGTTTTGAGAGCCAGCAGATGCCTGCCTATGGTTTCACGGATGAACAAATTGCTGATATCATCGCGTATATCAAGACGCTGAGATAATTGGCGGAGGAAAGAATAATCATGAAAAGAAAATATACACTGGGAAGCGGCTTCCTGTTTCTGTTGATCGCCGGGGTGGTGGGTTATGGCATAGGCCTGGGGCTTGATCTGTTGGCAACCGGACGGCCTCATTTTTCGGCTCCAGTTCCTTCCGCATTCACCATCCTTTTTGCCTTCACGGCATTCTTTTTTGGAATTTATGGTTATCGCGGCATCACACGCGGTCTGGTCTTCCAGATTGCAGGCACACTGGCCGGCGGTTTTCTCATCACAGGGATCCGTTTATTGATGGGCTTGCAGGCTTTTGGCGGTTTCTTCTTCACTGAACCCGCCTGGGTGCTTGGAGGCATTGTCGGCGCGGTGTCCTTCCTGTTCGGTGTGGGCGTGATGAGCGACTGGGTCAAGTGGGCGCGCGGCATCGATACCCCCGAATTCCATGAAGATGAGCCCGGTTGGGAGAAATACCTGGGCGTCTCTCTCGACCACAAGGTGATCGGTATCCAATATACAGTCACCGCCTTGTTCCTGATTTCGGTTGGCGGGTTGTTTGCTCTAATTTTCCGAACCGAACTTGCGGCTTCCGGTCTGCAATTTCTGGTCAAGGATATGAGCTTGTTTGGGCAGAATGGTCCTCAGCTCTACAATACGTTGATGTCCCTGCACGGTATGATCATGATCGTTTCGATCCTGCTGGGAATTTCAGGCATCATCAACTATGTTGTGCCTCTGCTTGTCGGCGCCCATGACATGGCTTTCCCGCGTATGAACGCCTTCGCCTACTGGATTGCCGTCCCTGCCGCGGTGCTCCTGCTCATGAGCCTCGTGCTCGGCGGTTTCGATACAGGCTGGACGGGTTATCCTCCGCTTTCCGCGAAGGCGCCTGTTGGTATGCAGATGTTCTTCCTCGGCGTGTTCGTTGCCGGTTGGTCTTCCATCCTTGGAGCGTTGAATGTGATCGCGACCGTCATCCGCATGCGCGCAAAGGGCATGACCGCCATGCGGATGCCAATCCTTGTGTGGGCGTCGGTTGCCACGTCAATCATTGCCCTGACAGCCACGCAGTTGATCGGTCTCTCGTTCCAGTTGGTCATGTTCCAGCGTCTTCTCGGAATGGGTTTCTTTGATCCGGCCAAGGGCGGCAACCCTGTCCTCTTCCAGCATCTCTTCTGGTTCTATTCACATCCTGCAGTGTATGTTTTCGTTCTGCCCGGCCTGGGAGTGATATCCGAACTCCTGCCGGTCTTTGCCCGCAAGCCGTTGTTCGGGTATCGCTGGGTTGCAATGTCTTCTTTGGGAATCGCACTGGTAGGCTTTGTCGTTTGGGCGCATCACATGTTCACGTCCGGCATGAACGAATATCTGCGCGTTCCATTCATGTACAGTACGCTGCTTGTAGCCGTGCCAACGGGCGTTAAGTTCTTCTCATGGGTTGCAACGCTCTGGAAAGGCAAAATCTCTACAGAGACGCCGATGCTGTTCGTGATCGGGGCGATCTTCGTGTTCCTCCTCGGCGGTCTTACCGGACCCCCAAACGCCACTGTTTCAACAGACCTTCACCTCCACGACACCTATTTCATTGTCGGCCACTTCCACGATACGATCTTCGGCGGGTTTGTCTTCCCGTTCTTCGCGGCGATCTACTATTGGTACCCCAAGGCAACCGGTCGTCGCATGAGCGAATTCTGGGGCAAGGTTCACTTCTGGCTGATGACCCCATCGTTCCTCATCCTGACCTTCGGCATGATGCGAATCGGTCTGCTCGGTATGCGTCGTCGTATCGCAGACTATGATCCCGCACTTGGGTTCGATTTCACTCACCTCATTCTGACCATCTGTGGGTTTGCCATTGCGCTTTCTGTTTTGGTCTTCATCATCAACTTCTTCCGAAGTATAAAGCACGGCGAAAAAGCGGAAGGCAATGTCTGGAACTCGCGTTCGCCGGAATGGCAGGTCCCGTCACCGATGCCTGCTCATAACTATGAACAACCCTTTGAAGTGGTGGGTGAGCCGTATGATTATGGTCTGCCCGGTACTAAATATGTTGAATTTGCTCCCGCCAAAAGCGGCAGGCACTAATTGGGGAGGAAGATAACAATGGCACATAAACAAGATAAAACATCCATGTTGAACCAGGGCATATTCATTTTCGTCTATCTGGCTGTGTTGACCGCCCTGGAGTTTTTCGTGGCGATTTCCTTTAACTCGACCGCGGTTTTGATTGCAGTTGCGCTCGTCAAGGGTGCACTGGTTGTCTATTATTACATGCACGTATATAAGTTGAATGCAGAGCACGAAGGTGATCACGACTCCTACGAATACAAAACCGGCACAAACCGCCTGGGTTTGTGGCTGTTCCTGATCTCTGACTCATTTGTGTTTGGCGGTCTCTTGGTCATGCGCATGAACCTGCTTGGACTTACCCGCCCGCATTTGAACCAAATTCTCGGTCTGGGAGTGACCTCCATCCTGCTCATCTCATCCTTTTTCATGAACCGAGGCGAGACCATGATGGCCAATGGTGACCGCAAAGGGTTCCTCAACAATACCCTGATCACCTTCATTCTTGGTTTGGGCTTTTTGACCGGCGTGGTCTTTGTGGAATGGCCTCTTGCAGCGCATGAAGGGCTTACGCCCTCCTCCGGTGCGGCTGGCGCGGCCTTCTATATGATGACCGGTATGCACGCCTTCCATGTGTTAACCGGGTTGATCTTCCTTGCCATTGTGTGGTTCAATGGCAGGCGCGGCTTGTACGATGAAAAACATTATCCAACAGAAGCCGCGGCAGTCTACTGGCACTTCGTGGATGTGGTTTGGATCGTTTTCTACCCTGCGTTGTACCTGATCGGGACAGCCATTGTCTAGTTCCAAAGCGATATGAGAACTCAATTAGAGTCATAAGAAATCGGGGCGATCCGAATGGGTCGCCCCGATTTTTGGGTGTATGATTAATAATTGATTTCACAAATCTTGCCATTTCAGGAAACATCATGGATCGAAAAATACTCATGGTCGGAATCGGATCGTTCCTGCTGATCGGCATTGTTGCCGCGTGGACGATCCTTTTTGGGAGGCCGGCCAGCTTCCGCGGAACAACCTATGCCGAGCCATATCCTCCTGCGTCAGATTTTGTATTGACCCGGGCTGATGGAACCAACTTCCAGTTAAGTGAGATGCGCGGCAAAGTCATCCTGCTTTTCTTTGGGTACACCTCCTGCCCGGATGTATGTCCCACAACGCTGGCGGAACTCAACCAGACAATGGGAAAGTTGGATGAGAATGATGCGGACAGGGTGCAAGTGGTATTCGTTACGGTTGATCCTGGACGCGACACACCCGAACGGGCGCAGGAATATGTCAATCATTTCAATCCCGGTTTTATCGGCTTGAGCGGGACAGAGGAGGAGTTGACAACGGTTTGGGATGATTATGGTGTATTCCGTGAGATCGTCGAAGGAACGAGTGCTCTTGGTTATCTTGTGAACCACACCGCGCGCGTCACGCTGATTGATACGGACGGCAATCTGCGGATCTCATTCAGCTTTGAAATGCCCGTGGACGATATCGTTCACGATCTCAAATTAATACTCAAAGAGGATAAATAATGCCTCCCACCAACGTTTTGATCAAAAGGCTTTTGATTTCGCTTGCGATCGGTCTTGTGATCGGTGCGGCGGTCAGCGAAATTCCATTTCTGTTTTTACGGGAGACGGCGCGTCCGCCGCAGGAGATTGTGCTGACCATCCCTCCCGGCACAGCAGAACAGGTCGCGCGCGGGGAACAGCCTCCATCCATTCCGACCGACATGGTCTTTGTTGTGGGTGACACGCTTGTCGTGAAGAACGATGATTCAGTTGACCATAAATTGGGACCCTTGTGGATTCCCGCGAACTCATCGGCGCAGTTGCCGCTTGGCAAAGAGGAGAACCTGGCTTTCGAATGTTCGTTTCAGCCCGGCAATTATTTTGGTTTGGATGTGCGCGAGGCGCTTACACTCGGCACGCGCCTGTATGGCATTCTCTACGCGGGGCTTCCGATGAGTATCCTGATCGCTCTTTATAGTTTGATCATCCCAACCAAGAAAAACGAAAATGTCCCTGCCTAGAATGTTCAGCCGCAAATGGCTGTTTACAACCATTCTTGTATTCCTTGGTACTGCCTTGTGTATCCGCCTGGGCATCTGGCAGTTGGATCGGCTTGATCAACGGCGCGCGTTCAATCGGCAGGTCGAGTCCATGCGTGCCATGCCGCCGTTGGATTTGAATTCCGAAGGCTTTGATTTCATCGAAAAGATGGAGTGGCGTGCTGTGACCGTCAGCGGAGAATATGACTTTGCGGCTCAGGTCGTGCTTCGGAATCAGTACCACGGCGATCAATACGGATATCATTTATTGACTCCGCTTCTCTTTAAAGGGACGGCTGTCCTTGTTGACCGGGGCTGGATCCCCGCTGACGGCAATTCCGCACCCGAAGATTGGCGCAAGTACGATGAACCTGGCGTGGTGACGGTCACAGGGCAGATACGGCTTGGGCAGGTCAAACCAGCTTTCGGCGGGGTCGCAGACGCGTTGCCTGTGGACGGGAGTCGACTTTGGGCGTGGAACAATGCCGATGTAGAGAAGATTGTGCTTCAGTTGCCGTATCCCATTTTGAAGGTTTATATTCAACCCGATGCAAATGCCGAGGATGATATTCCACCCATCCCATACCAACCGACCGTTGAGTTGACGGAAGGTTCACACTTTGGGTATGCTTTGCAGTGGTTCACTTTTGC
>DATIUT010000389.1:0-4013 GCA_035466615.1 Anaerolineales bacterium | reverse complement strand
ATCCTCATGATATTTCGAGAGGATCCCGTTGACGCTCTTTTCGCTGTACCGTTTTCCCATACCAAAAGACTTCACAATATGACGAAGGATCACCTCGAGTTTTTTTTGCTGTGAGGGGATGGTCTTTAAACTGCCATCACGCCTAGTAAAGTCCTTTATTACTTTTACATCATATGCATCCACATCCACTTCCGCCGCAACGCTGGAAAGTTCTTCCTGCGAGAAGATGCTGCGCGATTTTTCCTTCAGCACCTTTTGATTGAGTTGATACATGCTGTAGTAGCTCTCAGAGCGCATCTGTACCAATCCAGCCTCATCGAGTTTGGAAAGATGATGTGACACCGTGGAGGGCTTGAGTTTCAATAATGCCGCAAGCTCCTCCACGCTGTAGGATTTTTCCGCGAGCAGACCAACGATCTTGAGGCGGTTGGAATCCGCCAGCGCCTTGAAAAAGGAGACAAGTTCCTCGCTCATGCCAGCGTCTCCTGTTTCACACGCCAGTATTTTGACCCATCGCTTTCGCGCGCCATGAAGCCGTGGTCCACAAGGTAACGGCGCAGGGCGGCCGTATCCACATTGAAACGACGCAGGATGGTATTGACTTCCTTCTCGGTGTAATTCGCATCGAACGCGAATGCATCCACAATGAAGTTCAGGATGACAAGCAGTTTTTTCTTTTCCAACGGGATCTGCTTGATCATCCCATCGGCATTGAGGTACGCCTTTAACACTTTACGGACGTCTTCAGGTTTCTCTTCATATTGCGGGCGTCTGCCTTCAAATTGACCGCGCGCCAGGCTATCGACTGCCTTCTCATCCAATTCATAGACCCCGTCCTCTTCACGGACCACGCCCACGTGCGCGAGAAAGGCAAGGTGGTCGAAAACCTCCCGCACAGGGACGTGCAATTGCCCGGCAATTTCCGCCTGGGTGGCACGTCCACGAACCAGCGCGCCAATTACGCGCAACCTCTCGGCAGATGCCATGGCTTTGACAAAATCCAATACTTCGGTTTGGGTGCTCATGTTTCACACTCTCAATCTAATTCGATGTTTATCGAATTAGATTTTAACGGGATTCAGCCGGTTGTCAAGGCCAAGTTTTGGATCAGGAATCAAATTAGATTTTAGTAAGAAGCGATTTTCATCCGAAGTTATAAAGATTGAATCAGGTATAATCCCGATGTAAGAGCTGGTCTTATCTCAACTTTGGAGGTGCATTTGTGGATCTCTCGAAGCACGCATTCTTTGAGGGAAAGATCGTCCCGCTTTCTGAAGCGAAAATCAGCATAGCCACACATGGCTTTTTATATGGCACATCCGTCTTTGGCGGCATGCGCGGATATTGGAACGAAGAGAAGAAACGTCTCTTCGTTTTTCGTCCCTATGATCATTTTCGGAGATTGTTACATTCGGCAAGGTTGATGGTGATGCAGACCGACTACGATGAGGAGAGCTTGATCCAGCTCACGCTCGATCTGCTCCGCACCGACGGCTGGCAACGCGACATTTACATGCGCCCCACCTTCTACAAAGCCGACCTGGGCATCGGCGTGAAACTGCACGACCTGAAGGATGAGTTCTGCATGTTCGTGATGGCATATGAGCCATATGTGAAGAACGATACCAACGCGCATGTGACCATCTCTTCATGGCGGCGCATTGACGATAACGTCATTCCGGCACGCGGTAAAGTTGCGGGGGCGTATGCCAACTCAGCGTTGATTAAAACGGATGCGAACCGCTCCGGATTCGATGAAGCCCTGGTACTGGACAATAATGGACACATCTCCGAAGGCTCGGCAATGAACATCTTCATGTTGCGCGACGGCGTCCTTATCACACCGCCCGTAACAGACAACATCCTCGAAGGCATCTCGCGCAAATCCGTGATCGAACTGGCGCGCAACGAATTGGGACTGACCGTCGTCGAACGTTCGATTGACCGCACGGAAGTGTTTATCTCGGAGGAAATGTTCATGACCGGGACCGCCGCGCAGATCATCGCGGTGACAAAAGTGGATCACCGCCCTGTAGGCACAGGTACAATGGGGCCCGTCACAACCAAACTGCGGACCATGTACGAAGATATATTAAGGGGAAAGAATAAAAAATATGAGCACTGGAATGTAGCAGTTTAAAAAATGAGTGGCGGCCAGCTGGCCGCCACTCATTGCAAAATTTATCGGTTCTTCTTGAACCTTACGATCACCAGATTCTTTGTACAATCAGCAGAGGTTACTATTTCGACCTTGCTCGAAAGCGGGATACCACTCTGGTCAACAAGTTGGACATACAGGGTCTTGTTCGATGCAATGGGCGCATTCCCCAAAACAAACTCATAACCAGATTGGCCGTATTCCTTGTTGATGCCGGTCACAGTTGTAAGGTCGACCGCATTTCCGTTCAAAAAACCGCGCAAGACAACAATCATTCCGATCACGTCACTATTGCCCGCGTCTACAACCGTTCCGCCAATGCCCGCCCAATTACACGCAAATTCAGGGTGAATGATGGTACTCTCCACCTGCTGTACCGAGGTCGCACTGAATGGAGCCTTGGGCGTGCTGGTCGGTTTGGGAGTGCGGGTTGGGGGCACGAGCGAGAAGGGTGTAGAGGTAAAGATCGGGGTGAAGGTGGGGCGCGGTGTGCTCGTCTGGGTCATCTCCAGTGTGGGGCTGGCGGTCCATGTGGGCTCGAGCTTGATCGGCGCGGGTGTATACGTTGGGGTGTTGGCAAACCTTCCGGTCGGCGGCAAAACATTTAGCGACGAATTCGGGTTGAAGAATATCAGCACAAAATACCCGGCGATGCAGGCTGTAAGGACCAGTGTTGCGATCGAAAGGATATCCCAGATTTCCATGGATGACAGTGATTTTTTCATCGAAACAACTCCATTAATCAACCAGACTAATTCGGTGCTCGCACCACGTCTGCAAGTTTTTTTTGTTCTTCGACCCAGTTCTTCAACGCCAGTTCCTGAAAGGTCAGGTATGCATTCGGCGAAAGCGGACGGGCCGGATCGCGCGCAAGCACCTTCACGACATGAAATCCCACATCCGTGGCAATCACGTCGCTATACTGCCCCACTTCCAAACTGAACGCGGCATCTTCTATTTTCTTATTGAGCAAGTACCCTCGCGGGAACCATCCTAAATCACCGTGTGTAAGAGGGTCAAAAAATGGAGATGCGGCCAATTCATCGAAGTCTACGCCATTTTTCAATTGCGCTAGCGCTTCAAGCGCGCCTGCCTCATTATAGGCGAGAATTTGTTGGACGTGTACCTGCTCGGCAGTACTGGGAACATTTGAAATTATCCTGTCACGCATCCACGCCGCCTCCGCCGCACGCTTCAAAGCGGACCGAAAAGCCTGCTCATTGTACCCGTGAGTATTCTGCCACGCTGACAGCGCCTCCGCCCCGCCAATCTGCGCCGCGAGCGCATCAATACGCGCCTGCAAGCCGGCATCATCGAGTGTAAATCCGTTCGTGCGCGCGGCCTGCGCGAGAAGCAGTTGAGCGACGAGGTCATCGGCCACCACATTTGTGGCTGTTGAAGGGTCAACGGGTTTACCCAAGGCAGTTTGCGAGGCAATATGACGCTGAACCTCTGCATCGAATTCCGCAACTGTAATGCCTTCCCCATTCACGGTGAGAGCCATTGGCTCGGAGGTGGGTGTGGGAGGCACGGACGTGAACGTGGGCACAATAATCGTAGGAACAGGCTTGGGCGTGGAAATAGAAGCGCACGCGGAGAGTCCGAGTGCGAGGGTGAGAGTCCAAAATATCCAGATGATTTTTTTGCTGTGAGGAAACATCGGCAGGATTATACCAACGAAAAACCCCCCTCCCACTTGGGGAGAGGGGTCGGGGTGAGGTAAATTTTAGTAATCCATGCCACCCATGCCGCCAGGAGGCATGGCAGGAGCCTTGTCCTTTTCGGGCATGTCGGTGATGAGCACATCGGTGGTCAGGATCATCGAAGCGATGGAGGAGGCGTTCTCGAGCGCGCC
>DATIUT010000388.1:0-8015 GCA_035466615.1 Anaerolineales bacterium | reverse complement strand
ATTTCGCGCAAAATTTCAGCCGTCTCGGGGCGGGTGAACCATTCGGGCAGGAGTTTTCCCTTGGCGAGATATTCATCGCGAACCTGCGTGCCGGAGATGTTGGCGGTCTTTGCACCCTTGGGGACGTCTTTCTCTTCGACGTAGCGGTCTTCATCGGGAAGATAGACGAGCATCTCGAACGGGACCATTTTGACGCCAATCTCAGCTTCGTATTTGGTCATCAACTCCTGCGCATCATACGGACCGTAGAACGGTTTACCAGCCGAATCATTTCCCGGCCCCGCGTGGTCGCGTCCCACGATGAAGTGGTTGGCGCCATGGTTGCGACGGATGATGGCATGGAGCAATGCTTCACGCGGTCCTGCCATGCGCATGGCAAGCGGCAGGAGACTGAGCATGGTGCTGCTCTTATCATAGTAATTATCCACCAGTGCCTTGTACGTGCGGACACGGGTATAGTGGTCCACGTCACCGGGCTTGGTCATACCGACCACGGGATGAATAATCAATGAACCCTTCACCTTTTCCGCGGCGCGTTTGGTCAGTTCTTCATGGATGCGATGCAGGGGGTTGCGAGTTTGGAAGGCAACAACATTATCATTTCCCATATCCTCGAGCATGGCACGTACCTGTGCCGGGGTGCGGCGCAGGTTGACGAAATCGTAATACTTGGGAAGATTGACAACCTTCAGCGGACCGGAGATGCAGACCTTGCTCCAGCGTCCCATTTCAGAGACCATCGGGTGGCGCGGGTCGGTGGAACCGTAGGCAAGTGCGGCCTCGGTACCGGCATCCCAGTGATAGACTTCATCCAGAGTCATGACGGCGATTACGTCATTGTTCGTGTTGCGCAGGACAATGTCCTCGCCGACGGTCGGCAATTCTTTTGGATCAGCTGTCAGGGTGATGGGGAGCGGAAAGAGGGTTCCATCCGCAAGGCGCATTTCCTTGAGCACGCGTTCATAATCCGCCTTGCCCATGAAGGTGGTAAGGGGTGAAAAACCGCCGGTGGCAAGCAATTCAAGATCGCAAAGATTACGCATGGTGATCTTGATGGAGGGAAGTTTCGAAGCGCGGGCGAGAAGTTCCTCGCGCCCGGCTCCCTCCATGACAAGGTTCACCAGTTTTCCCCCATATGGGGTGATAAGTTTGGCTTTTGACATTATTTCTCCTTATGTTACACAGAAGCGTTCTGTGAATGTTTCAGACACAAGGCGCTATTATAACTCAAAATTCAGTTAATGAATTTTGAAAATTCTGATCACATTTCAGCCAGAGGCAGACGTAATGAAAACGACCAAACCCGTATTCGATTTTGTACTTTAGGTGAGGAAGACATGACGGTTTTATGCATCCCAAGACTAAAGAATCTCAACCAACCTGACCATCAGCAAAAAAGGGTACCGATTCCTCAAGAATATGAAAATAACCATCGCCCGCGCAGGCGCGACAAAGGATCAGGTTGTTGTTTGAAATCTCCCGCCCGTTGATGATCTCTTCACCACAGATGTCACAAACGGCCTTCCTGCCTGCCCTGCTTATAGTTTGTGACAAAGGCACATCCAGTCGCACATGCTGAACAACAAACAATTCTGTAGCAGGCAGGGACTGATAGCCAAGCAACATGGCTTCCCAGCGATTGCGAGAGTCAGGGAAATTTTCAATCGCGAGCAGGCGCGATGTTGATGAAGGCAGGATGCGGAGGGATTTCTCAACGGCGGTGTCGGTAAATGTCGCCGCGACCTTCCCAAAGTCCAGGATACGAAGCGTGCGCCCGCCAACGTGACAGCCTGTTGCGGCGATGAGCCCATCCACAGTGCATCCATCCGTTTCCGCGATCACAAACAGGCGTTTATCCACGCGCGGAAGATCCAAACCGAGCAATTCAGAAGCATACAATGCCATACGCGCGCCCAGCACCTGGCGCGGACAGAGATGTCTATGACGCATTGAGCTTTCTTGAAGAATCTCGTCCAGCGTACGCATTACTTCTCTTCTGCCAACGGATTGAAACCGCGTCCCAGCACTTCCTGCGCGGGCGAGACGATCACAAATGCCTGCGGGTCTTCTTTTGCAACAGCCGACTTCAGATTATGGACCTCAGTCACAGTAAGTGCGCACATCAACACAGTCCGATCTGCACCGGTATACATCCCTTTGCCGTTCACAGCTGTGACGCCACGACCCATATCAGAAAGAATTCGATCTGAAACGGCTTTCGCCTTTCCAGTGATAACAAATGCAAGAAATTGACGACGCTTGTGGCGCGGACCCAGCCACAAGCGGATGCCCTTTAGATAGCCGGTCGTGTGAACTTGATCGCCGCGGAGATCCTGCTCACCTTCACCAAAACGGGGAAACACCTCGCCTGTGGCGCGCGTCATATTGACCGTGAAAACAGCAACCAGGATCAGAAAA
Organism: Anaerolineales bacterium; assembly: GCA_035466615.1. GTDB lineage: Bacteria > Chloroflexota > Anaerolineae > Anaerolineales > Villigracilaceae > Defluviilinea. The sequence continues at coordinate 5,597 of DATIUT010000388.1, read as the reverse complement.
GAAAAATACGCGATGCTGGCCATCACCACAATATTGCCAGGAATATGACCGATTGCGGCCCTGCTGATAAATTCCTTCATATCATTTGGCGGCACAGGGAAAAGCCAGTATTTCGCGACCCAGGCAATGGCGAGAATAAGAAATATCCAAAGGTAGTTGCGTCTGAGACGCCGCCCGAACGCCTCCCACATTGAAATTGGGAACCTCGGTGACAACAGATTCTCAGCCAGGCTTTCGGCCCAGTCCGGCGCAGGATGGAAGGGGGGCACAAGCATGGCGGCAAAGAAATCTGTTTCCATCAATCGAACACGGTAACTCCAAAGTTCATAGTAGCGATAACGCCGCGCTTCGATATAAAGGAACAAGGTCACCAGCATGGTATTGAGAATAATAATCCCATGATGGATATTGGGCTGACTAAAGGCAATGGAAAGCGTTGCACCTGTGGCAACCACCGCCCAATTGGTGGTTGTATCCAGCCGTTGACGCCAGACGTTGGCACGCTGGACTTCAGCACGGAAGAAATGCGTCATGGCAGTGACGAACTCACCGCTCTTGAGTTTATAGCCGCGATAGGTCCAGACGGGTTCTTCAGGTTCAATCTGAGGAGGAGGTGGGGTTTGTTTTGGCATAATTCAATTCCTGAAAGGCTTTCTTTATCAAAGAGGCATGATAATCGGAAGTAAGATCAAGAGAAGAACGAACAAAATGATCGTCAATGGGATACCCACCCGCGCATAATCGCGAAATGTATAACCGCCCGCACCCATGACCATGATATTGACGGAATGCCCGAGTGGCGACATGAAGGCCATGGATGAAGCAATTGCAATGGCCATTGCAACGCTATGCGGTTCCAAATCAAGTTTGAGCGCGGCGCTGATCGCGATTGGCGCAATGACGGTCACTGCCGCGGCACCATTAATGATCTGGGTAAGCAAAACAGTCAACAAGACCAGTCCACCCAGCAACACAAGGTATCCTGAACCGCCAAAAGATGAAATGATCCATTGCGCCAGAAGCGCCGCGGCTCCAGTTTTATCCAGCGCCACACCAACGGGGAGCATCCCTGCCACCATAAAGAGGCTTCGCCATTCAATGGCGCGATACACCTGATCCATGCTCATGATTCCTATTAACACCATCGAGATCGCGCCGCTAAACATGATCTCCGTGATCAATGCCGGGAAGACAACCGCCAACCCCAGTGTTAAGGTCATCAATAGGATTGTCAGCCAGCCGCGAAGAGTCATACGAATGGGAGATGCAGACTCTGCCAACAGGATCAAGCCTGGCTCCGTGCGCAACAGATCCAGACTTTGGGCTGATCCTTGCAACAACAGACCGTCACCAAACTCCAAAGGCAAATCTGCCAATCGCGTGCGAATGGAGCGTCCACGCCGCCAGACGGCTAATACTCTTGCTCCAAACTTTTGTTGGAATTGCAATTCCAGCAGACTTTGACCTGCCAAATGAGAACGAGGCGCCACTGCTGTTTCGATCAATGTGAGGTTTGGGGAGGACAAATATTCCTGTTTCCACTCGCCTGAGGGAAGAATCTCCAAAAATTGATTCAATGCCTCCGGCAGGCTGTCTTCCGGGCGCGCCAGGATTAAAAGCACATCGCCGCCTTTGAGTTTGGTCTGCGGGTCGGGCGGGAGGTTATTCTTTCCGCGTTGAATGGCTATCACATTCAGGTGATGCTTTTCGCGCAAGCCGCTATCGATCAGCGTTTTACCATCCAGGGCTTTTCCCTTAAGAACCGCCGCCCTCAAGAAGCGTTCGCTCAATTGATACGTATCAAGTAACAACTCACCGGATTGTCCATCGTCTTCATTGATACGTTCCGCGGGAGATTGGTCAGGCAGGAGTTTCCTTCCCCACAAAGTCATGAATAGGATGCCGGAGAATGCAATCGAAAAACCAATCGGCGCAAAATCGAGCAGGCCAAAACCCGGGAGATTCACATCGCGCAAGATACCGCTGACAATGATATTCGTTGTCGTAAGTAAAGTTGCCATGCCGCCCAGGATCGTGCCAAATGCCAAAGGCATTAATAAACGCGATGAAGACATTTTTGAACGTCTTGCCACACCAGATATGACAGGAAACAACAAAGATGCCGCCGCGATATTATTCATAAAGAGAGAGAGCATGGCTGCAGCAGTCATCACACCAAAGGTCATCCGTCGTGGACCTGCTCCAAACAAATGCACGATGAACGCGCCCAGGCGTTCGGTCGCGCCAGAACGGCGTAATCCTTCTGCGAGAATAAAAGCAGACATCATAATAACCACCGCTGAACGGCTAAACCCAGAGAACGCTTCCTGCGGAGTCAAAATTCCGCTCAAGCCCAGGGCGAGCATCAACATCAATGCGACGATGTCGGGACGAAGAATATTCCCAAGCAGTAGAATTGCGGCAATCCCCAAAAATAAAAACGTGATGTTAATTTGTGTCATATTGATATTCGAAGATTTTACAAGTCAGACCGCGCTTCTTATCACGCGTTAAGAAGCATAGGCAAGGATGTTCATATCTATTTCTACTTTGGAAGTTTATAGGCTTCCCGGGTTGGTTTCAAAGGGCGCGCCAGCCAATATGGACGGCGGTTGCCATCGGGGCTGACTTTATCGGCGGGGCGGGTCATGGCGAGCCATTCGCGGTATTTTTGCATGGATTTGTTCGTATCCACGAAGAGGTCACCCGCGCGTTCGTTCGGTTCTGCTTTGCGGATGTTCATCACCTTTTGCAGCCAGCAGTGGACTCCGCTGATGGGGTCAGGGTGGACGGCGTGGGCGAGGTTTTGGTTCACGCCGACGTTGCTCCACCAGATGCGGCTGGTGTCGGGGTCGGAGGATTCCCAAGCATTCGCGCCGTGAATGACGCGCATGAGGAAGCCGCCTTTGCCGTCATCTTGCAGTTCAACAAGATTGGAGGAGCCTTTGCTCACGCCCGAATCTTCATTCAAACGCCAACGTCCGAGGTGGTGACTGATGGCGATGACGCCAGGTTTGATACCTTCTGTCACCCAAACCGAATCCACGAAGTAGCCGATTTCGGTTTCAACTTTCGCAAGGTCGCCTGTTTCAAGCCCAAAGCGTTGTGTGTCTTCAGGATTCATCCAGATGGGATTTTTGTGTGAAATTTCAATAAGCCAGAATGTGCTCGCACTCTTGATCCGGTTTCTTACATTCCAGGATCAACCTCCCCGCCGCAAGATGGCGCGGCAAGTCTCCATCAAGATTTAGCATACGACTGCCAAAAATCAAAACCATCAGGAAAATCACCAGGAAGAAAACATCCTGCAAACGCGGCAAAAGAAAATGCTTGATCAGTAATCTCATGACTGAAAATTCTTTTCCTCTCTCATTTGTCCACCACGCGGTCTGTCAATTCAATCGCAAGCCCGATATATGTTTCAGGTGACAGACCCTTCAAGCGCGCACGCGTTTTATCATCTACGTCAATCGAATCACACCAAGCCTTGTAATCAGATTCGGTGAGGACTCTTCCGCGAGTTTGTTCTTTCAAGGATTCATATGCATCGGATTTGCCAGCGGCGCGCAGGATGGTTTGTGCGCCTTCGGAAACGACTTCCCAATGGGCATTCAATTCCGCTGTGACTTTTTCTTCATCAGGAGCAATGCGCTTCAGTCCACGCTGGAAGTTGGTCCATGCTAACAGGCTGTGGCCCAATGCCGTGCCGAACGTGCGGCGGACAGTGGAATCCGAGAGGTCGCGCTGCAGGCGAGAGACGGTCAATTTTTGGGCGTAGTGTATGAAAAGTGAATTTGCCACACCAAGATTGCCTTCTGCATTTTCAAAGTCAATCGGATTGACCTTTTGCGGCATGGTGGACGAACCTACCTCCCCGGCTACAACCGCTTGTTTCAAATACCCATCGCTGATATAGCGCCAGATGTCTTGAGCAAAATCGATAAGGATGGAATTGGATAAGCGGATGAGGTCGAAGTAACGAACCCAATTGTCGTACGGGAGAATTTGAGTCGTGAGCAAATTTGGCTCAAGCCCAAAACTGGAAACAAATTCTTTGCTGAACGAAATCCAGTCAATATTTGGAACAGCAGCTTGCAAGGCGTTGAAGTTGCCAACGGCGCCCGTCAACTTGGCTTCGAATTCATGGGATGCAATCTCGTCGCGCGTCTTTTTGAGGCGGGCGATGTAGACGGCGAACTCTTTGCCCAAAGTAGTTGGCACAGCGAACTGTCCATGTGTGCGGGCGAGCATGGGGACAGATTTGTATTTGATAGCAAAATCAGAGAGATTGGTAATTAGTAATTGGATGGCGGGGAAAATGACCTTGTCTCTTGATTCTTTCAACGCAATGGCTTGTCCAATGCTGTTGGTATCTTCAGAGGTCAGGCCGAAGTGGATCCACGGGATCAGACCTTCCAGTGATGTGCCTTGCAGTTTGTTTTGGATGAAATACTCAATGGCTTTAACATCGTGACGTGTCTTGCGTTCGTGTTCGAGAATCAGTTCTGCGTCGGCGTCTGAGAAGTTGGTGATGATCGATTCGATCTGGGTGGATTCGAAATCGGTCAAGGGGCGCACCAAGTCCGTTTTGGAAAGAGCCAGCAAAAAGTTAAGTTCGACGCGGACTCTATCGCGCAGAAAAGCAAATTCGGAGAAGTAATTCGTAAGAGGGGCAGTCGTCTCTGCGTAGCGTCCATCCAGAGGGGAAAGTAAGTGTAGGGTCATCTATTTTCCATTTCGTCATTGCGAGCCGTTAGGCGAAGCAATCCAAAACAATAGAGAGATTGCTTCGTCGCGAAGAGCAAGTGCGCTCCTCGCAATGACGGATAATTTATCTTTGACTCAGTTGATAATTTGGAGCTTCCTTCGTAATGATAACATCATGCGGGTGGCTTTCGACAAGACCCGCGTTGGTGATGCGGGTGAGGCGGGTCTTGGTGCGCAGATCATTGAGCGACTCTGCACCCGCATAGCCCATGCCCGAACGCAGACCGCCGACGAGTTGATACACATATTCGCCGAGCGCGCCCTTATACGGCACACGACCTTCAATGCCCTCAGGCACAAGTTTGCCGCTACCGCTTTGACCTGTGGCATAACGGTCAACGCCGTAGCCCTTCATCGCGCCGAGACTGCCCATGCCGCGATACTCCTTGAAACGCCGCCCCTCATACATCATCACTTCGCCAGGCGCTTCTTCAAGACCCGCAAGCATACTGCCCAGCATCACCGCATTGCCGCCCGCAACGATCGCTTTGACGATATCGCCGCTGAACTTGATGCCACCATCGGCGATGATGGAGACGCCATGCTTTTGTGCGGCGCGTGAACATTCGAAGATGGCGGAGACTTGCGGCATGCCCGCACCCGATACGATGCGGGTGGTGCAGATGGAACCCGCACCGACTCCAACTTTAATTGCATCTGCTCCTGCTTCGACGAGTGCATCCACGCCTTCGGCTGTGACTACGTTACCCGCGAAGACGGGCAGGTATTTCCATGCGCCTTTGATGCGGCGAATGGCTTCGAGCACACCTTTGGAATGTCCGTGCGCGGTGTCGATGGTGACGACATCCACGCCTGCTTTGAGCATGAGG
>DATIUT010000387.1:0-13924 GCA_035466615.1 Anaerolineales bacterium | reverse complement strand
TCATTTCCATTCTGCTGGGATTTGGTTCTCTTCTTCCCTTATCCGAAAATCTATTCAGTGAAAGGTATCAGGGTATTGATGTAAGGCAGACTCTCACGGAGTACGAAGGAGCTTTGGAAGCGACGGGATTGGAAGCAGAATCAATCGGATCATTCCTTCAAGACAAGAATGTAGCGGTCATTCTTGGGCGGGCATTATTCCCGCGTCATTATTCGATTAACGAGGGACATACTTATTTCTACCCCAACCTGCCCCTGGGATTTCCACGCATGACCTTCAACTTGATCGGACCAGAGGGGCAACAGGGTATTATTCTGCCGGGAGACGTTCCCGCTTATTTCCCGCACGCCAGTGACGTTGTTGTGATCGGGTGCAGGGAACAAGATCACATTGATGCACTTGCTGTAATTATTCTGGACGAGACTCATGCAGTATATACCCGCTTTCCCAAATCAGAACTTCAGTGCCCGCTTAAGCAGCCTGTTTGTGACAACGACTCTGTTTGCAAATAGTGGGAATTATCCCTTCAACGAACCAGCCAGCAGACCGCGCAGGAAGTAACGTCCCAGGAAGATGTAAACCAGCAGGGTAGGGAGGGCGGCAAGGAACGAGCCAGCCATCTGCACATTCCATGAAATGATCTGGCTACCCGCCATGTTGTTCAACGCGACTGTAATGGGCCACGACCTGTTGCCTGTGAGCACAACCGCAAACAGGAAGTCATTCCACGCGGAGGTGAACTGCCAGATCAGCACCACGACAAAACTCGGAATGGAGATCGGCAAAAGGATGTAACGGTAAATGCCCAGCATATCCGCGCCATCGATCTTTGCGGCTTCAAGCAGTTCCTGCGGGAGGCTCGCGTAGTAGTTGCGGAAGGTCAAAGTCGTGATGGGGATTCCGTAGATGATGTGTGCCAGGATCAAGGCAGGGATGCCAGTCATCCCGATATATCTCAGGGTGTTGTTAATAAAAATTACGAGGGGGATCAGAATGGATTGATAGGGAATGAACATCCCAAACAGGATGAACGGGAAGATGAAATCCGCGCCGCGGAATTTCCATTTGGCAAGGATGAACCCATTCAGGGAGCCAAGCATGGATGAAATGACCGCCGCGGGAATCACCATGATGAAGCTGTTCCAGAGCGAAGGCGCCAGTTGCGAAAAGGCTTCCACGTAATTGTCGAAGTGAATCCCTTTTGGCAGATTCCACATCGTTTGCAAATCGATCTCTGCAAAACTCTTAAAGCCCGTCACCAACATCACGTACATGGGAATGAGGTAAAAGATCGCCATCGCGACCAGAGGGATGTATAACCACTTCCTGCCGAGGTGGAACTTGTTCATTGTTGCGCCTCCGACTTGAGTGTGAAGCGGATATAGGGGATGATCAGGACTGCAACGCTGATCAGTAACAGGATCCCGATTGCCGCGCCGCGTCCATAAAAGAGGCCGTCGAAGGTGGTCTGCCACATGTAAATGGCTGGCACATCCAGAGGCAGCTGCTTCCCCGCCACAGCGATGATAAGATCAAACACCTTGAGCGACATATGCCCCAGGATGATCAACGCACTTAATGTTACCGGTGAAAGCAGTGGCAGGATGATATGACGATAGATCTGAAACTCACTCGCGCCGTCAATGCGCGCGGCCTCGCGCAACTCGTCCGGGATGGAACGCAAGCCTGCCAGATAGATCGCCATCGTATAACCGGACATCTGCCAGATCGCCGCGAGGGCGATCGCCGCGATGCCCCAGGTCTCGGTTGTGTGCCACTTGTTGATCAGAAAATCAAGATTGAGATGGGAGAATAACAGATTAAGTCCGCTGAGGCGGTCGCCCTCTGCCGGGTTCATCAGCCAACGCCAGACAACGCCGGTCACGATATAAGAGATCGCCATCGGAAATAGGAAAAGACTGCGGAAGAACCCCTCCCCCTGCAAGCCCTGGTCGAGCATCACTGCCAAGAAGAAACCAAGCAAAATACTGCCGACCACAAAGACGCCGGTAAAGATCAATGTATTGCGGACATCCACAAGGAAGCGCGGATCGGAGAACAGGTTGATGTAATTGTTCAATCCAGCCCACGTGTAATCCGGGTTGAGGCCCTTCCACTCGCTGAGAGAGACGCGCACCGACCATGCAATAAAACCATAAATAAAGATCATCACCGCCAGGATCGACGGGGAAATAAGGATGATGGAAAGATATCGGTCTTTGTCTCTGAACATGGCGGAGGACCTCTCACTAAAAATATTTGAGGCTCCGTCACAACGACGGAGCCTCATTATTCACTCAAATTTTACTTGCAGGCGCCAGAACTCGTGCAGGCAGCCACCAAAGCGGATTGGAAGACAGCCAGATCGCCGTCCTGAACGAACAAGCCAAGCGCTGTATCGATCTCTGATTTCCAGGAGTCGTTGGCAACCACGCCGTGGGTCAAAGAACCGACCACCGTGTTGCTTGACCAATCATCCATGGCAGACTGCAGGTACTCGCCGAAGAGTGCCTTGTCGCAGTCGGTGCGGGCGCAGATCGAACCCTTCACAGGATTGAATGCTTCCTGACCTTCCTTTGAGCCTGCCACCTTTAACCAAGCAAAAGCTCCCTCTTCATCCGGCGCGCCGACAGCGAGCACAAACGAGTCGGAAAGGAACTGGAAGACACCAACACTACCGGGTACCGGAGCCCAGCCGTAATCAGCCATCGGTGCTTTGCCCAATTCACGGAAGTAACCTTCAGCCCAGTCACCCATCACGTTGAACGCGGCATCACCATTGACCACGAGTTGGGCGGCATCCTGCCATGAGAGTGAGGCAGAGTCGCTGTTGGTGTAGGTCAAAACCTTCTGGAAGTTTTCCAGCGCGGTGGTAACTTCAGCACCACCCCAATCTGTTGCGCCGGTCCACAGGCCGTTGTATGCATCGGGTCCGAGGGTTCCGAGCAAAACTGTTTCCATCAGGTGCATCTTCGTCCACTGCTCGCCGAGCGCAAGAGGTGTGACACCCGCGGCTTGCAGGGTATCCATGGCGGCGAACCATTCATCCATGGTGGTGGGGACTGCCACACCATTCGCTTCAAGCACTGCAGGGTTATACCAAAGCACATTGGCGCGGTGAATGTTGACCGGCACCGAATAGATATTGCCGCCATCGGAGATGAGCGGGATCAACGTCTCAGGCATGACAGCCAGCCAGCCTTCTGATTCATACAGGTCGTTCAACGGCTGGATCTGGTTGCCGGCAACATAGGTACCGATCAATTCCTGACCAGCATGACCCTGCCAGGAGTCAGGCGGATCGCCAGCCTGCAGGCGTGTGGCCAAAACCGCGCGGGCATTCGTTCCGGCGCCGCCCGCCACTGCCGCATTGATGAACTCAATATTGGGGTTCTTCGCATTGAAGACCTTGATCATGGCTTCAAGACCAGCCGCTTCACCGCCGCCGGTCCACCATGAGAACACTTCCACCTGCTTGGCACCGCCGCCACAGGCGGAGAGCGTCAACATGGCAATCACCAGTACAGTGAATAAACCGTACAACTTGCTTTTAGACATATTTTCTTCTCCTTTTATGAAATATGGAACTACAGGGCTTTTGCAAAAAACTCTTACAGAAACATCACCTCCTTCACATGGCAAATAATAAACGGAGCACTTGCCCGCCTTTTGACCGGCGGGAAGACTCCGTCATTGCAATGGAACGCTATTCAATTTCTGATCAGTCATTATCATGGTATTCCCGTGATCAATGCTCAAAACCAATAAAGGGAAGCGCGATGTTGTGTTGTCTGACAAAACCATTATATAACTTATGAACAGTCGTTGTCAATGTAACATTATAAAACAAAGAGAAAAACCAGGTCATTGACGTTCGTCCCAGTCGGACCGGTCTTAATCAGATCATCCAGGGCATGGAAAAAGTGATACGCGTCATTTCTGGACAAATAGCCTGCCGCGTCCAGCCCCAACGACTCAGCCCTGCGAGCGGATTCACCTGTCACCACCGCCCCCGCCGCGTCTGTGGGTCCATCCTCCCCGTCCGTCGCCAAAGAGATCAACATTGCATTTTCCAAATCCCGTAACTCATCCACTGCGGCAAGGGCAAGTTCCTGATTCCTCCCGCCTTTGCCATCGCCTTTTATGGTTACCGTTGTTTCCCCGCCCGCGATCAAACAAAACGGACGCTTTCCCTTCTTAACTTCATCACGCAACATTTGCGCAAGCAATTCTCCAGTTTCACATGCTTCGCCCTGCAACTCGTTCGCCAAAATCTCTGCATCAAACCCCTCATAAAATGCCCGCTCCATTGCGGCTTGCGCGGCAAGTTTATTATCCCCGATGATGATGTTTTGTATACGGGAATGATCGTAGCCAGCAGGTTCCAGCCCTCTTGAACCACGGAGATACTGGGTCACGGAGCTTAGAGACTCTCTGTGTTTCTGTGTCTCCGTGACCGATGTTGGGAAATATTTTTCAAGGATGGCAAGTGCATCTTCACCGGTGGTTGGGTCTGGAACTGTTGGACCGGATGCAATCGCTTCAAGTGGATTCCCGATTACATCCGAAAGGATCAGGCTTATAACCTTCGCCTTTGTCACGTGTGTTAACCCACCTCCTTTGACACGGTCCAGTTGACGGCGCAGGATGTTAATCTCGTCAATGCGCGCGCCACAGGACAGCAATAGCGAAGTCAGGGTTTGCATGTCCTCGAGCGATATGCTCTCGTGAGGTGCGGTCATCAATGCCGAGCCGCCACCGGAGATCAAACAAATTAATGTATCATCCTCATGCAAGGCGGAAACAAATTCCAAAGCGCGTTCGCCTGCGCGGAGCGAATCAAAGTTTGGGACCGGGTGTCCGCCCAATATCACCGGGAACAAGTTTGAGTTAAGTGATGAAGCGTGTTTGCTGATGGCGAGCGCGCCGGAGAGTGGGATTGCCTCCGCAAGGGCTGTCAGCATCGGGATGGAGGCTTTCCCAATCCCCAACCCATACACGTTTCCACTCACGTTTGGGAGATATCTTCGCACAGCTTCGGCCGGGTCAACAGCTTTGAGCGCGGCTGATAGAATACGCTCGATGCGTGCATCTGTCAGGCTGTGAGTCTCGAAGCGATTGGCGTCCATGTCTGTTATCATATCAGAAACAATTTGTGGAGTGTGTATGGCAAAGCCCAAAGTATTTGTGACAAGAATGATCCCCGATAAGGGACTTGACCTTGTGAAGGATTTTTGCGACACGGATGTATGGGAAGGTGAACTGCCGCCTCCGCATGATGAGCTTTTGAAGCGCGTGCAGGGCGTGGATGGTCTGTTGAGTCTGTTGACAGACAAGGTTGACGGCGCTGTAATGGATGCAGCAGGAGTGCAGTTGAAGGTGATCAGCAATTACGCGGTGGGCTTCGATAACATTGACGTGACTGCCGCAACCGCGCGCAAGATCCCTGTTGGTAATACCCCTGATGTGCTGACCGATGCAACCGCCGATTTTTCATTCGCGTTGATGATGAGCGCGGGACGCCGCATACTCGAAGGTGATCGTTATGTTCGAGATGGCAGGTGGAAGACGTGGGGTCCGATGCTCCTGCTTGGCAATGAGATCAAAGGCGCAACGCTTGGGCTTGTCGGCTTTGGACGCATCGGCAAGGCGATGGCGCACCGCGCCTCCGGCTTCGACATGCGCGTGATCTATTACGACCCGAACGAAGATGAACATGATCTCGCTCTCAATGCGACCTCGGTGGATTTCGAAACACTGCTTGCAGAATCGGACTTTATCTCGCTTCACACCCCGCTGACGCCTGATACGCGCCATTTGATAGACGCCGAAGCCTTGAACCGCATGAAGCGGAACGCTGTGCTCGTGAATACCTCGCGCGGTCCCGTTGTTGACATGGATGCGTTGTACAAGGCTTTGAAGAATAGACAAATCTCCGCGGCAGGTCTGGATGTGACCGAACCCGAGCCTCTGCCAATGAATCATCCTTTGTTGACGCTGGATAACCTGGTCATTGCCCCGCATATTGCCAGCGCAAGCATCACTGCACGCAGTAACATGGCATGGTTGGCGGCCAGGAACCTGATTGCTGGGCTTAAGGGCGAGCAGTTACCACATTGCGTGAATCCGCAGGTTTATAAATAACCCAGATAACAAAGAGACCCGCCATTCGGCGGGTCTCTTTGTTTATATTTGTATCTTAATTGTTATGAGGAACTATCACTGTGGCAGTGGCTGTTGTTGTTACGCCACAAGTGTTGGTCGCCTGATACGTAATCGTATAAATGCGGCCCGTGCCAGCGCCGGATCGTTCCGCACGCAACTGGAAGGTGTCGTTATCCACGATCACAATGTCGTTGGGCGTATCGCCGTCGCCAAGCCCATTATCGGGTTCGTTGGAGACAATGGAGAGAAGCGTCACAGAGGCAACGTCGCCGGAGGAGACGAATGAGGCTTCCACGTCCACGTATTTGTGATTGGGCGACCCCAATACATCCGGTGTAACACTGACGCTCAATGCGGGCGGTGTGCACAGCCCGATGATCACGGAATCATGGTCTGAAACACGGAACTGGTCCGGTGCGTAGAGAACGTTTTGCAGATTGACCGTCTTGAAGTCCGTGTTGTAATCGAGCACACTCGGCTCATCAGAATTGATGTGATAGTCGCCAACGCCCGTGATCTGTGAAAGGATGGTTCCTGAACCCAGTGCATGGTCAAGGTAGCCCCATTGCCCGTCGAAGACATAGGAGTAGGCATCGGGTCCCAGGAAGGATTCGATGAGGTTGGTGAAACCCGCGCTCTTGATGACCGTGATCGGGTCTTCCATGGCGTAGGAGTTGTAGTCACCGATCAGCAGGATGTCCGGGTCGCTGGTGCCGGTGGGGTCGGAGGCAAGCCAGTTCACCAATTCAGTCGCGGCGTTGACGCGGACCCCGTTACAGTTGCCCTGCCCATCACCGGCATCGGGAACAGCACACGCAGAACCCTTGCTCTTAAGGTGATTGACATCCACGATGAAGCGCTGTCCATTCGAGTTCTGTTCGAATGCCTGTGCCAATGACGGGCGGCTGCGCGGCGCACTGTCACCACCGTTCACGAAGGCAATCGTGTTCAGTGCCGCGGTCTGCCCGACCGGTGTAACAACTGCCGGCTTGTAGAGAAGCGCAACCTTGATCGCGTCGGTGCCCATGGCATTGATCTGCCCGGTATTTGCATCCACGTCAATGAACGCGTAGGTTCCGGGAGCGGTCGCGACATTGAGTTTATCCACAAGGAATTGGATCGCGCTCTCCGGACCATAGCCGTCATTTTCGATCTCGTTCACACCGATGACATCTGGATTCATCGCAAGGATCGCCGCAACGGTCTTCGGCCACTGACGGTCAAACTCGGTCTGTGTATCTGCTCCACGACAATCGGTCGCCGCGCCACTGACACCATTTGCACAGTTATCCACAGTGTCGGGAAGTCCATCGAAGGTGTTGAAGAAGTTGAGCAGGTTCATGCCAACCACTTTGACATTGCCGCCCACCGCAGGAACGGAGGCCGGGCGCGGATTGGCCGGCTCAAAGTTAACGTAACCGTTCAAGGCGTTGATCGGGCGGATGCGATAGGCATTGCCACTGGCGGAGTTGCCTGCCCATGTGTAGTTCAAGACACCAACGATGCCTGTGGCTGTATCGCCGCCGCGCAGGGTGTTGCTGGCTGAGAGCGGCAGTCCATTGCGGCCAAACAGGATCGGGTCTGGATTCTGCGTTTGGGATGCGTCATCCAGGATGATCTTATTCAGATTATTCGCGGCTTGCATGGCAAGAGCAGATGTGCCCGGAGCCACAATATTGGTTGGTTGTTGGAGTCTGCCGCCGGAGGAGAGCACCACCTGACCGAATCGGCCAAGTTGGAAGTGTTCGGTCACATACATGGTCTGCGGCAGGCGCACGAGCATGCCTTCATATTGTTCAAGGAAGTCGGGGGCGGATACCGGGAAAGTTACATCTGTGGGGTTAACGGTTCCCGTGCCGCATTTGACAATCGTTCCAACGGAGATTTGCGATTGACCTTGGTTTTCGCCGGCTGTGCCAGTCACGCGGACGATATCGCCCAGATTGACAGTATTGGCATTGCTTCCTTCAAACACGAAGATAGCGTCTGAAGTGGCGGGGTTCCCATCGCCGACAGGATCCTGAATAAAGAAGCCGCGCAATGCCGGAGAGGGACCTTCATAATCACCCACGACGACGCCCTGGGTGGTACGTGTACCTGTCAAGGCCACAGTCGCGCCACTGCCTTGAATGGAATAGATGGGCGTGAAGGTGGTGGTACATACATCGTAAGGCGAGAAACCGACCGTAAAATCAAGGACCATGTTATCGGGCGGATCGTTGTCATCCTGATCGGTAACATTGGCGGCATAAATGGTCAATGTACAGGATTCGCCGCCAACAAGATTTACAGCCGGGTCAAGTGTAAAACTGGTGGGACCACCGCTCGCTGCCGCGGAAACAGTTCCACTGGTGGAGCAGGTCAGATCGAACCATGAACCGGTCAGGTCAACAGGCTCACTGAACGTGACACTCAGATTCGCCGCAATTGGAAAGTCAGTTGCGCCATCCACGGGGTAGGTACTATCCACCTCGGGGGCGGCGTCCGCAATACTGCAATTCACGGTATGTGAACCAAGTCCGCCAAAGGTGTCTTGAGCAAAGCCCTCCCATTCAACAGAGGGGTCGAAAGCATCGGAGCCATTCGCATCTCCGCCACAAACCGTGTCCATGCGACGGAGAGTATTATCCGCGGTGCTGTCAAGTCCTGTTCCCCACTCAGAGCCGGGGTCAAAGCCGATCTGCCCGATCACATCAATGATGGTCGTGCCTTTGCGAAGCACAACAGCATCGTCACCGTTGAACCAGCCTGAACTTTGTGTCTGGTCTGCCTGGGCAAGGATGGTTGCATTGGCAGCTGCCTGTGCCAGAACATACACATCGCCAGCGGCAACAGAACCTGTCAGGTTGACGGTCAAGCCGGCAGAGGCTGATCCGTTGAAATACATCTGTACGCTATAGCTGCCAGCCGCAAGATTGATCGCGGCTCCGGTGCCGTTATAGATCTCCAGGGCTTTGTTATTGCTGGAGCCTTCGATATATTCCGAAAAGAACAATTCTGTCGGCGCGGCCGCCTGTGCGCTCTGCATGGGCCAAGCCGCAAGCATCAGAGCCAGGATGGTAATGGACGAAAACATTTTGAATGGTCTTTTATTCATCTATTCTCCTCTATGGATTGTTGGAATGACAAAATCTGCCAAAATGACCTGGTGAATGTAAAGTTCGATTTCACGAACAGAAAACACCTCCTGACAAAATCAGACTCGTTCAATCCACGGAACATTTATTCCCCTCAGGTTGTCAATTTTAGGTGATGCTTTACAAAAAAGCAAGGTGGGTGAAACCTTCTGGGATTGTCCCGTTCCATGAGTAATGTTTCGTTTGGCTGGTTTACCCTTTCCCCCGCTTTACTGTCATATACCAAGACTGCCACATGTCACTTACTTTGATCCATGATGTCAATTTTTATATCAATACATCGTCCTTTCATTAAACGGATTAATGAAAGGCGGGCATCCGCAATGCCAATAAGATATTCTCGCGTATATCCATGAAAAAGCCGAGTGGGAGTCGAAGTGGGACAATCGCATCGCTACCATCAAGCGGGATGTAATATAACTGTGTTTTACTCTCGGAACCCTTGCCTATATCCTGAAACGCAACCAGGATGTAAGTTCCGTCGGGACTGAAGGCGGCACCGCGATAACAACAGACACCGTTTACAGGGTTAAGACGAGTTGCTTCCGTTGTAAACATATCGTAGAGATAAAGTTCGCCGTACCCGCCATTGCGAATGAAAGTGTTGAACACAAAGCGTCTGTCCCCATCCCAATGATAAGAAGGCAGGACGGGTAATGAGACATATCCTTCAGGGGTGAAGCGTGTACCGGGGAACTCGTCAATTACAAGCGGATCAACCGCCTTGCAACGGACCAGGTCCACATCAATGACGCGGATGGTATCGCCGAGCCGTTCACCGACCGCGCTCTGATAGAGGATCGCCAGACTCCTGCCATCTGCTGACCATTGTGCACCCTTGACAGCAACATCAGTGTAGTCGATGCAAACCTTTTCCGAGCTTTGCAGTTCGAAGGCTGTTTTGGCTGTGGCGAGCAGTTCAGGGTCGAACGGAAGGACGATCAGGCGGCGTTCGATGCTAATGGCAATATGATTTCCATCCGGTGAGACACGGAAACCATCGAAATGCTCGTTGGCAAAGCAACCGATCTTTTCAGGTTCGGGCTGGCTCTCTTCAACATTGACCTTGTATACACATTTGCCTTCACCATACAAAAGTTCGTTTCCACCGGGCAGCCATTGCAAATCGAACTTGGGGATGTTGGTATTGGTCAGTTGTTTGATGTTCCCGCCATCCATGTCCATTAGAAAGATTTCCCTGTTGGAGGTGAGCGCAATATTGATCGCTCCACCGATGCTGGGAATCACAGGAACAGTTGTTTCCATGGTCTGCGTGGGTGTGACGGCTGCCGATGCGGTGGGAAGAGGTGTCGGGGTGGGTGGGATGTTCGAGGCAATAACAGATTCCGGCGTGGAGGTCGAAGCGTCTGTAGTCGCTGTGAGTTGTGAATATCCCCGGACGGCAAACCCAAGGAGTGCCAGTACAATGAATCCACCGATTATCCAGGGACGCGTTCTGGTTCCAGGCGCGGGGACATGTGGAACTTCCGCAGGCCCTTCGTGTTTCTGCGGGGTGCGGGGCAGGGGTGGTGTGAGGAATTTGGTATGGGGGGCGGTGTCGGTGGGTAGGGCTTCGAGAAATGCACTGGCAAATGCGGTACAGGTTTGATAACGATCGCCGGGCTCTTTTTGGAGGGTCTTCTTGAGGACACCGCTCAAACCTCGCGGCAGGTTGGGGTTGAAACTCAGGATGTCCGGCGCGGGTTCCGTGGCGTGTTTGAATGCAAGCGCAAGAGGTGTAGTGGCTTCGAACGGCGCTTTGCCACTGAGTATTTCGAAGAATAGCACGCCCAATGTGTAGAGGTCACTACGGCCATCCGTATCGTCACCGCGTGCCTGTTCGGGGCTTATGTAACGGGGTGTGCCGATGATACCGGAATGGGTGATGCGCGTGGCGGCTTGCGCAAACTTGGCAATGCCGAAATCGGATATGAAGGCGTTACCCACTTCGTCGAAAAGGATATTACCGGGTTTGAGGTCGCGATGGACGATACCTTTGCGATGGGCATAATCGAGCGCATCGACGAGGCGCAGAAGGATGTACGAAATCTGTTCGAAGTCGAGTCTGCCTTCGTTGATGCGTTCGGAGAGGGAGCCGCCGCTCATGTAACGCATGACGTAGAACAACTGGTCGTTGTCGTAACCGACATCATAGACCGGAACGATGGCGGCGTGTTCGAGTTTGGCAACGATCTTGGTCTCTCGTTCGAAGCGTTCACGGACTTCGGGATCTTCGAGTAGTTCGCGCTTGAGTACTTTGAGCGCGACCTCCCGCTCGAACAATGGATCGTAGGCGCGATAAACCGCAGCCATCCCCCCAATGCCCAGTTCCTCGATGATCTCATAACGTTTAAATTTCTGTTTGGACGTATTCACTTGTACTCCAGTGACCGAGCCTAGTATAACGAGAGGCATGGAGTACAAGCGATACATTTGAGTTGCAGAAATTTGGGAGGGTTATATTTAATTTCTACACGCCGTTAACGGTTTTCTTGCATTGGGCGGGTAATATGTGAACATTGAATATCATGCAAGGAGTGTATCCATGGGCAAAATCATTGGTATTGACTTGGGCACAACCAACTCTGTCGTCTCTGTGATGGAAGGCGGACAGCCGACCGTCATCTCGACCGCGGAGGGAGGCAGACTCTGCCCCTCGGTTGTAGCCTTCAATAAAAATGGAGAACGACTCGTCGGTCAGACCGCGAAGCGGCAGGCGGTCGTTAATTCCGAGAATACGGTCTATTCCATCAAACGCTTCATCGGCCGTCACTTTGAAGAGACGGAAGTTGAACGCAAGATGGTTTCCTATAACGTTGTACCGGGACCCTCCAACGACGTGCGCGTGAAGATCCCCATCACGAACCGCGAATACTCCCCGCAGGAGATCAGCGCGATGGTGCTGGGCAAGTTGAAGTCCGATGCGGAGGCGTATCTGGGTCAGCCTGTCACGCAGGCAGTGATCACCGTCCCCGCGTATTTCAACGACAGCCAGCGACAAGCCACAAAGGATGCCGGCAAGATCGCAGGTCTCGAAGTGATGCGTATCATCAACGAGCCGACCGCCTCAGCGCTGGCGTATGGACTCGATAAGAAAAAGGACGAGACCATTCTTGTCTTCGACCTTGGTGGTGGTACATTTGACGTATCCATTCTGGAAGTCGGCGAAGGCGTGATCGAAGTCAAATCGACCAATGGCGATACACACCTCGGCGGCGATGACTGGGATCAGAAGATCGTCAATTGGGCGGCTGATGAATTCAAACGCGATCAGGGTATCGACCTGCGCAATGACCGCCAGGCATTACAGCGTTTGCGTGAAGCCGCGGAGAAAGCCAAGATCGAACTTTCGACCGTGATGGAAACAGAGATCAACCTGCCCTACATTACAGCCGATGCCAGTGGACCGAAACATCTGCAATTGAAACTCACGCGAGCCAAATTCGAGCAAATGACCGAGGACCTGCTTGAGCGTTGCCGTAAGCCATTCGAAGCCGCGTTGAGAGACGCAGGCATGGATGCAGGCAAACTCAATGAAGTGGTTCTGGTCGGTGGTTCTTCCCGCATGCCGATGGTTCAGGACCTGGTCCGCAAGTTGACCAATGGTAAGGAACCGAACAAAGGTGTGAACCCCGATGAAGTTGTCGCGGTCGGTGCGGCGATCCAGGGCGGCGTGCTTGGCGGTGAAGTCAAGGATATTCTCTTGCTGGATGTCACCCCGCTTTCGTTGGGTGTTGAAACGCTCGGCAGTGTCATGACCAAGATGATCGAACGCAACACGACCATTCCCGTCCGCAAGACTGAAACATATTCCACTGCCGCCGACAACCAGACCGCGGTTGACATTCACGTCCTGCAGGGCGAACGCCCGATGGCTGGCGATAACATGTCGCTTGGACGCTTCCGACTCGACGGCATCCCGCCTGCGCCGCGCGGCATCCCGCAGGTGGAAGTCACATTCGACATCGACGCGAACGGCATCCTGCATGTGACCGCGAAGGATAAAGCCACAGGCAAGGAGCAGAAGGTCACGATCACGGCCTCCACGAACCTGAATAAGAACGATATTGACCGCATGATGCAGGAGGCCCGTTCACATGAAGCGGAGGACAAGAAACGTCGTGAATTAATTGATGCAAAGAACACTGCCGACAGTCTTGTCTATCAAACGGAAAAGGCATTGCGCGATCTGGGTGATAAGGTTCCTTCTGCCGAACGCGGCGCGATCGAAAGCAAGATCAACGATCTCAAATCCGCCGCCCAGACCGATGACATTGGCCGAATCCAAAAGGAGACTGAGCAGGTGCAACAGGCATTCCATGCCTTGAGTCAGCAACTCTACGCACAGGGACAGCCGCAACCTGAAACACCAGGCGGACCCTCCACACCTTCGCCGAATGATGGTGACGTCATTGACGGTGAAGTAAGAGAATAACAAATAAAAACAGGCGACCAAATCAACTGGTCGCCTGTTTTTATTTGTAGGGTTCACTTCACATTCCTACTTTTGTGGATTTGGTTGTTTCCAAAGTTAAAGTGCGTTCATTTGTATCTCCAATCAGTTAGTTGCGAATGACGAATAAAAAAACAGGGATGGTGTCCACTCCACCATATAAACACTT
>DATIUT010000386.1:0-6312 GCA_035466615.1 Anaerolineales bacterium | reverse complement strand
GTAAACATTTTGAAGCAAATTACGAAATTATCAGGCTTGTCTAATTTGAACCGAATCCCCAGGAGCGGGGGGACATCAGTCGCCGGTTTGGGCAATAGAATCGGTCAAATCTTGATCCTTACGAACAGTCTGTCCCTTGCGATGCCGGCAATATCCTGCGGGTTGGGGTTTCCATTCTCCATGCGAACCTTCATCGGCTTTGCCGCCTGCGGAACGTGACGAAGATACTCGTACATGCGGGCTTCAACGGCTTTCTCGTCCAGCTCGGTTTCAGCAAATGCAGTCACAGGCTTGCGCTTCAATAGCAGGGAAACCTCCGCCCCACCCCGCAGATTCTTCCACCAGGTTCGGTCGCGGCTGGTGAGGATCCACAGATACTCACCGTTACGATAATATCCAACAGGGGTAGTGTATTTCTTTCCCGTCTTGTATCCCGTCACGGTGATGAGCAGCATGCCGCCGCTCAAGATTGCATGAAACGGAGAACGCAGGACCCAACTTATGAAATCATTGCCCGTCATTCGATTACTCCATACATTTGATCCGGCGCAAGCAGATTCGGGAAGCGCTGCCTCAACATGGTCCGCGCTTCGTAGCACAGGTGACAGGCGTCAGCATAGGAGGAAGCGTGCGGGAGGTTGTACTCGGTCACCAGCGCGGCAGGTCCACCCGAGTGCAGGAGGCCGCAGATCGGGTGAGAATCGACATCATATTCTTCGCAAATCTGCTTCAGCGGTTTTTCGAACAGATTGCCGATCACGATTCCCTGACAGATGTGGAGGTTGCCAAGCGGATCAAGATGGACGCGTCCCGGCTCGGCCAGATCCTCATGCGGACAGGAATCGAATCCTTCCCAGGGACGGCCGGGCGCGCGTGGAGCGAGTTTTTCCACCGCCCGACCGCGATACATCACACTGCTTTCCTCCTCTGCAAGTTGACCATGCGATTCTCTGGCGGTTCTTCCGTCAGGCTGTGCGACACTGATCACGCCCGTTGGAATACCCAGCCATTTCGCAGCGACAACTGCATTCTGCGGGCGCTCACCCAGATATTTTTCGCAATGATACAGATCACTGCTTAAGGATAGATCGCTCACCCGTCCCGCGAAAGGACGCAACCATTCCGTGGCATCAGCCACCGAGTTTGCCCAGTACGAATTCGAGACAATGCCCACTGAGAATCCCATGTCCGCGGCTTTATGGACAGCCTCTTTGAGAATGGCATAAAACAGGAACGGTTCTCCGCCTTCAAAGTAAATGGAGGTGACACCCGCGTCCTTTGCCTGGTGAAGAATGTCTTCAATTTGCTCAAGCGTGAGCGTTCCCACCTGCCACGGACTGCCCCACACGAAGCAGTGATCGCACTCGTAGGTGCATTGATAGGTCAAAAGGATGTGCAAGCCGGCAAGTTCCATTTTGAACTCCTTACTCGCTTATTAATGTACGCTTTTTTCGAAAGGAAGTCATGTGTCAAATATCACTTCGCAGACTATAATCAGGTAACCCTTTTTCGGAGGCCTTCCATGTCCAACGTTTACGAATCGAAGCACCCGCTGGTTGCCCATAAACTCTCCCGCCTGCGAGACAAAAAAACCGAGCCCAAGAAATTCCGCGAACTGGTGCGCGAGATCGCCGCCCTGCTCGCCTACGAAGCGACAGCCGACCTTGCCACGATGCCGCGCGAACTGGAGACACCGCTCGCCAAAATGGCCGGGCAGGAATTACAGGAGAAGATCGGGCTCGTTCCCATCCTGCGGGCCGGTCTCGGACTCGTGGAAGGCTTCTGGGAACTCATGCCGAGCGCGGAAGTGTGGCACATCGGCTTATATCGCGATGAACACACGCTGCGACCTGTTGAGTACTACAACAAACTTCCCACCGAACCAACCGTTTCCGTTTGTCTCATTCTCGATCCCATGCTCGCCACAGGCGGCTCGGCAATCGCAACAGCTGACGTATTGAAAAAATGGGGTGTGAAAAAGATCAAATTCGTCGGGCTGATCGCCGCGCCGGAGGGAATCAAAGCCATGCAGGACCAGCATCCAGACATTGACATCCACATTGCCGCGATCGACGACCACCTCAACGAACGCGCCTACATCGTACCCGGGCTTGGCGACGCGGGAGACCGTCAGTTCGGGACAGGGTAGCCACAGCCATTCGCTTTTAGAGATGAGCGAGATAGGAGTCGCATGGCATATAACGAGAAACTAGCGGAACGGATTCGAGTTGAGTTGGGCGAAACCCCCCATGTTGAAAACAAGATGTTCGGCGGTATCGGGTTCCTCGTCCATGGAAACATGGCTTGCGGAGTTCACAAAGAGAATATGATCGTACGCGTGGACCCTGAAAAGCACGAAAAGCTTCTTAAAAGGAAGAATATAAGGGTCTTCGACATTACAGGCAGGGCAATGAAAGGCTGGCTCATGGTTGAGCCTGATGGATGCAAGACAGCGAAGCAGGTCAGTGCATGGGTCAGGGAAGGCGTTACATTCGCGTTGACACTTCCGCCAAAATAACAAGATGAAAGCGATGCTCCTGCGGGAGATCAATTCTCTCAAGCAAAACCCGACTCCGCTTTCGTTTGATGAAATGGCAGAGCCAAAATTAAACCAAGGCGAAATCTTGATTCGCGTCACACGCTGCGGAGTCTGTCACACGGAACTGGATGAGATCGAAGGACGGACTCCCCCTCCACAACTGCCTGTTGTGTTGGGGCACCAGGCGGTGGGAATCATCGAAGAAGGAGAGAACAAAGGTCAACGCGTCGGTGCGGCATGGATCGCATCAGCATGTGGATATTGTCATCAGTGCCTGGCAGGCAATGAAAATTTATGCAGTGAGTTCAAGGCGACGGGGCGAGATGTGGACGGCGGATATGCAGAGTACATGAAAGCGCGTGCGGAGTTTGCCCACCCGATTCCCGACCCGCTTTCAGATTCGGAAGCCGCGCCGTTGTTATGCGCAGGGGCAATCGGGTACCGGTCGCTGCGATTAAGCAACATTCAAGATGGGCAGAATCTAGGCTTGATGGGATTCGGCGGGTCAAATCATCTGGTACTGAAGATCGCAAAATACAAATATCCAAACGCAAGCATTTTTGTATTCAGCAGGAATCCGTCCGAACGCGAATTTGCCCTTTCGCTTGGTGCAGCCTGGGCGGGCGCGATTAACGAGAGTCCGCTGGAGGGGTTGGATGCGGTCATTGACACGACACCAGTTTGGGGCCCAGTGAGTGAGGCGTTGAGGGCCTTGAGTCCGGGCGGCAGGCTGGTGGTCAATGCCATCCGCAAGGAGGAATCCGATCAAGGAGTCTTATCCCAACTGGATTATCCGTCGCAGTTGTGGATGGAGAAGGAAATCAAGTCCGTGGCGAATGTGACGCGCGCGGATGTGCGTGAGTTCCTGGTTTTGGCGGCGGAGGCGGATATCAAGCCCGAGTATCAGGAATATGAATTGAAGGATGCCAATACGGCGCTGCTCGAAATGAAGCAGGGGAAAATCCGCGGCGCGAAGGTGCTGGTGGTCTAGAAACAAGGAGAGAACATGTCCGATGAAACCGGGAGGTCAAAGTTTACGCTCACCGCTGTACTGAGGCTTGTCATCGGCATTCCCATAATCAGCGCTTTGCTGTTCCTGCCGGCCGGCACGTGCGATTACTGGCAGGCTTGGATGTGGCTGGGGACGCTTTTCATCCCCATGAGCATTTCACTGGTCCATCTTCTCAAGATCGATCCCAAATTGCTCGAGCGGCGGACGCGCACGAATGAAACGCGCCCTGAACAAAGACGAATCATCGGCGCATCGGCCGTTTATTTTCTGATCCTCTTCATTCTGCCCGGGCTGGATGTGCGAAATGGCTGGTCGAATGTGCCTGCATGGTTGTGCCTCGCCGCGGACGGCATCGTGCTGGCAAGTTACATCCTTTATGTGTTCGTCCTGCGGGCCAATACCTTTGCTTCGCGCGTCATCGAAGTGGAAGAGGGTCAGCAGGTCATCAGCGGCGGTCCCTATGCGCTCGTCCGCCACCCGATGTATCTGGCGATGATCCTGATGATGACAGCCTCGCCGCTGGCGCTCGGGTCGTATTGGGCAATGCTTCCGTCGATTCTATTTATCCTGCTGTTAGCCGCCCGCGCAAAGAATGAAGAGGAACTCCTGATGATGGAACTCAAAGGTTATCGCGAGTACATGCAAAAGACGCGCTATCGTCTCTTCCCTGGAGTGTGGTGATGGCAAAAGCAATAAAAGACCCCGAGCAGAACGAGACCAGGCACCTGCACAAATTTGTGGATGTGACCGGAAGGCGCGTGCTGGAAATAGGATGCGGCGAGGGGCGTTTGACATGGCGATATGCCTCCGCCTCCTTTTCGACCGTTGGAATTGATCCTGATAAGGATTCTTTGCGAGTGGCTACGATTGACCGGCCTTCAGATCTCGAGAGCAAAGTCCGCTTTGTCAACGCGCAGGCGGAACACCTGCCCTTCCGCAAGGAGACTTTCGATATTGCCATCCTGGCCTGGTCGCTCTGATGAATTGCCCATGAGGGCATGGTGCATGCCCTGAGCGAAATTAGAAGAGTGCTGGCGTCCGACGGCATCCTGATCGACCTGCGCCCCATCGCAGACCGCTGGCGCGTGGAGGTCGTCTCGGCACGCGAAACGCGCGAGACCGGTCAGGTCACCGATCTGCCGTTGGGATTGGAAGATGATGAAGCCGCGAATCAGGCAATGAGGGAGGCGGAAGCAAATGAATGGTTCAAGCGCGAGCGCGAGGAATTCTTCCCCCTGCATTATGCCTGGGATTCAGCCAGCGAAATGGAGAAGTGGGTGGATGAAGAATGGACAGATTTTATCGGCCTCGACGAAGAGACGAGGCAGGCCACACGCTCCGCATGGGCATTAGGGGATGCAGACAGCCGGGTGCGCGTGAGGGCGAAGATGCTGATCACGCGGTGGAGAAAACCATGACCGCCTCCCCGATTTCACAAACGTTCCAGGCCCATCACAATGCGGGCCAACTGCCGCGGTCGAACAAAAAATCCTGGATTGGAAACGAGGTTAAAGTGCCGGATACACAACATTTATCTTTGCCGGAACCCGAAGCGGGACTCGAGCACATCCGCCAATCGCCGAAGGATGAGGGCGCATTGAGGATGGTCGTCCGCAGACCCCGCGAGGATGAACGCGAGACCGTGCAGACTGCGGAGCCCGATCTGCAACAAGGACTCATAGGCGACAATTGGAAAATTCGCGGGAATAAAAACGCGCCGGATGGTTCGGCAAATATCAAGGCGCAGGTCACGTTCATGAACTCACGGACGATCGGACTGCCGGCACAAAATGAAGAACGCTGGCCGCTGGCAGGCGACCAACTCTACATTGACATGGACCTCAGCGGCAAGAATCTCCCGCCCGGCATGCGGCTCGAGATCGGGACAGCCGCGCTTGAAGTCACTGCCGTGCCACACACAGGATGCAATAAGTTCGCGATACGTTACGGGACCGACGCGACCAGGTTCGTCAATTCGCCGGAAGGGAAACGCCTCCATTTGCGCGGAATCCATGCAAACGTGGTGCGCGTCGGGGATGCGGTGAGGAAAATATCATGAGAGCCAATGGAACATCCTTTCAAAACATGGACGAATACATCGCCGGTTTTCCAGAAGATGTCCAGGTGATTTTGAACAAGATTCGAGCAACCATCAAAAAAGCCGCGCCCCAGGCAGAAGAAAAAATCAGTTATCAAATGCCAACCTTCTTTCTGAACGGGAACCTGGTCCATTTTGCCGCGTTCAAAAATCACATCGGGTTTTACCCCGTGCCTTCGGGGATCGAGAAATTCAAGAAGGAATTATCCGCCTATGAGGGAGGAAAAGGCTCGGTGCAGTTCCCGCTGGATCAGCCGATCCCTTATGGATTGATCGCCAGGATCGTAAAGTTCAGGGCGAAGGAAAACCTGAAACGGGCAAAAGCAAAAAGGAAAAAGTAGCCTATGCGTCATCCATCCAGCGGGGATTTGACTGCGAGGCCGCCGCGCTTTGGATAAGGTCGTTTTATTGCCTCTCGAAGGGAATGGGCGTATAATTTTTGCAGATAGTCTGTTATACAGACTCACTCTGTATAACACCCCGCACAGGGACATTTTACAGCATAACACTGTATAACTCATAGTTGGGCTGACAATCAAGGAATAATTTATGGCAAAACCATCTGCTCAGGACGTTGCTAAAAGACTATTGATTTTGAAGTATGTGATTGTTCAATCGTTGGCGCTACCGCCGCAAGATCTGCTTCAAAATTTATTTTCCCAA
>DATIUT010000385.1:0-26099 GCA_035466615.1 Anaerolineales bacterium | reverse complement strand
TGTTGAAGTTGAACCCATAACATTGAACGCCAATACCGGCGGCTGTATATGTATTAAGATAATCTCCAAATGCACTGCGAGCCACATGTTTTTCTGCAAAATCAGCGCGATTTGCATAATTGTATTCTTCATAACCACACCACGAGTGCCCTGATGGGTCTGTGTAGTTTACTGGGTTGGATTGTACGTAATTCCACATAGTGAAGGACATTGGTAGATTGACATCCCCCTCCCAGGTATCCCGCGTCAGAAAGCGTCCCATTGAAGGCGCGTAATGCCTCGCCCTTAGATACACCATCTCATTTGAAGTGAATTCCCCTGTATACCCATAACTCGTCTGTGACGTGCCGTAGGCATGCGTGACTACCCCATACGAATCATAGGCGCGTGTGTACGTGATCGCACCGCTGGCGTCGGTCAACTGGCGCACGGAGCCGAGGGCGTCGCTGAGGCGTTGCCCTGAGCCTGTCGAAGGGAAGTATTCTGTGCCAGTGTTTACTTGTGCGATCCTGCCAACACCATAAACGCAGGTGTTCGTCCCATCACTCAAGGCTTGGGTCAAGCCTGCACTGAGCGAAGTGTCCATGGTATAAGGTATTGGTTTGTCCGTTGAGGGTTTCCCAGAGTCTATCACCAACTCCCTTGAAGGTACAATTAACCAAAGAAGGCAACCATGCCCACAAACCTCCTCATCAACCTCCTCGGCTGGACGGGTTCGATCCTGTACCTGCTTGCGTATGCCCTGATCTCTGCGAAGAAGACCGAGGGCGATTCGCTCCTATATCAGGGCATGAACATCCTTGCGGGCGTTCTGCTCGTCATTTACACACTTGCGTTGAACGCATACGCCACAACAGGCCTGAATGCCGTTTGGGTTGTCATCGGTCTGTTCACATTGGGTCGAAAATGGTTTACACGCAGTTGACTCCACGTTTCACGCCGTCCGCGCGCGTGGATGAAATTTCGAGCGACTCATCGCATTATCTTTTAACCATCCCTTCTGGAAAAGCAGATCAATATCGACTCGCTCAACTGTATGACTATGCGCAAATTTCGAGAGGGCGATTCCCTCACCGCTTCAATACAAGCCTCAGCCTGTCTGCCCGAACTTCCAGCGGCTCCATCCCCGGAACCTGGGGATTCGGCCTGTGGAACGATCCGTTTGGGTTGTCACTTGGCTTTGGAGGTAACCCGTTTCGCCTCCCTGCCCTGCCAAATGCAGTCTGGTTCTTTGGTGCATCGAAGGAGAATTACCTTTCATTTGGTGGTCGAGTAGGCAGAGCCATATCGAGACCACCTGCCAACGGCTTCCTCGCACAATCCTTCCGTTCGCCAAAGTTCCATCCATTATTGATCCTTGCAGGGCTGGCGCTCCCCTTCTCACGCAAGTTGACGCGGCGGTTGATGAGTCGAGTCATTGCGGAGGATGGAATCGAATTGGGCGTGGATCCAGTCAAGTGGCACAGATACAGGCTTGAGTGGAGTCTGAACCGAGTGTCATTCGAAGTGGATGATATTCAGGTGTTTGAGTCGGCTGCGAGTCCGAATCCGCCGCTGGGCTCCATCATCTGGATCGACAATCAATATGCGGCATTCACCCCCGAAGGAAAAATCGGGTTCGGAGTTTTGGAAAACCCCGAACCCGCATGGTTGGAAATAAAAATCTATGCAAATACATTTAGAGGCTGAAATATCGCAACTTTTACCAGGTCATTCCTGTATGAGTCATAAGAACGGCTTGCATACATGCGTCACTTTCTACTTGCGTCCTGTGTCCTCATCCTTGCATCCATTGCCTGCAATGGCGAAACACCTTCCATCCCCCCGACTCCCGAAAACTCGATCTTCGACTCAGGCAGAACCGCATATGGATTCTTCCCCTCCCCGCCCGAAATTTCACTCGACAGCATCTTTCAACTCTACAAGGATATGAGTCAGCACGGTGACTTTGTGCTCATTCAACAAAATACTGCATGGCAGGACTTTGTAAACAACGCGGAGGGCAAATCACAGGCGCGCACCGACCTTATCAACCAAACGCAGCTCGCTCATCAAAACAATCTCGAATATATCTTCGTCATCGACGCGCTCAACGGGCTTGACCGCCGCGAGTTTTTCGGCCTGCCCCTGGGATGGGATGCAGGTTTTGCAAATCCGAATGTCCGCGCTGCATACAAGAATTTTGCGTTGTGGGTTATGCGCGCCTTCCATCCGCGTTATCTTGGTCTTGCCTCCGAGATCAACACCTACATGGACGCGCATCCCGACGATGCGAAAAATTTCATCAGCCTCTACAACGAGATCTACATGCTCATCAAAGCCGAGGCGCCTGAAACGCAGGTTTTCGTCACCTTTCAATGGGACGATCTTAACAACATGTTTCCCCAACCTGAAGAAGGCAATCGCCGGAAATTCGACACCAACTGGGATCAGGTCGAAGCCTTCGAACCCAACCTGGATTTGTGGGTGATTTCCACCTATCCCTACTTTGTATTTCCATCCGGATCAGATATTCCTGAAAATTATTATTCCCCGCTTCTCACGCAGACCGACAAACCGGTTGCCATCGCCGAGGGCGGATTCTCCTCCCAGTCCGTTGAATTTGCGCAAGGCTCACCCGAGGACCAGGTTGCGTACCTCAACGCCATCCATTCCCAACTCGGAGCGCGCCTCGTGTTCTGGGTCAATACCCTGCTCGATGACTTCAACATCGATTCATATGCCAGGGAAATGAAAAAACAGCGGCGTGACCCTCAGGACGCTGAAACACTCGGCGCGTTTGCGTATATCGGTTTACGCAATTCTGACGGCTCTCCCAAACCCGCACTGGAGGTGTGGGAGGGGTTTAGAAACAAATAATATGTCATTGACATCCATTCCCAAGATGCTCCTCGAATGTTTCTGAAAAGACGTGGTACCCTGAGCTGTCGCACTTCGCGCGGAAGAAGTAATACGACGTTTCTGCGGGAGATGCGACCGCATTCAACGCGTCCATGCCGGGGTTGGAGATTGGCGCAGGCGGCAGACCTTCATACATATATGTATTAAAGGGCGAATCGAACCCTAAATCAACCGTGCTTAATGGGTTTGTCCACCAGGTGCCCTGGATGGCGTTGTAGCCGACCGCATACTGGACCGTCGGATCTGCTTCAAGTTTCATGCCGATATTCAGGCGATTCAAATACACCGAAGCGATGAGCGGAGCCTCCTCCTTATGAACCGCTTCGCGTTGAACAATGGATGCCAGCGTTACGGCTTGATAGACAGTAAGTCCCTGATTCTCGAAAGCAAGCTGCATGTCGCGCGAGAGGCGCAGGGCAAAGTGACGGACAAGTTCATTGACCAGTTCATCCGCTGTGACCTGGCGGGGAAAGATGTAAGAGTCGGGAAAGAGAAATCCTTCGGCGGAACTGGCGTCGGAAAGAAAATCATAACCTTGAGGCAGGTTGCTCACAGCAGCGAAAAAGTCGCTGGGCGTGATGGACAGTCCCGAGGTCGAAAGTGAGGCGGCGAGTTCTTCCATCCGCCAGCCGGGCAAGACAACGAACGTCACTTCGACGGAGGTGGCATCCTGTAGTTCGTGTGCGATTTCAATCGCGGACATCGCCGGGCTGAGTTTGTATTCTCCCGCCTGTATGGAAATATCCAAACCGGAATAGATCAAATACGCGCGAAATGCTTCAGCATCGCGAATGAAACCTGTCGTTTCGAGGTTGTTTGCAATCGAATTGACCGATTCTCCCTGTTGGATGGAAAAGGGCAGTTCCGCCCCATTTGCATCCAGCGGACGTGTGAGCAAGCCGTCATACCACAGCAGGGACACGGAGTACTGCACTCGCTGAAACATTGTGAGCCACGCCGCAGGCTGACCATAGATCCGCACGGCTTGGGAGGGGATGGTGATGAAGGCGAAGAAGAGGCAGGTAATGGCAAGGAGGATGAAAACGATAAGGAGGAGTTTGCGCATTGTGTGTCCTGTTGGTCGAGGGGGCGATGGATCGTATCAAAACCAACATGTAAGTAAAAATATCTTTGTTGGAGGTGGTCTCAATACGCCGCCTCGCGGCTATTCGACCATCAGTTACTTCTTTGACTCAATATACGACCGCAATATCATCACCGCCGCAAGAGAATCGTGGTGTCCTGCACGTTTCTTGCGCGAGAAGCCCATCTCAATGACCGTTGCGCGCGCATCCTGTGTGGAGAAAGATTCATCGAACAACTCAACGGGGATTTGCGTCTGCTCTCGCAAGGCTTCGGCAAATTTGGCAGCGCGCCTGCCTGCAAGATTGGGATTGCCTTCTTCATCGAACGATTGACCGATGACGATCAAGCCCACTTCGTTCTCGGAAGCCAAATTCGCCACCCGCGCGGCGTCCATCAAACGCGAAACATGCTTGATGATCTGGAATGGACTGGCAATGGTCGCGCTCGGGTCGCTGAGCGCGAGACCGATCCGCTTTTCGCCGTGATCAACTGCGAGGATTCTCATACGGCTATTTCACCGCGTCACCACTTCGATTCGGAACGGCACGATCGGCACCCAGGGCCACCATGACGGGCTCAACGAAATCCTCGGCTCGCTCATCAAAGGAAGGTTGTCCTCCAATTTTGATTGCGCATCGGATGAGCCGAGACCCTGGATCAATTGGGTCACCTGTGAGACGTTCACTTGCTGGATGATCTCGCGCTCGGCGCGGATCGTCCAACGGACGGAACCATCTTCAAGGAGTTGTGGATCGGCGGCGGATTCCACGGTCAACGCGTCAGATGCCGCGTTAAAGCCCGAAGGGAGAGAAGCATTCAAGGCTAACGCGGCAAGTTCGGTTAAGTCCGAAGCGATTGCATATCGGACGGTGAATTCCGCCTGCATGATCAAGGTCAATTGTGAGCCGGCCGCGCCCGCGGGCGGATCATACATCTCCGAAAGGATCTGCGAGAGGGCAAACGTCTCATCGAACAGGATATCATCCGAATTCAGTTCATCCAAAAGACTCGCATGCGCATCGCTTTCCAAACTCTTCAACAACAATTCCTTCGCATTAGCGCGATCTGCATCGGTCGCCTGCACCGAGGCGCGTTCGCGCCCGCCTGTCGTCGGCTCGGGATTCGTCACGGAGAGTGAAGGCCCAAGCCTGCCTTCCACCGCATTGATTGTTTCCGCCTCAAGGTTACCCGCCAGCCCGCCTTCAACTGCTTCGATCTTCAACTCGACCATTTCGCCAACACCAGGATTGATCACGCCCAGTTCTGTCGTCACAAAGCGAACATCGCCCGCAGTGACGACCGTGCCTATTGGAATGTTCACTGCTCTTTGTGTGAGATTGCGAAAGATAACACTGCCTTTTGCCTTCGACTGCGGCACCACACCTTCGCCGGTCACAATAATTCTTTGCGTTCCCTCAACCAGAATCCGTTTTTCGCGCGCAGGGATGCTCCCGGTAATAAAAACAGAATTCACGGATGGGTTCGCCGTCACAGGCAGGACAATGCTTTGTGTTTGTGTAACGGGATTCAATCGGACCTGGGCGCGCGGGATGAACAAAGCAACAAGCGCGAGCACCGACAGGACGCCAACGAGGAACGTCAGCATTCTTGTCACTGGATGCGCGCGCCACGCGGCTTCCCTGAATTGAACCTGCTTCCGTTTCTCGCGCAGAGTCTTATCCGGAGCCTTGCGTGACAGCCTCCTCCGCCTCGGCTTGGACCACATTACCCGCTGTGCCTCTCCAGTGGACTCAAAAACAGGGATCCCCAACGCCTCCGCATCTGCACGCACCCGACTCTGACGCGTGACCAACCCCAACTGCGCGCCCAGCGACGAAGCGTGCCGTTGCAGGACCTTCAAGTCCACCTGTCTCAATGTGACCATCTCAAATTTGGGCCACACCAGCAGGATACGCGGCGTCTTCGCCCACGACAGCCTGTCGCGGACGGAGATGAGGTCGTCGTGCGATTCGAGTGTGATGATCTGGGTTTTCATCTGAGTTCGATTATATCCAACAATTAACTTGACCATCACCTAAAATTTATGTATATTCAACGACATCCAATCCAAAGGAGAAGCCATGCCCCCAATTGCTGATTTCATAGTCAAGAATGCCAAAATATTCACCAGTGATGAATCCAGACCCCATGCTGAAGCAGTTGCAGTAAAGGAGAACCGCATCCTTTATGTCGGAGACAATAACGGGGTGGAAAAAAACCGCGGCGAGAAAACCCGCGTCATTGACGGGCAGGGGCGCACTCTGACTCCCGGTTTCATCGATTCACATTTCCACCTCTTGTGGGGCTCCATCTGGCTTGGGAGCGCACAATTGTATGAAGTCAAAACCTTCGATGAACTGAGAGAGATCCTGGTCGCTTTCGCCGCAAACAACCGGACAAGCGAATGGGTGAATGGGCGCGGAATCAAATACAACATTATTTTCACTCGGCAGGAATTGGACTCGATCATATCTGACCGTCCCGTTTATATAAACGCCTACGATGGGCATACATCCTGGGCAAATACCAGGGCGCTGGAGATGGCTGGCATTTTGCATCCCGGAAAAGAGATCGGACCTAACGGCATCGTCGTCCGGGATGAAAATGGCCTGGCTACCGGCGAATTGCGTGAATCGGATGCGATGCGCGCGGTCTCCGGCCTGATCCCCGAACCTGACGCGGCACGTAAACGCGAACTGCTCAAACTGGCGATCAAACGCATCAACGCCACCGGTGTGACCAGCATCCACAATATGAACGGCGACATGGAAGAGTTGATGTTCTACGCCGCACTCGAAGACTCAGGCGAAATGACCCTGCGAGTCTACACCCCTTATTGGGTCAAGCCCGATGCAAAAGAGGATGACTTGAAGGAAGCCGCAGTCATGGCAAAGGTTCAAGGCGAATATGCGCGCGGCGGTGCGGCCAAGTTCTTCATGGACGGCGTCTGGGAATCCTACACAGCCCTGACCATTGAACCTTACGCCGACAATCCCGACGCCAAACCGGAAGGGATCTATTCCCTCGAACACTTCACCCGCCTGGCAGAGCTGTGCGACAAAATGGGTTTGCAGATCTTCGTCCATTGCTGCGGCGATGGAGCAGTGAGGCGGACGCTCGATGGCTATGAAGCCGTTCAAAAGAAGAACGGCAGGCGCGACAGCCGTCACCGCGTGGAACATATCGAAGTGATTCATCCCGATGACCTGCCGCGCTTCAAACAACTTGGCGTGATCGCATCCATGCAGACCAGTCATGCGCCGTTCAGTCTCAAGGAAGGCGATGTATGGCCCACACGTGTCGGTAAGAAACGCTGGGCATTATCCTTTGCCTGGCGGGATATCAAGAATGCGGGCGCGCATCTCGCCCTTGGCAGTGACTGGACTGTCGCGCCATTTGACCCAATGATCAACGCCCATGTCGCTCTCAACCGCGAAAAGTGGTCCCCCTCCGATCCCGATCAACGGCTGACTCTTGAAGAAGTCATCCTTGGCTACACGCGCGATGCCGCGTATGCCGAGTTCAAAGAAAATGAAAAGGGGCAGATCAGGGAAGGTTATCTTGCCGATTTGGTGCTCTTCTCACACGATCTTTTCAGCCTGCCGTCAGAAGAGATCCTGAGCGCAAAACCGGTGCTTACCATGGTCAATGGACAAGTGGTCTACGAGGCGTAAGGACGAATGCGCACATACGCACTCCGCCGCATCCTGCAAACCATTCCGATCATCTTTATCATCAGCATCCTGCTCTTTCTGATGGTGCGCGCCGCGCCGGGCGGACCGCTCACCGCCGCGCGCCGCAACCCGAACGTTACCAAGGAACAATTGGAACGGCTGGAAGAAAAACTGGGGTTGAACGATCCACTGCCTGTCCAATATGGGCGGTGGATGAGTGACATGTTCAGTGGCAATATGGGCGAATCCATCAAGTTCCATCGCCCGGTCTCTGAGATGATCAGCGAGCGGATTCCCAACACACTGATCCTTGTCGGGGCTTCGTTCCTGTTGACTTTGATCCTTGCCATTCCCATCGGGGTTCTTTCGGCGCGAAAACCGTATTCGTTCTTCGATTACACTGTGACAACGGTCACTTTTATCGGTCAGTCCATTCCCGTCTACTGGCTGGGTCTCGGCTTGATCGTGGTATTTTACGTCACACTTAAAAACCCGGCCACAGGCGACCCACTCTTTCCTGTGGGCGGCATGAACACCTATGGCAAGGAAGGCGACCTGTTGGATACACTTTGGCATCTGGTGTTACCCGTCACTGCCTTGAGCCTGGGCTGGGTCGCCTGGTATTCGCGTTTCCTGCGCTCCAGCATGTTGGATATCCTGCATGAGGATTACATCCGTACCGCGCACGCAAAAGGTTTGCACGCCTGGGCTGTTCACTACAAGCACGCCTTGAGCAACGCCATGCTTCCGTTGATCACGCTCATTGCGCTCGATTTGCCGAGCCTCTTCGCGGGCGCGTTGTTCGTGGAGACGATTTTTTCGTGGCCCGGCATGGGGCGCCTCTTTTGGGATGCGGCAAAGGGACGCGATTATCCCGTCCTGCTCAGCGTGGTGATGGTCACGGCGGTGCTCATCATCGTCTGTAACATTCTTGCCGATCTCGCCTATGGCTGGCTCAACCCACAGGTGAAGTATGAGTGAGCTGAGCCTTGGCAAAAAACAAAGCGAAGGTATTGCGGCGCTCATCATCCGGCGCTTCTTCAAACATCGCCTGGCAGGAATCGCCATCGCAGTCCTCACAGTTTTGGTGATCGGCTCTGCTTCTGCATTTCTCAGCCGATATAATCCCACCGACCAGGAACCGACCAACAGTTTTCAACGATCCAATGCGGAACATTGGTTTGGCACGGACGAACTGGGACGCGACATCTTCACCCGGATTTTGTATGGGGGACGCGTCTCTCTAACCGTGGGCCTGCTCTCGACATTTTTATCGATCGCACTCGGAGTCGTTGTCGGCGCGCTCTCGGGTTATTTCGGCGGATGGACCGATTCCATCCTCATGCGCATCACCGACGCGTTCCTTACCTTTCCCACCATCTTTGTATTGATCCTGCTGGGTGCATTCCTGCGTGAACAACAAGTGCCGTGGCTCAAGAATAGTGTGCTGATCGTCATCATTATCATCGCGGCATTATCCTGGATGTGGCCCGCCCGCCTTGTGCGCGGGCTCTTCCTCGTCCTGCGCGAACGGGAGTTTGTCTCAGCCACACGCGCTCTCGGCGGAAGCGATGCCCGCATCATCATTCGTCATATCCTGCCGAACTGCATCGGTCCAATTCTGGTGAGCGGCACATTGCAGATGGCATCGGCCATCATTACCGAATCGGGTTTGAGTTATCTGGGCTTCGGCGTCCAGCCGCCAACACCTACATGGGGGAGTATCTTAGCCACGGCACAAAATCAGGTCTTCCGCGCGCCGTGGATCGCGTTCTACCCCGGCTTGATGATTTTCATTACTGTAATGGCGATCAATTACATCGGCGATGGGTTGCGCGATGCGTTCGACCCATATGTGATTCACACGGAGATGTAAATAACCTGACAGGTTCCGGATACCTGCCGGGTTTACAAAACAAAGGAGAAGAGAATGAAACACAAACTGCTACCCTTGCTCGTTCTGCTGAGTCTGGTGCTCGGTGCATGTGGAGGTGGAGGTCCGACGGCGACTGAGTCCCCAGACACGAGTCCAACTGCGGAGACGGAACCAGCCGCGAGTGTGGAAGGAGGCGGGATTGTCACTTTGATCCTGCCCGAGGAGCCGACTACACTCAATTACTTCCTGGCGGACGCGGCAATCGTCCGGCAGGCGGCGGAAGCCACCAGTATGACCGGTCTCGCCGCAATCAATGAAAAAGGCGAATTTGTCGCGATGCTCGCGCACGAATTGCCCACTTTGGATAACGGCGGTCTCTCTGCAGATTACCTCACTGTAACATGGAAACTGCGCGAAGGCCTCAAGTGGTCTGATGGCGAGCCGCTCACATCGGACGATATCAGGTTCACCATTGAAGTTTTGTCGAACCCGAATTCCGGCGCGGTATCAGGCACTGGCGGGTTTGATCTCATCACCAATATTGAGACCCCGGACGATCTCACGGTTGTACTGACCTACTCGCAACCCTATCCGGGTTATCTCGACCAATTCGCGTATGGCTTGTTGCCGCGCCACGCAACGGGTGCCGCCGAAGATATGACAAGCTGGGAATGGAACCGCCAGCCCGTCGGCGCAGGTCCGTTCATAGTATCCAATTGGGTCTCAGGCGAAAGCATCTCGATGACGAAAAACCCCAATTACTTTGAGGCAGGAAAGCCTTATCTGGACGGGCTTGTATTCCGCATTGTGCCTGAGCCCGCCGCGCAAACTGCCATGATGATGAATGGTGAGGCGCAATTCCATTTGTGGCCTGGTGAATTCAAAGAGGACTACGACAAACTACTGGC
Organism: Anaerolineales bacterium; assembly: GCA_035466615.1. Classification (GTDB taxonomy): domain Bacteria; phylum Chloroflexota; class Anaerolineae; order Anaerolineales; family Villigracilaceae; genus Defluviilinea. Next base: position 15,654 of record DATIUT010000385.1, on the reverse strand, counting down.
AGGCAAAGCCACACAGCATTTGATCCCCGGCATCTGGAACATGGCGATCGATTTCAACCTGAGCGCGCCGTTCGATGGCGACCCAGCCGCCGCGACACCGCATCCGATCCTGGGTGACATTCGCGTACGGCAGGCAATCGCCAGCGCCATTAATTACGGGTCCCTGCAACAGGATGTACTCAAGGGCAGTGTTGGTGATTCCACGAATCCGTTCGCGTATGGCTGGTATCAATGCGACCTGCCGCGAAAATTTGGATACGATGTTGAAAAGGCCAATCAACTCTTGGATGAAGCCGGCTGGGTGATGGGTGATGATGGCATCCGCGTGGCAAAGGGAGCCATGTACGCACCGGATGGAACCCGCCTCTCCCTGGAACTTCAGGGATATACAGCCTTCGATCCGCTTCAACTTACCGAAGAGTTCATTGTGGAAAATCTTAAAGCCGTGGGTATCGAGGCACGCATCCAGAATTATGATTTCTCGATCATCTTCGGCACCTACGAGGATAATTCCCCGCGCATGGTCGGTGACTTCGATATGCTCATCTTTGACCGCGGCTTCACCACCGAACCGCAGGGCTATGTTGCCGATGCATATTCATCCACGAGCATTCCCACTGCGGAGAATCCCACCGGAGGGAATTATTTCCGCTGGGTAAACCCGGAAGTGGACTCGGCGCTTGAGACCGCTGGCAGTAGTTTCGACCAGCAGGCGCGCAAGGACGCGTACTGCAAGGTCGGCCAGGCAGTGATCGATGACTTGCCGCAGGTTTATTTATACCTGTTCCAGGATAACTACGGCGTGGCAGATAACCTCACCGGATACAACCTCAGCACCTGGGGAAGCATGACCTGGGACGCGCAGAATTGGAAGTATAAGTAGGATAAATACACGAGTGCGTCGCGCCTGATTTATACAAGACAAGGTCCCCAGGTTTCAGGGGATGAAGTCATTACGAGGAGTGTAAAGTACGGCGAAGCAATCTCCAATGAAGTGGGTATTACACAATGGCGCTGGGGATTGCTTCGCTTCGCTCACAATGACGGGCAGGGTTAATCCACCCAATGACCTGCCCGGCGCATCAACTCCAGCAACTCGGACATGTCTTCATCCCTGCCAAAGTATTCGCGGACGCGAACGGCTTCCCGATAGACATCTTCCATCGAACTACCATCCGCCCAGTAACTCTCTTTGAGTATTTCAGCATATTCAGCAACAATCACCGCTCTTTGGAAATACGGGTCCGCACGCTCGAAGTTCCTCTCCAGGTCATCAACACGGAAATCCCTTGACATTTCAACGACCTGTCGCGTGTCGGGGTCTTCCCAACGCAGGTAGACGGTCGCGATGTTTCCATAGGCCTCGGGATAGAGTTTGACCTCATACAACGCGGTGACGGAATGTCCTGCGCCGACCTCGCCTGCATCCACAGTGTTATCGCGGAAATCGTCATCGGCAATAGCGCGATTCTCGAAACCAACAAGACGATAACGCGCCACAACTTCGGGATTGAAATCCACCTGGATCTTTGCATCCATGGCGATGGTTTGGAGTGTGCTGGTGAGGTTGTCGATGAATAGACGCTGTGCTTCGCGCATATCGTCGACATACGCATAGAATCCGTCGCCGTTATCGGCAAGTTGCTCCATGAGAACGTCGTTGTAATTGTCCATGCCGAAACCGATGGTGGTCATGGTGACGCCTTCTTCGACATATCCACGAATCTCATCGAGGATAATTTCGGCTTCGGTGTTGCCGAAGTTGGCAACGCCATCCGAACAGAGGATGACGCGGTTGATGCCTTCGGGATTGTAGGCACGGAGCGCCATTTTGTATCCCAGGCGGATCCCTGCTTCAGCATTGGTCACGCCTTCGGGTTGGAGACGATAGATCGCGGAAAGAATGGCGCCTTTGTCAGAACCAGGCGTCGGGTCCAGAACGACGCGTGCATCTGTCCCATAGACCACAATGCTGACACTGTCGCGTGGTCCGAGTTGTTCAACGAGCAATTCGAGTGAACGCTTCACAAGTCCGAGGCGGTTGTCCATGTCCATCGAACCGGAGACATCGATTACAAACGTCAGTGATGCATCCTTGCGTTCATACTCAGGGACCTGGTAGCCACGAATGCCTACGCGCAGCATATGGTAACGCTCGGTCTGCGTGAATGGGGATGGCGCGCCATCAATGGAGATATTGAAGGCTTGATGCGCTGAAGGATTCGGATATCCCTGATCGAAGTAATTGACATACTCCTCCACGCGAACAGACTCGGGCGGTACTGTAAATCCATCTTTGAGGTAATTACGCATGATGGTGTAGGAACCGGTATCCACATCGAGAGCAAAAGTGGAAAGATGATCGTCCTCGGTGTCAATGGATGGGTTGACCCCGTAATCTTCAAAGAATGTATCGTAGGGCTGTCGTTCTGCAGGTGGTGCTCCCCAATTCCAGGTGGAAGAGTCTGGAGCAGACATTGGCGCTTCGGCTTGCGGAGCAGATGTCGTCCCTACGGGAGCAGGCATTGGCGCCACAGGCGCGGCCGGTTCTTCGGTGGGTGGATGGTTTTTTGAATCGTTATTTGAAACTGGCGCCTCGGTTGCGGCGGCACCTCCACAGGCGGAGGTAAAAAGCAACAGAAATAACATTCCCATCAAAAGGGCTTTGCGTTTGGTGAACATTTTCTTCTCCATTATTGATTATGAACAGAATATGATATGACGAACAACAGGTCGGCGTTCCTGCCGCGTCCGGTTACAAAATCAGGTCATGGGCACTCCATTCCGGTGAATTACCGTCACCAAGTACTTTTTGTTTTCTTTTCTGACGCCAGGGCAACAAGAATGTTCCCTGAATCAAAATGAGTGAACCACATACGGGCTCACCCACTTTGGTGATCAAATCTTTTGGTTATTGCCTGCAAAGAGGACGCGGCTCACTCCGGAAAACGTTTTACTGATGAGTCAGGAGCACCAAAGTCTCAATTTCATTAGATGTAATTGTGATAGTAACCAGATGATCATCCTTCTCATATGTAAGGAGCGCGCCGTTTCCAGTATCAGGTATCGTGAAGGACTCTGTCCAGCCAAGATTCTCCATTTCGGCTTTATAGTAATCAAACACATCCGCGACGGTTGCATCAACCTTGAAACTGTACAGGTCGGTCGATTCCTCGCCGGTAGTCGCCGCAGACATGATGGGAATCCCGTTCCATTCGGAAAGAGGTTCGCCTTGCGGGTTTGTCATATCGCCGATATCCGGCACTGCAGATGGGACTTCAATATCAGTCATGGCTGAAGGAAGCGTTTGAAAGGCCCCAACGGGAATGGCGGTGACAATGGACTCGGTAGTGGATGCAATGGTTTGAACATCCTCTAGCGGCCGGGCGGCAAAGTTACAAGCAGGCACAAAAACAACCGGAAACAACAACAATAAGACTTTTGAGACGCGGGACATATCCGACTCCTTTTGAACGCCAATCATAATCAATTACGGCTCAATCATGGGGGAATAACGTACTACAATATTCACGAGTTTGGAACTTGTTTTTCCGCGCCAAATCCTTATAATGTTATAAACGGATTTTGTCTCATCATATCAGAAAGGGAAAATGCATATGAACGGACTCGCTATAACGACCACAAAATTCTATCGCCATTCGGGAAAAGCACCGATATTGGGTTTGATTCTGCTCGGACTGGCCGGCTCGATCGCCGTCCCAATCCTGGGGCTGATCTATGGCGTCCTGATCAGGGTCATCCCATTTATCTATATCAGTGTCTTCATTGTGATCGGTTATGCATACGCGGTGAGTTTTATCCTCTCCAAGGTCGCAAAATACGGCAAGGTCCGCAACATGATCCTCCTAGGGCTGGCTGCGTTCCTCTTTGGTGTACTGGCTGATTATGTGGGCTGGGTCAGTTGGCTGGCGGTTGTGGCGGGGGACCCCATGTTCCTCATCGAGTTTTTCTATCCCGCCGATATCCTGTATTTCATTACAGTGATTGCAGAGGAGGGCGCGTGGTCAATCAGTGGCTCGACGCCGACAGGCGGCATCCTGTACTTCATCTGGTTCATTGAGGCATGCATCGTTATTGGCGGGACGGCCTACCTGACCATCACATCTTTGTCGAAAATACCTTTCTGCGAGGATTCCGACATATGGGCGGATAAAAGGACCCAGATCGGCGCTTTTACCCCCATCGCAAACCCCGCCCAATTTAAACAGGCAGTCTCGCAGGGAAATTTCTCTCCATTCAACGACCTCAAACCCTCGCGCCCCGAAGAAATGCATTTCACAACACTCGAAGTTTACGAGTGCGAGCAATGCAGGACCTTCTTCGTCCTCAATGTGAACGATGTGACACTCGCCATCAACAGTAAGGGGAATGCGAATACGAAAACAAAATCCGTTCTTTCCAATTTAATCATTACTCCAGCCCAACTTTCAAGTTTGAGGAAACTTGCAGAGCCCCAGCCGGAAATCGCTGGCGCATGAATTGACCGAATGAGGGCTGGATCATCCTTTTGAGTGGCCTGGGCGAAATGATCTTGAAATGAAATGGGCGGACTATCGTCCGCCCATTCTTTACTTCAGCTTCTCCTCGACCGTTTTCAAGACCTTACTCAATGCTTCACCGACGTTCCCATTTGGCAGACTCCCCTGCGCAAGATTGGGACGTCCACCGCCTTTGCCGCCGATGCCCATGATGATGTCGCCCGCCTTCAACCCCTTCTTGACGAGGTCATCGGTCAACACTGCGATGACAGTTGATCCTGTTGCAAGAACTGCCGCTCCGGCTTTGGGATATTTCTCGCGGAACTTGTCGGCAAGCATGCGGAGCGTATCTATGTTTGAGTCGGGAACTTCAACAGCCAAGACATTGACACCCTTTACTAATTGAACAGCCGAAAGCTGGCTTCCAAAAGTTGTTAATGCTTGTTGTGCGCGCAGATTGGCAAGTTCTTTCTTCAAGTCGGATACTTCGTCCTGCAACATCTCGACTTTCAGGGGCACTTCGTCCAATGAGGTTTTCAATGCTCCCGCAGTTTGTTTGAGGGTCTTGAAACGTTTGGCAATCAATTCATACGCGCCGCGACCTGTGAGCGCTTCGATGCGACGCACATTTGCCGCAACCGAACTTTCGCTCACAATGAGGAACGCGCCGATATCGGAAGTGCGTTCAAGATGCGTACCACCACATAATTCGTAGGAATACTTCCCTTCATCTTTCATGATCGAAATCGTGCGAACTGTCTCGCCATACTTTTCACCGAAGAGCGCCATCGCACCTTCCTTTTTGGCTTCATCCAATGACTTGGTCTGCTTATGGACCGGCATGTCGGCGGCGATGGCTTCATTGACCATCTTCTCGACGCGTTCGATTTGTTCGGGAGTCATGGCTTCGGGATGGTTGAAGTCGAAGCGCAGACGATCAGGCGCGACGAGCGAACCCGCCTGCTTGGCTTGATCGCTTAGGACCGTGTGAAGCGCCTTATGGAGCAAATGCGTGGCGGTGTGGTTGCGCATGATATCGTGACGGCGGGCCATATCCACTTCGGCGAGGCATTTATCACCGACTTTGGGTTGGCCAGAGATGACCGTCCCAATGTGGACGATGACGCCTGCTGATGCGCGGCGCGTGGCGGAGACTTCGATCTCCCAACCCGCCCCTCCGGCTCCTCCCATTTTCTCCGAAAACAGGGGGAGAGAACGAATATATCCCGCATCATCCACCTGGCCGCCGGCTTCGATGTAGAAGCCGGTTTTGGGGATGATGATCTCGACCTGGTCATCAAGCGAAGCGGACTGAACCGATTCACCGTTGACGATCAATGCAAGAACTTCACCTTCCACGCGCGGGCTGTTGTACGGGTCATATTCCACGCCGTCTTTACCAAGTTTGTTTCTGGATTGCAGGTCGCGCAGGATGCCTGCAAAGAATTCTGCGTCTTCGCCACCGAGCCTGCCCATGGCTTTACCACCACCTGAGGCAAGCGCGTGTTTTTCCTTCGCTTCATTGAATCCTTTTTCATCCACATCGAGGCCTTGTTCGCGGGCAATGTCGCGGGAGATCTCGAAGGGAAGACCATAGGTGGCGTAAAGGTCGAACGCCTTGTGACCGTCGAGGATGATTTGGTTTGCATTGCGGAGGCTCGAGAGTAGATTCTCCAATTGAGCGGTACCAGCTTCCACCGTACGCGCGAAGCGGACTTCTTCCCGGGTCAGATTATCCAGAATGGCCGGTTGGGCTTTGCGCAGTTCGGGATAAAAGTCTCCGTATTGTTCGATCACCGCCCCGGCAACCCTGGCAAGGAAAGGTTCGTTGAGTCCAATTTTGGTGCCGAAGCGCGCGGCACGGCGGATGATCATGCGAGTCACATAGTTGCGTCCGCCATTGCCGGGAACAACGCCGTCAGCAATGAGAAATGCCGCAGAACGGACATGGTCGCAGATGACGCGATAGGGCGTGAAATCAGCGAGCATTTCCGTTTCGGTGTGGCCCGTGAGCGAACGCAGAACGTCGAGAGAGCCAGTGAAGAGGTCGGTCTTGTAGTTCGAGTCGACACCCTGCAGGACAGAGACAATGCGCTCGAAGCCCATGCCCGTGTCCACATGTTTGGCAGAGAGCGGCTCGAGACGCCCATCGTCAAAGAGGTTATATTGAATGAAAACATTGTTCCATAGTTCGAGAAAGCGCTGGCAATCGTGATTGACGCCGCAGGTGTGTCCGGGGACGTCCTGTTTGTCACAGAATTCCAAACCGCGATCAAAGTGGATCTCGGAACATGGACCACAGGGACCCGTCTCCGCCATTTGCCAGAAATTTTCCTTGCGACCAAAGAACAGAACATGCGAAGGGTCAAAACCGGGTTGTTCCTTCCAAATATCGGCGGCTTCGTCATCGCGCGGCACGTTGCCCTTGTCATCTTCAAAACAGGTGGCGTAGAGTTTATCCTTGGGCAAGCCCCAAACATCAGTGAGCAACTGCCACGACCAGGCGATGGCTTCCTTTTTGTAATAGTCGCCAAAAGACCAGTTGCCGAGCATTTCAAAGAAGGTGTGATGCGTATCATCGCGCCCCACATCTTCGAGGTCGTTGTGCTTGCCCGCCACGCGCAGGCACTTCTGCGAGTCGACGGCACGGGTATAGGGCTTTTTGTCAGTGCCCAGGAACACATCCTTGAACTGCACCATGCCCGAATTGGTGAAGAGCAGGGTTGCATCCCCACCCGGGACGAGGGACATCGAAGGCACGGCAGTGTGCCCGTGTTCGACGAAGAAGTCTATAAAGGTTTGGCGGATCTCATTGCCGGAAGGTTTTTTGGTCATTTGCGAAGCACTCCAGAGTCTTTGAGTGGCGAAATTATACCAAGTGATGAATTTGTGACAACAACAGATAACAAAAGTCCCGAACCTGCTTAGATTCGGGACTGGAAGGACAAAATTCAGTCTCACGCCGTCACAGGTTCATAGAGCAGTCCCAGGGATTGGGCTGCGTACGAAGCCAATGCGGCGGCTTGAGTTTCAGTTGAAATATATTTAGCCTTTTCGGTCATGGGCAGGATTATACCACTCTTGAGATGTACCACGAGGTTGGATGTGAGTCTCCCTGAATTGGGAGAGGGAAAGTAGGGACAAAAAAATAGACACTGGACACCAATTTATGCTATAGTACATGTAAATACTGCATTCATGTCATGGCAGAGGAGGTGCGCATGAGTACAAAGAGTCAGGGAAAATCCTTTCTGGAAGAATTTGGGACTTTTCTCAAATTCCTGCAAACGTTGTGGGGCATTCTGGCAGGGGTTTCCACCTTTTTTCCGCTTTCAAATATCCTGGTCAAGGCCATACCACTCGGCTATATGCAGGAAAACTCAGGCTCACTGGAATATTTCTCACCAGCACTCATCACGGTGCTGGTGACCATGGCAACCTTGTTTGTGATACTGCAAACATTCGGCCAACGTGAAACATTGCGCACCCAAAAACAACAGTCTGCATTACAGCACCAGGCGTGGGTTTCTTTTGGACTTGGCGTTCTGGCCTTGATTTCATATTTAGCCGTCAATTTTGGAATTTATGGAGTCTTTTATGCTCCTTTTGGAATTTGGAGCGGAGACCCACTTCGACTTATTGGAGATGTCCTGCTTCTATTGTTCTATGGCGCGTTCTTTGTTCTAACGACCCGTGCTTTTGTTCTGCTTGGAATGATGGAATATTTCAATCAAGCAAAGTGAAGGCATCGATTGCAGGGAGACGTAGTTGCTGATTGAGCGGTCGACCACTGTCTAAACAAAAGTGATACACAAGCTACATTCATCTTATCGAACCGGTTAGATCTTTACAGGAAAAGGATGTGGACCATGCAAAGGATTCTTTCTTTCAGTTTAGTAACGGTAATTCTTGCTGGTATCCTCTATGCCTGCAATCTCGGGGGAGGCTCTGAAGCCGCGCCCCCGCAGTCCGCATTCTCTGGAGCGGACCTTCCCTCATTGAAATTGACAGTCCAACCACAAAGCGGGACATTCAACACGGCAGGACAAATCATCAACTATCAGTACACCGTGACCAACACGGGAAACACGGCTCTCACGGGACCCATAACCGTCACCGACAATAAAGTGGCTGTCACCTGTCCGAACGTCAACACCATTGGCAATCTGGACGGCAACCTCGACCCTGCAGAAAACATCATCTGTGTCTCATCTTATACCATCACACAAGCCGACCTGAATGCAGGCTCTGTGACAAGCAATGCCACTGCCACAACCGGCGGGGTACTCTCGAACACGGTAGCCACAACCGTCCAAATAACACCGGTCGCGGTGTTGGAACTCACCAGCACTGCCAACCCCACAACCTACAATCAGGCAGGACAGGTTATCACTTTTACCTACATCATCAAAAATACGGGTACACCCACATTGGGTCCCACACAATTCGTCATTCGTGATGACCGTTTGGGTAATATCAATTGCGGCGCGCAGGACACATCCCTTGCCGCGAACGCGTCCATCTCGTGCACTGGCACATACACCACGAAAGATGCCGACCGTACCGCGACCCAACTGATCTTCAACACAGTTGCATCCGGAGGCGGGGCGGCTAACATCCAGCCGGCCAAGGTAACGGTCACAAACACGGCTGTGGCGGGCAATCCGCCAGCGGGGTATACGCGCGGTACAACGATCCAGCATCAGGTCAATGAAGGTGAATGGATGCTCCAGATCGCACGCTGTTACGGCGCCGACTTCACAGCGGTGCGGAATGCCAATTTACAGGTGATCGATCCCGGCAAGATCTGGCCCATCAACGTTTTGACCATTCCCAACATCGGAAGCAATGGAAATATCTACGGTCCACCATGTGTCACGTATTACACCGCCCAGTCTGGCGATACCTGGAATTCCATCGCGCAGAAATACAACGCCGATCTCGCCGTCCTGATGGAAGCCAACAAGACTGTCACGCTGGCAGGTGGGGTCAAGCTCAAGATACCGCTCAACTCTGCGAACGGGAATCCAGTCCCCGTCGGGAATCAACCGATCCGCCTTAACTTCCCCGTCGGTTCGAACAAGGTCACGCTCTCGGGAACGGTGACAGTATCCAAGGTCAGAGAACGCTACGTATTGACTGCCGCACAGGGGCAGACCCTCACAGTCACTCTCACTGCACCCGCGGGCGGGTTGGAGTTGACAGCCCTTCAAACGAACGGTACAGTGTTGAAAGCCCAGAACGCCACCTTGACTTACAGCGGAACAATTCCATCGAATGCGGATTACTATGTGGATGTTGTCAACGTGACCACCAGCGACAAACAATATACGCTGGAAGTCGTTCTTGCCGCGCCGGCATCTGCCACGGAACGAGTGGTCGATATCAACGCTGGAGCCGCGGATTCAAGCCCTGTTTATCTCACGGCGTTCGGCAATATCCTGTTCTTCAACGCCAAAGGCATGGACAACACCGGCACAGAGTTATGGAAATACGATGTCGCTTCAAACTCCATCAGCCGCGTAAAGGATATCTTCCCCGGCGCAGAGAGTTCGAACCCATCCTATCTGGCTGTATATAACGGCAGTCTGTACTTTAGCGCGGACGGCAACGATGGGGCAGGCACAGAACTTTGGAGATTCAACGGCGCCGACATTGGCCGCCTGACCGACATAAACAGTGGCGCCGGAAATGCCAACCCGGCATATATGACAGTTTATAACGGTCAGTTGTACTTTAGTGCGAATGGCAATGATGGCGCAGGCATCGAACTTTGGACAACAGACGGCACCACCACCAGTCGTGTTACCGACATTTACAGCGGGTCGGGCGACTCGAATCCGTCGTATCTGGCTGTCTACAACAACGCGTTGTACTTTAGCGCCACCAGCAACGATGGGGCAGGCACCGAACTCTGGAAATATGATGGCACGAACACCAGCCGAGTCACCGACATCAATCCCGGCGTGGGCAACGCAAGCCCGGCATTCCTGACCGTCTTCAACAATACCCTGTATTTCAGCGCGAATGCCAATGACGGCACAGGCACCGAACTTTGGAAATATGACGGCACCGCCGCCAGCCGCGCGGCAGATATCAACGTCGGGGCTGGCGACTCGATCCCTGCCTACCTGACTGTTTTCAAAGACGCATTGTACTTCAGCGCCAACGGCAACGATGGCGCAGGTTATGAGCTATGGAAATTCAATGGTACCGCCGCCAGCCGCGCCAGCGATATAAACAAGTCGGGCGATTCGTTCCCATCCTTCCTGACCGTGTACAACAATCAATTGTTCTTCCAGGCAAACGGCGGTGACGGCACAGGCAGGGAGTTGTGGAAGTTCAAAGGACCGTAATTTCTTTGTCGAACATTTCCCAATATCCCACCCCGAATCTAATCTATGAGCTTTCAGCCACAAAATAAACTGATTTACACGAAACAAGCCGTTCCAGTCCAGAGGGGGGCGGCTTTTCGTTCAACGCATTTCGCGGCAACTAATTTAAAAACTCGTAACAATTCGTGCAATTCGCGGCTGAATTCCCAGCTTTGGAGTTAACCACAAACATCCCCTCGTTCCATCTTCGTTGTCCAAAAACTTTCACGCAAGATGCGGCTCGATTACCTCTTCCACAACACGATAAACGATATCATGTTCGTGAACCGGTCCGATGACCTTGATCGCCACATGGTCGCCAGGCTTGACCCACACCACAGGATGATGCTCCACCTCGATGGAATTGACGCGCTGTTCAAAGTTTGTGGTGTGACCGAAGATGTGGATCTTGTCGCCCAGTTTCAACTGTTCATCCAATTTCAAGACCGCCACGCAGAGATGACTGTAGAAATGTGTTACTCTTCCAATCTCTACTTCCATGGGTTTATTCCTTTCCCGGTCCCTTCACGATCAGGACCGAACTCTTCGAATAGTGAACCAGCTTACGCGAGACACTTCCCATCCACCAACCCTTGAACTCGCTCAAACCGCGCGAACCCGCAACGATCAGGTCCAGTTGGTGCATGTTGGCGTACTCGATGATCTCGGTTGCCGCGTCGCCGCGCGTCAGCACCGAGGTGGGCTTGAGTCCCTTTTGCTGGAGCAGGTTCGAGGCCCGTTTGAGAAACGCCTGCCCGATCTTCGCCTCCCGTTCCTCGATGGCTGTCTCTTCCTCCTGTGACGGATACCGGGCGTAGATGGTCTGCCAGCCACCGTAATACGGTTCCATCATGATGGGACGTTTGATGGGAGGCAGAACATGCATCACGCGCAAATCCAGTTTTTCAGGGAGCGGGAATTTGCCAAGATAGCGCGCCGCCCGCTGACTGTGGATCGATCCATCCGTGACCAACAGGATATGTCGCAAACCCCGATACGGCGCACGGACGATGAGCACCGGGCAACAAGCATACTCGACCACTTGTTGCGCCACACCACCCAATAAAATACCCGCCGTTGCCCGCAAACCTTTGGCGCCTAATACAATCAGGTCGGGCTTTCTATCCTGCGCCCTTTCAAGGACCATTTCCGCGGCCGGGCCCAGTTTCAATTCGGTTTCGACGCGAAAATGTCTGGATGAAAGCTGTTCCTTCGTGCGTTCGAGCGTCCGTTCGTATTCCGTAATGAGCGGAACCTGACCGGAATTGAACGCATGCACAACCGATATGCGGCTGTTTGGAGGAAAGGGAATGTCTTTCAGCAACTCAACTGCCGCCTGGGCATGTTGAGAGCCATCATCTGCGAAAAGAATGTTCAGTCGTTTTTTGGGAGTCATGGAGACCTCCTTTCTTAAGACGAACATCACTTTTCTATACTGTAGCATAAAACGATGCCAAATACTAGTACCCCCTTGACATACATGCTATACTTTTTAGGCGACTAAACATCCGAAAGGAGAATTCCATGGACGCGCTATATCAGTTCGGTATCCGCCTCATTCAATCCATTCAAACACTCAGCCCGGGACTGGACGGGATCATGAACGGCTTCACATTTCTTGGGCGCATCGAGTTCTATCTTGTCTTAATCCCCTTTATCTACTGGGCTGTGGACAGGCGCATCGGCGTCCGCTCGTTACTGATCCTCATCTATACAGACTTCATTGCCACTTCGTTCAAACTGCTCTTCCATGAGCCGCGTCCATATTGGATCGGCGGAGTCAAACAATTGAGCGCCGAAACATCCTACGGAATCCCATCCTCGCACGCCAGCGACTCACTTGCCATCGGCGGCTATCTCGCCACACATGTCAAACAGAATTGGTTTCGATGGCTCATCGGTATCGTGGTCTTTTTCGTCGCTTTCTCCCGCCTCTATCTGGGCGTCCACTTTCCCCAGGACGTGCTCTTCGGCTGGTTAATCGGCTTCACTGTGTTGTGGGCAGTTGCAAAATGGGAGACGATGCTCCGCAATTGGCTGGACGACAAATCCCTATCCACCCAGATCGGTCTTGGATTCCTGGACTCGCTCGGCTTCGTATTCGTTGGATTCATTATCCGCCGCATCATCGCCGGGACGCCTGACCCAGCGGAATGGAGCAGTTTCTCTGCTGACGCCCGCACCGTCACCCACTTTGTCACTCTGGCAGGAGCAGCATTCGGCACATACGCCGGTTACGCGTTGATGCGTAAATACGCAAACTTCAACGCAAAAGGCAACTGGGGCAAACGGGGTATTCGATATTTCGTCGGAATCCTTGGCTTGCTCCTGTTCTACTTCGGTCTCGATATTCTCTTCGCGGCATTCGCTCCCGACGAAACAACGCTCGGATATGTGCTTCGCTACATCCGTTATGGATTGGCGACATTCTGGGCAACCTTCCTTGCTCCGTGGGTATTCATCAAGACCAAACTGGCAGACATTGAGGCTTAACCCGGGGTGCAGCCACGCACTTGCCACGACGCATCCCACCTCATAAAGTAAAGATTCCAAAAACCGGGTCGTCCTAAAATCCATCACAAGGATTTTAGCGATGAACCGACTCAAATTTTACTGGTTGACTCTTGGAATCTTGACTCTTGTACTCAACGCCTGCGGAGCGAGGGCCGCCGCTTCACCTCTTACGCCGACTGTTGTTGTTCCCTCCTCAACAACATCTGCCTCCCCTACGCTGACTCCCGCCGAAACATCCACGCCCATCCCGACAGCGACACCGATACCGCATCCACTTGAAATCGCGGCAATGCGTGCACGTGACTATGCCGGCAGTGACATTGTGATTGAAGATGTGCTTGACCCCGGTGTAGGTTACAGTCGTTACTACGTTTCCTATCTTTCCGAGGGGCTAAAGATTTACGCGCTGATGACCGTCCCGAACGGAGAGAAGCCCGCAACCGGCTGGCCTGCCGTCATCTTCAATCATGGATACATTCCACCGGATGTGTATGTCACCACGGAAAGATACATCGCGTATGTAGACCTGATCGCACGCAATGGCTATATTGTCTTCCGCTCGGATTACCGTGGGCATGACCGTTCCGAAGGCCAGGCAGGCGGAGCATACAGCAGACCCGATTACACAATAGATGTTCTGAACGCGGTCGCTTCGATGAAACGTTATCCTGACGCCGATCCCAACCGCATCGGCATGTGGGGGCATTCCATGGGCGGATATATCACATTGCGATCAATGGTGATAACACAAGATATCAAAGCCGGTGTAATCTGGGCGGGAGTCGTCGGCTCATACGAAGACCTGCTCTACAACTGGCGGCGCGGACCAACCGCCTCTCCGGACTCCACGCCGCGACCCGGTTCGTGGCGCTCTACATTCGTTCAAACATACGGCTCGCCGGAGGAAAATCCCGGGTTCTGGAACTCGATCTCGGCGAACTCATATCTGAGCGAGATCTCCGGCCCGATCCAACTCCATCATGGAACGGCAGATACAGATGTCCCAGTCGCGTTTTCAGAGACTCTCTTCTATCAAATGCTCGAAGCGGAACAATATGTGGAGCTGTATAAATATGACGGGGACAACCACAACATATCGAACTATTTCAGCACCGCCATGCAAAGGACTATTGAATTCTTTGATCGTTATGTAAAATAGGTGCATGACCACACGACTTTATCTCATCCGACACGGGGCCACGCCGCTCTCGGCAGAAGACCGGTTCTCCGGTGCCGCGAATGTTTTTCTCTCCGACGAAGGCCGTTCACAAGCAGAGCATTTGGCACAACGACTGGCAGACGATAATATAAATGCCATCTACACCAGCCCGCTCGACCGGACAATGGAGACAGCCAGCATCATCGCGAAACCACACAAACTGATCCCAATAACCAGAGATGGTTTGCGCGAAATCAGTCACGGGCACTGGGAGGGACTTTCAAGAAAGGAAGTGGAGGATAGTTTCCCGGAGGAGTACGCGGCATGGGAATCCGACCCGTTTACTTTCGCACCAAAAGATGGCGAATCAGGAATTAGTGTGTTGGCGCGTGCCTTGCCGGTCATTCGCGAAGTTGTGGTCAGCCATAAGGATGAAAATGTACTGGTCGTCTCGCACAAGGCAACATTACGCCTCATCATCAGCAGTCTGCTGGGGTTTGATGCACGCGGATTCCGCGACAGGCTCGACCAGGCACCGGCCTGCTTGAACATCCTCGATTTCAAAGATCCATCACGCGCCAGATTAATGTTGTTCAATGACATCTCCCACTATGCGGACCACCCGAACCGCCCTCAGAAACACCTCTCTCCCTGGTGGGATCTGTCAACCCCTCCGGGTTGATGTGGTGGTGCTCTGTCAGCAGGGAGAAAGCCTTTATGGAGGATCAGCCATCAGTTAATTGCGAAGCGTTATACATCCGCCTAACAAAAATATATGCATTAGCCGAATCCAAATTGGAGTAAAATGAGGGCAATTCAGTACCAAAGTACTATCGTTCACAATCCAGTACAACGCTGTCAGGAGGTTGGTCATGTTCAAGACTCAAAATCTTTATCAGAATGACGAGAAATGGAAGAACACCAAACTTGGGAATTCATCTGAAACCATCGGCGGGTGGGGATGCCTGTTGACATCCGTCACCATGATGTTGAACGGAATTGGCTATAACGAGACCCCCGAAACCGTCAATGAGAAAATGAAAAAAGCTGGCGGTTTTCAGGGGGCTTTATTTATTCCCGCCTTTTTGGCATACGTCTGGCCCAATGC
>DATIUT010000384.1:0-8073 GCA_035466615.1 Anaerolineales bacterium | reverse complement strand
ATCTTCGACGCCGCAACTGAAGAGGCCATCCGATAACCCATCAGGCTCAATAACGTTGAAAGAGGCGCTGGCGTACTGGCCAGCGCCTCTTTTTGATACCCTCCGATCTAATTTGTTAAAACACTTGAAAAAATAAATGGTTTATGCTATTATCTTCCAAAATTAAACTCAAGAAGAATGTTTTGAGTACTTTTTTTTGGCTTCCCGCGGATTATAATGTCAAGAGCTTTAACAAACATGCGGCTCTTGATTTGATTCGTTTTTCCAGATCAGGGATGTCACGCACCGATCTTGCAGACCGCATGGGATTGACACGAGCCGCTGTCAGTTTAATTGTGAACGACCTTCTCGAGAGCAAAATCGTGCTGGAGGCAGAAAGCCGTTCTGCACCAAGCGGCCGCCCGCCTATTGTCCTTGAAATCAATCCGGTATGTGGGCTGGTTGGCGCAATAGACATGGGGGCTACGCACATGAGTATTGCGCTGGCAGATTTCACCGCCCGTATCCATCACGAATCTGAATTTCCATTCGATATCAAAGACGGACCTGAAGTCTGTCTCGCCAAGGCTGATCAGAATTTGAAGAATATGCTTGAAAGGCAGGGATTATCCGTCTCCGATCTATCAGCCATTGGTATCGGGGTTCCGGGTCCCGTCATCACCGAAGCTGGCATGGTCGTCGCCCCTCCAATCATGCCAGGCTGGGACCGGTATCCGATCCGAGCCAGTGTGGAAAAAGACTGGAAACGTCCAGTCACGCTCAACAATGACGCCGAACTTGGCGCATTAGGCGAGTGGGCATATGGAGCAGGTCGCGGAGAGAAAAACATTGCATATATCAAGGTGGGAAGTGGAGTTGGAGCAGGTCTTATTCTTAATAAACAAATCTACGGCGGGACAATGGGGGCAGCTGGAGAAATTGGTCATATCACAATAGATGAAAACGGACCTCTTTGCGATTGCGGAAACCATGGTTGCCTTGAGGCATTTGCCGGCGGCCATGCAATCGCAAAACAAGGTCAACTACTGGCAAAGTCCGGTAAAAGAACCCTGCTTGCTGACATGCCGGTTGATAAAATCACTGCCCTCGAAGTGGCTGAAGCCGCGCGGCGCGGCGACCTTCACGCGCAGGAAATTCTAAGGCGTGCGGGCACACATATCGGTATCGCGATCGCGGGCTTGATCAACCTGTTCAATCCAAGCGTTGTGATTATTGGCGGCGGCGTGTCGCAGGTCGGCGATATCCTTACAGTCCCGATTCGTCAGGCTGTACGCGAACGGGCAATGCGCGCCTCTGAGCAAAGCGTGCGCATTACCACTGGCATGTTGGGACACCGCTCAGTGCTGATCGGCGCCACCGTACAGGCAGTTAACATTGCCATTCACGTCGCCGCCGAAAACAAGAATTCCGCGTCAAAAGTCGCTACCATTGAAGCCATGGAAGTGAAATAGCCCTGATAAAGGAGGTGATGGTCTTATAATTGATGCAACTGACACAAAATATGTGAAACCCCAAAAATCAACAAATTCCTACAAGGAGAAGAAGTAATGAAAAACAAATTGAGTTTGCTGTTCAGCTTTTTGCTGATCACAGCTTTCGTGCTCACCGCCTGCGGTGGTGGTGCAACTGAAGCCCCTGCCACAGAAGAACCTGTTGTTGCCACGGAAGAACCCGTTGTAGCTACAGAAGAACCCACTGCCGCCCCCGTCGAACCCGCTGGCACCCTGCGCATCTGGGCAGATGATACTCGCGCCCCGATCCTTCAGGATCTGGCTGACGAAGTTCTTGCCGCCTATAACCTCGAACTCGTCGTCGAACTGAAGTCCGCCATCCGCGATGACTTCCAGGTTGCCGCTCCTCTGGGTGAAGGTCCCGACATCATTGTGGTCGCTCACGACCAAGCTGGAACACTCGTTGCCAATGGCTTGCTTGCAGAAGTGGATTTGGGCGACAAGAAGGCCGATTTCGCGCCCGTGGCACTCGGAGCCTGCACATTCGATGGCAAGTTGTACTGCATGCCCTACGCAACTGAAAACCTAGGCTTTTTCTACAATACTGACCTCGTTCCCACTCCTCCCACCACATGGGAAGAAGTCGTTTCCATGGGCGAGGCGCTTAAAGCGGAAGGCAAGGTTGAGTACATCATGTCCGTCACCGGCACCACCTACGATCTATATCCGCTCTTTACTTCCTTCGGCGGTTACATCTTTGGCAAAGACGCCAATGGCAACTGGAATCCGCAGGATCTGGGCATCGATAGCCCGGGCATGATTGCAGGTGTCAAATGGGTGGCTGACAACGTAGCAAATGGCAATTTGCCAGCCGACTGGGATAATAGCAATAACCGCGCGCTATTCGAATCCGGCAAAACGCCCTTTATTATGGATGGACCTTGGTCATTGAGCCGATTCCGCGACTCGGGCGTGCCTTATGCCATCACAAACTTCCCCGGTGGCGGCTATCCGCTTGCCGGTACACAGGGTTTCTTCATCAATGCTCAGAGCGAAAACGTTCTGCTCGCCCAGGCTTTCCTGAATGAGTTTATCGCGACCGAAGAGACCATGCTCAAATTGTTTGAAGTCGGTCAACGTGCACCGGCTTATCTCCCCGCCCTTGAAAAGGTGGAAGATGCTGACCTCAAAGCCATGGCTGTAGCTGGTGAAAACGCCACAATGATGCCGGCAATCCCCGAAATGGGATCGGTTTGGGGCGCATGGGGTGACGCCGTCACTATTGCTCGTGATGCCAAGCAGGATCCCGAGACCGCCATGAAAGAAGGCGCCACCAAGATCCGTGACGTGATAGCCAACAAGTTCGCAGGAATGGTCAATGTTCCCGGTTCATATCAAGCACAAGCCGGATGCGCTGGAGATTGGGATCCTGCCTGTGAAGCAACGGCAATGGTCAAGGGCGATGATGGTTTGTACCGAAGTGGTCCATTTAGCCTGAAGGCTGGAGACTACGAGGGCAAAGTTGCCATGGATGGTGGCTGGACAATCAATTACGGTGTGGACGGTAAAGCTGACGGAGACAATTACAAGATCACACTCTCTGCTGACGGCACTGTTGAATTTGTATATGACCCAGCAACTAATTTGCTTGTAATCACCGTCAAATAAGAATATTATATAAAGGCTGAGGAACATTCGTTCCTCAGCCTTTATACAGGTCACCTGCTCCCACCTTCCACGAGGAGGAACCCATGAGTCAAGCCGTGTCAGGAAGACGTAAAAAGTCAGGAATGGCTGAAGAGTCGCACTTATCAAAATTAACCCGTATCATCCTTCTGGTCCTGTTCGATGCGGGAGTTATATGGTTCGTTCAAAATGCACTCACCAAAGGTTTCGATCAACTGGTGGTTGTGATCGGCATTATCGCCGTCATGTTCAATCTCATCTATTTGCTTCCACAGGCATATCCATTCCGGTGGATGGCATTCGGACTGGGATTCCTCATCCTGTTCACCGTCTATCCGATGGTCTTCACCATCTATGTGGCATTCACAAATTATGGCGATGGTCACCTCCTCACCAAGGAACAGGCAATCCCTCTTATCGAGAAACAAACCTTTTTGCCCGAAGCAGGCAAATCGTATTCATGGACAGCGTTCAAGTCAGACTCAGGCGATTACGCCTTGTGGCTGATCAACCCGGATGGCGAGACATTTCTTGCCAAACCGGAAGAGGAACTTCAACCTGCAAAACCGGGCGATCCCGGAATTGGGGAGGCGGACAGCAAAGGAATACCTGCAACCATTGAGGGTTACCAGCGTTTGAATCCTCTGTCTGCCGCCACAGACAAGAATCTTGTAAACATCAAATTTGGCGTTGAGGGAGGCAAGACAGTCCAGGTACGTTCGCCAAGCGAAGCTGCTGAATTACAGATCCTTTATAAATATGATGAGGCAACAGACACAATCACGGATCAATCGAACGGAGACATCTATAATGCAGTTGATGGAACCTTCACCACCAAGGACGGCAAGACCATCAAACCTGGCTTCCGTACTGAGGTCGGATTCAAAAACTTTGTGGATTTTGTGACCAGTCCGGCTCTGCGCGGACCATTGGTACAGATCGTCACCTGGAACTTTATCTTCCCGACGGTTAGTGTTCTCTCCACTTTTGCATTGGGTCTTGCGATCGCGATCATGTTCAATGACCCGGACTTCCCTCTTAAGAAGTTGATCCGCTCCCTGCTGATCATCCCCTACACCATTCCGGGTTTGATCAGTATCATCATTTGGCGTGGCCTGTTGAATTCCGAATTCGGTATCGTCAACAAGTTCCTAAACGGTTTGATCGGCACAGCCCCGCGCTGGACCACGGAAGCATTTTGGGCACAGGTTGCAATCTTGATTGTGAATCTCTGGCTCGGTTATCCCTACATGATGCTGGTCAGCAGTGGCGCCTTGCAGTCCATCCCCTCTGACATCTATGAGGCGGCAATGATAGACGGCGCGACCGGTTGGCAGAGGTTCAGGCGTATCACATTACCCATGTTGTTGATTGCCGTGGGCCCGCTTCTGATCGCCTCCTATGTCTATAACTTCAACAATTTCAACCTGATATACCTGTTCATTACAGGTGGCCCCCCAATTGTGGGCGCGTCCACGCAGGCGGGTCATACAGACATCCTGATCAGTTACGTGTACAAACTCGCTTTTGAAAGCAGTGGGCGCGGCGTCCAATATGGTCTGGCATCCGCCATTTCGATCGTTGTGTTCCTGATTGTTGGAGCCATAACACTACTCCAGTATCGATTCACGAACATGTGGGAGGAGGCAAGTGAAAATGTCTAACATGTCTCAAACCCTCGAAACCCTGCGGACATCGCAGAGATTCCAAAAACGTTTCAGCTTAGCCCTGCGCCTTATTATCGCGGTGATATTGATCTTCTTCGCCATCTTCCCGGTGCTTTGGATCGTTTCAGCATCCTTTGATCCTTCACAATCCCTTGCAAACCAGACCTCACTCATTCCTAAAAATGCAAGTTTCAAGAATTACCAAAGACTGTTCGGCCAGGATCCGGATTATAAGTTCGGCGATCTGGTGTTTCAAAAATGGTTATTCAATTCTGTAAAAATCTCAGGCATCTCCACAATCCTTAGCCTTGGCATCACGACCATGGCGGCATACGCCTTCTCGCGCATGCGCTTCAAAGGACGCGTCACGATGCTCAAAGGTATTCTGCTGATACAGGTCTTTCCAAACCTGCTGGCGCTCGTGGCGATCTATGTGTTGATCTTCCAGGCTGGCGAGATCATCCCTGCGCTGGGTTTGAACACTCATGCGGGTTTAATCATGGTATATCTGGGCGGCTCGATGGGTATGAACATCTGGTTGATGAAAGGTTTCTTGGATACCATCCCGCGCGATATTGATGAATCCGGCATGGTGGATGGTGCATCCCACTTCCAGATCTTTTACAACCTGATACTCCCGCTCCTGCGCCCCATCCTGGTTGTCATCGGCATCCTTTCCTTTATTGGCACGTATGGCGACTTCATCCTTGCCCGTATCCTGCTTAATGATGTGGACCAATACACCCTGATGGTTGGTCTGCAGATCTTCACCGCAGGTCAATTCGACCAGAAGTGGGGTGTGTTCGCCGCAGGCGCGTTGATCGGCGCTCTGCCGATCATGATCATCTATCTCGTATTGCAGGATCAGATCGTCGGCGGTTTGACCACAGGAGCTGTCAAAGGATAGCAAAATTTGCAGGAATGAAACGCGCAGTTTTTACCAGTACCGTGATGAGTTTGGGGATGGCCCTGTTCGTTAGACAGGGCTATCTTCATTTTGCGTCAACATAGCCATGGAAAATATTCAACAAAGAAATACTTCATGAACCATTTATATAAAGCCTTTTCAATATTATTGTTCATCGCGATCATTTCGGGGTGTAGCACAACCACATCAGTCCCAACTGCATTACCCCTTCCGGAACCAACTTCAACACCCTCTCCATATGCAGGCACGGATGGATTTCGCTGGTGGAACGACACGGTCTTCTACGAGATCTTCGTCCGCTCGTTCCGCGACAGTGATGGCAACGGCATTGGTGATTTCAACGGCATCACCGAAAAAATGGATTACCTTCAAGGGTTGGGCCTCAAGGGATTATGGCTCATGCCCATCAACCCATCTCCCTCCTATCATGGCTACGATGTGACCGACTACTACGCGGTCAATCCCGATTACGGCACGATGGATGATTTCAAACGATTGCTGGAAGAGGCGCACAAACGTGACATCAAAGTCATCATGGACCTCGTTCTCAATCACACCAGCGCAAAACACCCCTGGTTTCAATCCGCGTTGACACCTGGAAGCCAGTATCGGGAATGGTACGTATGGAGTGAAACCGACCCCGGCACGCTTGGTCCATGGGGGCAAAAGGCTTGGTATCGCGCCAGCAACGGTCAATACTATTACGCCATTTTCTGGGACCAGATGCCGGACCTGAATTATGACAATCCGGCCGTGCGTGATGAGATCAGGAAAATCACATCCTTCTGGTTGACAGATATCGGCGTCGACGGCTTCCGTCTTGATGCTGTGCGTTACGCGGCGGAAGGCGATCAACTGGCGGACTCAAAAGCGAATCATGCCTTCCTTGAGGAGTGGGGACAATATTATAGAAGCATCAACCCGCAGGCATTTACCGTGGGCGAGGCATGGACCGACAATGCAAATGTCAAAAAATATACGGACTCAAATCGGGAACTGGATTCCGCCTTCAACTTCGATCTCTCCGCCGCCATGCTCAAATTGAATGAAGGCAGCACCACCAGCTTGCGGTTTATTCTTCAAACCACGATCAGGGATTTCCCCGATCAGGATAACGCCAATTTCATCACCAATCACGATATGCCGCGCGTGATGAACCAACTTGGAACCGACAAGGAACAAAAAGCAAAACTCGCCGCAGGAATTTTGCTCACTATCCCGGGTATTCCATTCATCTACTACGGTGAAGAGATCGGCATGAGCGGCACCAAGCCCGATGAACTCATCCGCACGCCGATGCAATGGGACAGCACACAAGGTGCGGGTTTCACCAATGATAAACCTTGGCAACCTGTCAACTCGGATTATGCATTCGTCAATGTCGCCAACCAGACAGGCGACGACTCATCCCTGCTGGAGCATTACCGCAAACTTATCCAACTCCGCAATGAACATTCCGCTCTGCGCGTTGGCAAAACCCACGTGGCCGAATCCAATTCGAATAAGATATTGTCTTATCTGCGCGTGAGCAGTGAAGAAACCCTGCTCGTGGTCATCAACATCGACGATGAACCGCTGGGCAACTATAAACTCGATCTTTCACTGGGTCCGCTGTCAGGTCAATATACTGCCGTGTCCTTGCTCGATACATCTGCAATCAATTCCCTGCAAGCCAACGACAAGGGCGGCTTCGACAATTACGTCCTGCTCCCCCAACTCCCGCCTTACAGTATTTTCATTATTCAACTCACAAACTAACAACTGGACCCTGAAGGTCTTAAAGACCTTTACAGTTTAACATTAAGGACATTCATGGAAGACTTTATCTTTGGAACCCTTGCCACAGACGAATCGCGCATCAAACATTTACGGGACATCCTGGGAGGCATCACCCACGCCCACAAACGCTTCCCGCGTGATCCGTTGCCTGGTCAGCCAATCCAAATTCACCTGACCATCGGACCTTCCTTCTCTCAAAACCAGGCGTGGATCTACTGGACAAACGATGGCAGTGACCCCGAAGGCAAAAACGGACAGGCAATAAATGGCTACGCGACTTCGTTTGAACCTGTCAACTCCGAATGGGACACTTTCCTGTGGGGGTACGTCCGCAAATTTCGCGGTGAGATACCCGCACAAAATTCTGGAACACTGGTCCGCTATCGCATCACAGCGGGTGGCAACAGCGAAGAGACATTCGCAGACAATGGTACCTACTATGCCTTTTACGTGGATAACGATCCGCCTCCCGCATGGACGAAGGATGCCATCATCTATCAGATCTTTGCAGATCGCTTCTTCAACACCACAAACGATTTCCCCAAAATAGAAAATAAACCAT
>DATIUT010000383.1:0-7385 GCA_035466615.1 Anaerolineales bacterium | reverse complement strand
AGGAAAAAGTTCATTTATATTTGAACTGAATTACATATTACAAATATCCCTGTTTACGAGAGGCCTGAATCAGATATACTTGGTTCTTCCAATAAAAATGAATATTCAAGACTCTTACAACGAATGGTCGGACATCTACGACACAAATCAAAACCTGACCCGCGACCTTGATTCAGACGTGACCCGCAGCCTACTCACCAATCGACGCTTTGCCTCCATCCTTGAGCTGGGATGCGGCACCGGCAAGAACACTGTGTTTCTCGCGCAGATTGGGGCACGTGTTCATGCACTCGACTTTTCGGAAGGGATGATCCGGAAAGCAAGGGAGAAGGTTAAGGCAGAGAATGTCCGCTTTGAGATGGCAGATTTGACAAACCGCTGGCGGTGCGAAGACTCAATTTACGATCTCATCGTTTGCTGTCTCGTAGTGGAGCATATCAAAGATCTCTCGCACATTTTCTCCGAAGTTGCACGGACGTTACTACCCAACGGCAAATTCCTGATTAACGAACTGCATCCCTTCAAACAATACGGCGGGACAAAAGCCCGGTTTGAGCGGGCAGGCCAGACGGTCGAGGTAGAGGCATCCGTCCATCACGTATCCGATTTTATAAATGCGGCATCGGCCAACGGCTTGAAATTGGAAGTGCTCAATGAATACTTGCACGAAGAAGATACGGGCAAACCGCCGAGGTTGATTTCATTCATGTTCACAAAGGATTGAAAGATTGCTCTTACAAAATTTTTATCCTCGGGGAATAAAATCGCCCAAGCATAAACTAAAATTTGTTATCCGCACCGGAGGCAAACATGACAGACTCAAATTCACCCCACACCGAACAATTTTCATTCAAAGCAGAGACCAAACAACTGCTGAACATCCTGGTCCATTCACTGTATAAGGACCGGGAAGTATTCCTGCGTGAACTGCTCTCGAATGCGTCAGATGCGCTCAATCGCCTGCGATTTGAGATGGTCACCAATCAGAATGTGCTTGACCCCGCAGCCGAGTTGAGCATCCACATCAAAGCAGATAAGGATGCCCGCATGCTTGTCGTACAGGATACGGGTATCGGCATGACCCGCGAGGAGGTCATAGAGAATCTTGGCACCATTGCCCAATCGGGTGCGCGCAAGTTCATCGAAACAACGAAGGATGAAAAGGTGGACTTCTCCCAAGTGATTGGGCAGTTTGGGGTGGGATTCTATTCCGTGTTCATGGTGGCGGAATCGGTGCGGGTGACCTCCCGTTCGTTCAAGCCGGATGCGGAAGCGGTCAGTTGGCATGCCACAGGTGAGGATAACTATCAGGTCGGCACGGCAGATATGAGCGAAAGAGGGACGCGTGTTGAGATCAAGCTCAAGGAGGATGCCGCTGAATTCGCGGAAGAGTTCCGCCTGCGAAATATCATCCATAAACATTCCGATTACATTGGCTTTCCCATTTATATCGGGGACGGCAAAGCACCGGTGAACAAACAGATGTCGCTGTGGCGCACGCCGCGCAAGGATGTGACCGAGGAACAATACAGGGAGTTCTATCGTCAGACCACGCTTGACTATGAAGAGCATCTTCTGCATACCCACATGATCACTGATGCGCCGGTGCAGTTGTATGCGTTGTTGTTCGTCCCCGGCAAAGCGGAGCGCGGCATCTTTGCATTACGCAGGGACGATGGGTTGAAGTTATACTCACGCAACATTTTGATTGACGAATACAACAAGGATTTACTGCCCGAATATCTGCGTTTTGTGCAGGGCGTGGTGGATTCGGAGGACCTGCCGCTCAACGTCTCACGAGAAACTGTTCAATCCAGCGGCCTCATGCCCAAGCTGAAAAAGGTTCTCACCAATCAGGTCATCAAGGAACTGGAAACACTGGCGAAGAACAATATCGAAAAATACCAGACCTTCTGGAAGGAGTTTGGAGGCTTTCTAAAACAGGGCATTGCCTCCACTCCGTCAGATGCTGATAGTCTCAAGCCGTTGTTACGGTTCAAGACCAGCTTGAATACGGAAACGTGGTCGTCGTTGGATGATTACATCGGCCGCATGAAGGACGGTGAGAAAGCCATCTACTATATCATCGGCGATGACCCGAAGTCTGTGTTGCGTAGTCCGCATCTGGATTACTTCAGCGGACAAGGGACGGAGGTATTGCTGTTCACCGACCCGATGGATTCGTTCATGTTGATGGGCTTGCACAACTATAAGGAGTATGAGTTCAAAAATGTCGCACAGGCAGAGGTCGATACGAGCAAACAGTCGGAGGCAAAGAATGAAATGGAGAAAATCTCCGATGTCGAATTCAGTTCACTGGTCGAACGTTTCAAGCAGGTATTGGGCGAACGCGTAACGGATGTTCGTGCGAGCAACCGTCTTTCACAATCGGTGGCGCGGTTGGTGGACCCGGACGGCACGCTCAACCCCGAACTTCAACGCGTGTACCGGCTGTTGGGCAGGGAGTATGAAATTCCGAAGAAAATATTGGAATTGAATCCGTCGCACAATATTTTGAGGAATCTGCTCAAGTTGGACTCTGGTTCAGAATTGCAGACGGCGATCATCGAGCAGATCTATGATAGCGCGTTGCTCGTGGAAGGGCTGCACCCGGACCCATCCAGCATGGTGGCACGCGTGCAACAGATCATGGATGCGGCGCTGACACGAAACGCCTGAGCAGAGTTTCAAAAAGCGACAGTCATAAATGACCGTCGCTTTTTTTTCATTATTGCATTTGATTTTTACACAAAGGTCAATTAAACTGGGTGCACCAGACGAGGAGGCTTCTATGAGCGACCACAGGAAGGAAGATCGAAAAAAAATCATGGCGTTCACACCTGTGTACGACCTGGATAAAAAACTGCTGGGCTATATGGGGGATTTGACTTTGCGAGGCGCGCTGGTGATTGGCGAAAAGCCTTTGGAAATCAACAAACAGACCACCCTCATCATTGATTTTCCCGAAACTGCCGAATTCCCAGCCCGGCGCGTGAAGATCCCAGCACGAGTGGCATGGAGCAAACGGGAACCGGGTGTGCAGTATTATGATTCGGGAGTGGAATTTCAAGACATCAGCAGGGAAAACAGAATGATTCTTGAATCGATTCTCGAACGTTACCAATATCGTCACGCGATAGCCTGAAGAATTCACCCATGGACGGGCAAGCAGAACAAACCCTTGCGCGCCTGATTCGCAACACACGAATTGCCGCACTGGGAACATTGCATGAGGGCAATCCAAATCTTGCCATGGTCGCCTATGCCTTTGCAGATGATCTCTCCGCGTTTTACATCCACATCAGCAAACTGGGTAAACACACCAAGGATATGGAAACGAATCCACGCGTGAGCCTGCTCATCACAGAGGCAGACGACCTCCGCGCCGACCCGCAGACCCTGGCACGCGTCTCCCTTCAAGGGACGGCTGAGATGCTTCCAAGAACCGATCCAGGCTATGACCATGTCAGGCGTATCTATCTTGCGCGTTTTCCCGAGGCGGAGCAATTATTCAATTTGGGAGATTTCAATATTTGGAAAATCACACCGCAGAGCCTGAGATTCGTGGCAGGTTTTGCCCGCGCCTATAACCTTGCGCCCGAGGTGTTGAGGAAAGTTTCGCAGATATAAAGATAAAAAAAACTGGCATGTCCAACTCATGCCGATGCCAACCATAACGTGGGGTGGGCGCAGGTCGCGGTCGGTCAGTCTCGCGCGAAGACCTGACATGTCTTCAATTTTTTATTCGGGCATAACCTTTATGTATTCGCCGGTCTTATCCCCCAACCAGCCAATGACAAGATGATATAACGCGTAGAGTTCCAGCGCGAAGGGCAGGTAGCCGCCGTATCCAAGCAGGGGCATTTCAAAGATATGGAACCAGTCGCCCCAGGGGACGTGATAGATCCATTTTGGGTATGAGTAATAATTCCACATCTCCCAAAAGAACGCAGTGAGCAGAACGCCCAGCCACAGTGAAATGACAGGGCGCCAGTCCCCTTTTTGAGTCCAATTGGCAAGAGAGCGATTCCCAACCCAGACGTTGATCGGTTCGAGAATAAAGTAAAGGGACAGCCAGATGAACGGAAAGAAAATCTTCGGGTAGAGCAACATCAAGGCGAGCATGATCCAGCCCAGGGTGAAGAAAGAGACGATTGTCTTTTTATCTGTACCAATGACGGGGCCGCGCTCGAGTCGCTTGACAAAGTCGAAGCTGGCAAAGAGTTCCGCACTGCCAAAAACGGCAGGGATGACGGTCGTAAAACTCAATGTCGTCCAAAAAGCGTATTGCAGAGGGGAGAAAATCTCAGCACCAAGGTACGTCCAGTTTTGGGTGCGGACGTTGAGCAGTTCGAAAATCCACCACACAGGCGCAGAGACAAGGAACAGACTGATATATTTACGCCGGCTACGCGTGAACAGGGAGGTACCCGTGAGCCAGAAGACCAGACCGTCAATGGCGAGACAATAACCCAGCCACAACGGGAAGAAACCCCAATGCGTGCGCGGGCCGGTCAATGTCCAGTTGAGAATCCAGAAGAGAAGAATGAGAATCAGCCCGATCCAGCCACGCAAAGGGAATTTGGATCTTTCGTTTTCGATTTGAGTATTGGTTTCCATGCCCCAAGTGTACACTGAGAATGAGTCATATCAAAAACAGCGGACGAGGCGTGCTCATCCGCTGTTTTTACATATTAACCCGCTCGCGATCAACCAATTCCGTATTGGTCGCGTACAATGGGAAGCAGGCCGCGTCGTTCCAGCCGATCCAACGGCGCGCGGAAGGTGACCTGCACCACACCCGGGTTTCGTCCAATCTCGATGGCGCCTGTGATCGTGGCGCGGTTCTTCACTTCAGGGATGGACATTTCCAGCAGTGTTGCCGCGCGCTGCAGGCCATTATCGGTTGCAGCGTTCAGATCGGGACCGGTGCCAATCACGGAGATCGGAGCGGATTCTTCCAACGCTTCGAGTCCCCACTGACGGGCGACGTGCATCGCCTTCGCCTTTTCCGCCGCTGATAACGGACGCGCGAGGAAGGGCAGATCATCCACAACGGGGAACAGAATCGGACCGTCAATGTTGAGTCCTTTCAACACATGCACTTGCAAAGTTACTGTGCCTGAAACATCGCAGGTGTGACCGGCAATCTCGCCGTCGCCTTGCAGCGCGTGCATATCGCCGAGATACACGCCGCCGCCGGGAGTCTTGACCGGGCAGATCAAGATCGCGCCCGCTCGCACGGCATCAATGTCCATGTGACCGTCAGTGCGATGTTGCTTCAACTGCTCAGCGGTGAGTGCATATTCGTGCGGCGCGCCAATCAGGAAGGAGCCAAAATCTCCGGCGTTGTGCGAATCAGGGATCGGCATGGAGGGAGTCGTTCCGAGTTGTCCCATGAAGGGGCGCAAGCGGGCAACGAGCCCGACGAGGTCGTGAGGGGCAAACGTCAGGATGGGATTTTGAATCGAATTATCCGGCAGGGCGGCGTAGCGTTTCGCGTCGCGGGCAATATCCTCCGCAGCTTCGCGCGGCATGGTCACGCCGACGGTGTGATTGCCGTCGAAGAATATGGTGTAGCCGTTGGTGAAGTTGAACGGCGCGACATCCGCACCGCAGTTGTTACAGCGGATCGCCGTCTGTCCGATGCCTTCGACATGGGTTTCAGGATACAGCGTGCCGCACTGCGGACATTTGCCTGCCACATACGGATCGCCGAGGAAGCGACCATCCATAAATTTGTCGTTGCCGGAGGCGGTGGCAAGCGAAGTGACGGTGATATCTTCGATGCGGATGGCAATTGCATCGCCCGCCTCCGCGCCTTCGACCGCGACCGGGCGCGTCACCTCGTGCCCGCCGCGGATGGCCGGCGTGATCATCGGTCCCCAGCAACCGGGAGCGGTATTGACGATCAGATGACCGCCGTCCCTGACCGGACCGAGCATGGGCTGGTTGGGATCGAGAATGCCATTGGTGAATTGATCCACCAGTACAGTCCGTTGCGCAGTCTCAACACCTCGATCAGTTTTAACAACCATGGGAAACCTCCTTTTGTTTGTCATTGGGCTGACGCTTTTTTAACCGCCCGAAACGGGCAGAAGTAATGCAATCTCTTGCCCGTCAGACAAGAGTGCAGAACGGGACATATGCTCACCGTTGCTGACCAGCACGGCATTTTCGAGCCGGGCGGCGGCAGGATACTGGGTATGCAAATACTCCAGTAGATCCGCCGCTGTCGCGCCATCCGTCAGCCTGACGGACAAGCGCGGCATGCCCACCTCCAGCACCAGTCCCGCACCGACACGCAGGGACACATTCATCGGGACACCTCACATTCATTGTGCATCATTCGATCCGGGGAACCTCCGTGCTTCGCGCCAGGACGTCTCTTGCATGCATCGCCGGCTTCAGTTGAATTTATATGAGCGGATTGTACAACTTTTATTTTTTTTGTCAATTATTTCGGTCCCCTGCACGATATGCCTGGCACCGTCCAACACTATATTCATCCTGCTTCAGTTGTTGACTCTGATCCAGCTCGATTATCATTTTCTCCCGATTACGATAAAGTTAACAATGCAGTTACCCATGATATGTCTTCCTCCTCAACTTCAAGAAATCCCTGAAATCTGACAAATTGGGTCTTGAAATTTGTATAGGATCGTTGTATAGTATATTTAATCAATTTAACCCAAATTTCAACAAACTTTATTTTTCGCCAACCATATACAAATCATGCGGGGCTCTTTTCCTCAAAATCATATTCTGGATGCCAAAAACACCGATGTCACTGATTTAAAAAGAATTATCCTGTGTTCACGCCTGCAACCATGGGAGGAACAGATGCCTGCGTCCCTCAAGGATAAAAGTGGAGTTGCACATTAGGCAGTAAATACTGTTGCTGAAATCAGAGTCTTGTCTGATGAGGAGTGGAACATGGCAAATTTATCTGATCTCACGCCGCGCGAATTGGAGATTCTCCAATTGGTTCTGATAGGCCTTACCAACAAGGCCATTGCCGGGGAAATTTGTGTCAGTGAGAAAACCGTTGAGTTTCACCTTGGCCACATTTACACAAAGATCGGTGCGCGCACGCGTCTGATGGCCGGGATGTGGGCAATGCAAAATGGGATAGAGGCAAATACTAGGGAAATCCCCAGCTAGATTGTTGTACTCGATTCTTACATAATGATTTTGTAAGGGTCATGATAAATGATTGTGATAACAAACGGGGCTTTGTGGCATTGTTTTGTTATTTACATTCCCGCCCTCATAACCTCCATGACAATTGTGATTATCAGGTTATTTCTACCGGCACAGGATGTGCCGTCGTATAAACCATTTTGTTTTTTGTTTAATGAAAGGAGTTCACATGATTCGTCTCA
>DATIUT010000382.1:0-4495 GCA_035466615.1 Anaerolineales bacterium | reverse complement strand
AAGCGCAGGTGATCTCACCCTTGGTGGCATCGAGACCGATGAACTTGATATTTCGGTCAGTGGCGCCGGCACCCTGAAACTGAACGACATCGCCGTAAAGGATCTCTCCGTGGATCTGAGCGGCGCTGGAAGCATGAGCGCCTCCGGCGAAGCGGACAATTTCAACCTGACCATCAGCGGTTTTGGCAGTTTCGATGGCAAAGAACTGCACAACAAAACCGCCCGGGTCAATTTGAGCGGCGCGGGCAGCGCCACTCTTTGGGTGGATGACGAACTGGACGCCGAAATCTCCGGCGCGGGTTCAGTCAATTACTACGGCTCACCAGAAGTGACCAAACAGGTCAGCGGCGTTGGCGGCGTGAGCAAGTCAGGCGACAAGTAAACGAATCCGTCAACTCGGACAATAAAAGACTCTCCCATCGGCTGGGAGAGTCTTTTATTGTCCGGACGGGCAAGTGGTTTAAGATCAGTCCCCAAATTAAAACAAAAACGGAATGAACATCTTTGTTCGTTTCATATACTCTTTGTATTCATCGCCAAAGTAATTCATGTTCTCGCGTTCTTCCATGCGTGCAGTGGCGATCAAAAAAAATGAACATAGGATCGCCAGTCCCGTGTCCAGCCACGATGGCGACTTGAAGAACATTCCCCATCCCAGAAACAAAAGCGAGCCATACAATGGATGTCGGATATGACGATACAGACCAACAGTTACCAGCTTTGATGTTTTCTCCAATGCAAGAAGTGACGCGTCATTCCTGCTTGAATCCTGCTCCCCGATCCGATGCAGGAGTCTAAGCCCAAGAATCACCAACACGATGGAGATGACAAGCAACACCCACGAGATCAATTGATGCCATGCAAATGGATTTCGGAACCAGGTCCCTGCATTGAGCAGGAACATCGCCAGTAGAATCTCCCACGCAAAGAAACGGTAAAACCCATGCGAGCCGACATGCAACAATGATTTGCGTGACACGAGAATTAGAGCAATCGTGCCTGTTACACTTAATATGAACAGAACATTCTTATCCATCAAAAAACTCCATGCGGTTATCTGCTGTCCGATTGTCCCGGTATTACCACGTTCCCCTTTTGATACTTATCTTCTTTATTCTTCCGCAATCGGTGACTGTATCAAGGCCAACAAATGGAAGGACTTTTCATGCCGCGGCATCCTGAACCGATCATGATCCATCAGACCTTGTAAAGCCTATGCCGTGCCGCCGCCGTCCACTGCCAGCACCGCGCCGGTGACGTAACTCGACTCGTCACTGACGAGATACAAAACGGACTGCGCAATTTCGATCGGCTGGGCATAACGTTTGAGCGGGCGTTCCGCGGCTTCTGCCATGAATGTATCCTCAGCCTGACCGAGTTGCTGAGCCTCGTTGCGGAGCATGGGTGTATCGGTATCGCCGGGGCAAATGCAATTGACGCGAATGTTTTGCGGACCGTGGTCAATGGCAAGGGCACGGGTCATGTTGACCACCGCGCCCTTCGACGCACAATATGAAATCGCATTGCGTCCGCCTTTGATACCCCAGCCTGAACCCGTATTGACGATGGAGCCGCCGCGCTCTGTCATGTGCGGAATGGCATATTTGCACATCAAATAAATGGACTTGACATTGATCGCCATGACCAGATCCCAATCCTCTTCGGTGATGCCAGTCACGTCGGTACGGCGGATAATGCCCGCGTTGTTGAAAAGAATATCGAGTCGACCAAACGTATCGAGCGCGGTCTTTACGGCGTGCTGACAATCATCCGCTTTGGCAACATTACATTTGACGGCCACAGCGCGTCCGCCCGCCTGTTTGATATCATTTTCAACCTGTTTGCCCTGCTCTTCATTGATATCTGCGATCACAACCGCCGCGCCCTCCTGCGCGAGCAACAACGCGGTGGCTTTGCCAATTCCCGACGCGCCGCCCGTAATGATGGCGCATTTGTTATCCAGTCTGCCCATAACATCTCCTGTTCTTTTATTCCGCCATTGCGAGCCCCGAACCCCAAATGGCAAGTGGGTGAAGCAATCCCCTTGCGATATTGGAGATTGTTTCGGCTTTGCCTCGCAATGGCGATGTTGAAGTCATGCCTGGCTTGCGAGTCCGCCTGCAATCTCGCCGCCGTCAATGACAAAGTGCTGACCCGTAATAAAAACCGAGTCATCAGATGCGAGGAAGGCAAACAACGCGGCGACATCATCAGGCCTGCCCAATTTGCGCAATGGGACTTTATCTTCAAAAGCTTTTCGCATCTCGGTTGTGTATTCGGCTTCCTGCATGGGCGTCATGATGAAGCCTGGGCACACGGCATTGACACGAATTTTGGGTGCAAGTTCAAGCGCCATCGAGCGCGACAGTTCAATCACGCCCGCCTTGCTCGCATTGTAGTCCGCATAATAGTGATAGCCCATCAACCCGTTGGTCGAACCCATGTTGATGATGACGCCGCCGCCCCCGGCCAGCATCCGGCGCGCGGCTTGTTGCGCAATATAGAACACGCCATTGAGATTGACATCCACTACATTGCGCCATTCCTGCGGCGTAATATCCATGAATGGATGACGGATGCTGATGCCTGCGTTGTTGATGAGTACGTCCAGTCCGTTTGCCATTGCATCCAGTTCTTTGAACGCGCGCGCCACGTCATCAGGGTTGGAAACATCCACAAGGATCGTTCCGTGCAACGCGGGCAACTCCTTTTGCAGGCGTTGACAGGCGGTTTCGTCGCGGTCAAACACAAATACGCGCGCGCCTTCATCGAGAAACCGTCTCGCAGTCGCCGAACCAATTCCGCCCGCCCCGCCTGTAATCAAAACACGTTTGTCTTTCAAACCGCGCATAATAGTCTCCTCTCAAGACATAATTTTATAAACCGTCTGTTCCTTGTATCCCGTAATCACGGTGACATACCCCGCGAGCGACGCGTCCACTTCGGCATCGCCCGTATCCACCAACAGGGGCTGCATACGCAATGCATTTAATTTACTGGGCGTGCTGACCACGCTGATATGTTCACGCCCGACTTTGCGAATCACTTCGGGACCGATTTGCTGGTTGCCGCGCCCGAACAGGAATCCCTGCCCGCCGATCGGTGTGACGATGATACGCGCAGGCATTTTGTTCACAATATCGAGCAGTTGCGCTTGAGTCGCGTCTTGCACGATGAGTTTGCCGTTGCAAATTACATCCACGCCGACCAGGGTCTTTTCCAAATTCAATGCTTGCCCGATGGCGCGCGTCGTCGTGCCTGGTGCAAGGATGTATGCGACATCTGCCTGCATGTGTTCGATGACGTTTGCCGCAATCGCTTCCATTTGACGGAATTCAGAGGCGGGGCTGGCTGTCTTTTGATTCTGCAACAGCAACGGACGATACGGCACATGCAGATATCCATATAACCGTGCGACGATTCTGCCTTCACGATAGGCATCTTCATCCAAGTCCAGCACTTCTGATTCGCGCAGGCGCGCCTCGCCAGCGAGGAACATCATCGCCAGTTCGCCTGCGTGGCGCGGGTTGGTGGCATACACCGCTGAATGAATCTTCACACCCGCAGGAATGCCGAGACATGGAAAACCTTCGGGGACGGAGGCGCAAATATCACGCGCCGTACCGTCGCCGCCCGCGAAGAGGATCAAATCCAGGCCACGCGCCGACATTTCGCTGGCAATACGCCTCGTATCTTCAGCAGTCGTCGCGCCGGATTGAATCTCGCCGATGACGTGAGGAGTGAATCCCGCCTCATGTGCGGAGGTCTCACCCATTTCGAGCGGAGCCGTGAAGACTTCCAGCGGGGAATCAGGCTTGGTCAACGGGAGCAGGCTCAGAGTCCCGCGTTGAGGCGCCTGGGGAGTTGCGCCGAGTTCCAGTGCGCGGTGTTGAGTCTCAGGCCCGTCACTGCCTTTGAGACCCACCCGTCCGCCAATGCCTGCCAGGGGGTTGACAATGAGTCCGATACGCTTCACTTGTCTTTGCGAACCTTGCGTTTATACGCACGCCAGGTAACCGCCCAGGCACCGGGATTGTCGAACGATTCCTGATCGATCTTGTGAACGGTGCTGTTGTGCGGCGCGGTGTGGATGATTTCGGGGTTGGTGTACGCCTCTTCCGCAATGTGGTTGAGGATACGCAGATATTCATCGAGGTCTGCCTGCGAATACGACTCGGTGGGCTCGAGGGTCATCGGTTCAGGCACAACGAAGGGGTGATGGCTCGTCCAGTAATGCGTGCCGAAGTCAGCGGCGCGGAATCCGATTTCATCGGAATGCACGCCCGTGTCGTTGGTGAGTTGCTCCCACGAATATCGCACCTGCTCGATGCGGCGCTTGCCTTTTGCGTAAGGCGCGCTCGCGCCGCGGATCTGAAGCACTTTGTTCAGCAGGTAGTTGTTATTGAGCACTGCAATCTCGGCCACCTCACGCAGACCATCCGCCCCAAGACTCATCACCCATGCATATGCCTTGAGAATGTTCTGGGCAACGCCA
>DATIUT010000381.1:0-15895 GCA_035466615.1 Anaerolineales bacterium | reverse complement strand
GTGGTGGTGGCCGCCAACTCCACCGAATGGCTGACGCTATCACTGCTGCCATTCAGACCGGGGGCGCCGCCGTATGTGGCGGTGAGAGTCTTTACGCCGATGGAATTAAAGACCACAATACAACTGCCTGCACCTTTGTTGAGGGTGATGGTACAACTCGTATCGGCGCCGGTAATGGTTACAGTTCCGGTAGGCGTTTTAGTGACGCTCCCCACCGTGACATAAACCGTCACGGATTTTCCAATTTCGGATGGGTTGGGATTGTGCGAGGTGATGATGGTGACAGTATCGCCCTTCGGGATTACATCGTGGCGTTCATACGTATCACTGCTCTCGCGGTGCTCGGCATCGCCAATGTATGTGGCGCTCAGCGCATATTTACCATTCGCCGCAAAGGTTACATTGCAACTTGTTGTGCCGGGCAGGGTGATCGTGCAGGGGGCGTCCGCGCCGCTGATGGTCACTGTGCCGGTGGGCGTTCCATACGTGCTGGTGACGGTAACGGTGACGGTGACCGTATCGCCTGCCAGCGATGGATCGGGGGTGTCTGCCGTGATGGTGGTGACAGTGGGGGCTTTGCCTACGGTGTGAGATTTATTATCACCGCTAACATCGTGAGTCGGATCACCATCGTACGAGGCGGTAATGGTCTTTGTGCCGGGCGATAAAAACCTTACAACACTGCAACTGCCTGTGCCTCCTGAAAGGGTGATGGTGCAGTTCTGATCGGCGCCGGTGATAGTTACAGTGCCGGTGGGCGTTGTGCTTCCTCCGCTTACGAGTACAGTGATCGTTACATAATCTCCAATTTGAGATGGGTGGGGTGTGTGTGCTGTGATAAGAGTCTCGGTCGGATCCAGGGGCGGTGCGACATTAATGGTGAGCAGGAGGGTTCTCGAACTGGTCGTAACAATTGGATTTCCTCCCGCCGCCGTGCGTGAGAGGAAAGGCAGGAACTTGGGAAAGATGGCGGTAAAGTCTGATTTGATGGTTACATTAACACGATCGCCGGTAACGGCGCTCACACCAGTATCAACGGTCCCGTTGCATGTGTTGTAATCAGGCGGATCAGCTTGACTTTCATCTCCCGCCGTGGCTGGATTATCTGGAATTGGCTGATCATAGGTAATCGTAATATCCGCGTCCTCGAATGCGTTCAGGAAATCGCTTTTCTGGGCGGCTTCTCGAATCCCGGCGCAATCCTGGTAGCGCGGCACACCGTTCGGTCCCTCCCCGGAGGTGGAGCCGTAGCGCACGGCCTGGCGGGTGGCATTGTTTACGGAGGCAACTACGAATATCAGCCTGCCCGTTTCGATCAATCCGTATACCACCAAAAGCAGGATGGGCAATACGATCGCGAACTCGACCATTGCCTGTGCCTTGCTCTTTCGAGTGTTGAATTTCAGAATATTCATAATTCTTTCCTGTTCTCTAATCTATTATTCCTTTTCTTAGTTTAATGTACCGGTTGTCCAGTCCAATAAGACATTCGTACTAAATGGAACAAATTTCAGTTAACATTTCTGTAATTTAGAAAACATACAGGACGTAAAACGCCCCAAGCACGAGCGAAGGACCGTATGGGATGAAGGTCATCAGGCTGTTCTCGGCATAACGTCTTTTGACGAAGTATCCGATGAGTGCCAGCACTCCAACCACGCCTCCGACCAGCGCCCCGGCTGTGATACCCAGGATGATGTTGGGCCAGCCAAGCATCAGCCCTAAAACGCCGGCGAGGAATACATCCCCGCCGCCCAGCGCCTCCTCATCATCCTCCGTTTGACCAGCCGCGCGCATCTTCCTTGCGCGGATGCGTGCCACGAGCGCGCCAAGTTGATAGAAGACAAACATGATTACAAACCCGGCCAGGCCTCCCAAAATGGAAGTGAGTATGCCGGATGCGATGGTGGAGTTTTTGCTGTAGAGATGGGTTCCCACAACCAGTCCCAAAAGGGCGCCGAACAGGCTAGTGGGGTGCAGGATCAGGCGGTGCTCAAGGTCAATGACGATGATGACGCCGAAATAGGTGAGTATGATCAAGCCGAGAGGCAGGCCAAGCCCAATGGGCGGGAACAGCCAGAAGTACGTGAATGAAGCGACGGAAAAAATCTGCACGATCCATGTGCGCAGGCTTCGTCGAGTCCCGCAATTGCGGCAGGCGCGCAGAGTGAGGTAATCTGTCCATGAGAAAGCGGTCTGACAGTTGGAACAGGCTGGCTGGCTGAAGCGCCGCGTGACCGGCAGGACGTCCGATACGTAGTTCACAAAAAGACCAACAACCCAGCCCAACAGGATGGGGACAAGCAGGATAAAGTCCATTTCTATCATTATAGTCTAAAGCGGGTGTCATTTTTGGAGGAGAACACCATGTAAGTCAACTGTAATGTGCTTGCACGAGTTTGTGAACTGTCTTACAATCTTCCCGAAATTCCCCAGGAGATGAACATGGATAAATTCATAATCGAAGGCGGGACTCCACTGAAAGGTGAGGTGATGCCCGCAGGGAACAAGAACGCCGCACTGCCCCTGGTCGCCGCTTGTTTGCTGACCGATGAACCTGTCGTATTGCGAAATGTCCCGCGCATCAAGGATGTGGACGTGATGAGGCATCTCATCGAAAGCCTCGGCGCACGGGTGGAGGATCTGGATGCCACTTCGTGGCGCGTCACCGCCCGGGACCTGAGGCCTGCGGACCTCGACCCGGACCTTTGCCGCCGCATCCGCGCTTCCATCCTCGTGGCGGGACCCATGTGTGCACGGGTTGGCGAGTTCAAACTGTCCCCACCCGGAGGGGATGTGATCGGCCGCCGGCGACTCGATACGCACATTCTTGCCTTGCGTGCCCTCGGCGTGGATGTGAAATACGACCGCGGCTTTTCCTTTCAATCGGATGGCCTACGTGGTGCGGAATTTCTCATGGACGAGGCCAGCGTCACCGCGACGGAAAATGCCATCATGGCGGCGGTCACTGCAAATGGGGATACGGTCATCCGTAACGCCGCATCCGAACCGCATGTACAGGAATTGTGTCACTTTTTGAACGGGCTTGGAGCGCAGATCGAAGAGATTGGTTCGAATACGCTTCATATTCACGGCGTGCCCAAATTGCACGGCGGCGAGTTTAAGATCGGTCCGGACTATCTGGAGGTGATCAGTTTTGTCGGCGCGGCGGCAGTGACACATGGAACAGTGCGGGTGAAAAATGCAGGCGTGAACAACCTTGGCATGGTCGGGCATATTTTTGAGCGCATGGGTGTCCACTGGGATGTGGAAGGTAATGATTTGATCATTCCGTCGAATCAGGAACTCAAGATCGTTCCTGATCTGGACGGCGCGATCCCTGAAGTCAAAACCAATGTCTGGCCTGCATTCCCGACCGACCTGATCAGCATTGCCATCACGGTTGCAACACAAGTCAGCGGCTCGATCATGTTCCACGACTGGATGTTTTCCGGGCGCATGTACTTTACAGATAAACTGGTGGGTATGGGTGCGAAGATCATTTTGTGCGACCCGTATCGTTGTCTCATTCAGGGGCCCAATCAACTCTATGGCGAAAATCTGGAAAGTCCGGATATCCGCGCAGGCATGTCCCTATTGCTGGCGGCGCTCGCGGCAAAAGGGACTTCTACTGTCCGAAATATAGGCCAAATTGAGCGCGGATATCAAGATGTGGACAAAAAACTCAAGGCGCTTGGGGCAAAGATCGAGCGAGTGAGCGAGTGAAGGAATAATTCTTTTAGAAAACTTACGAAACTAAAATGTTTCTTTGTGGTGTTGGATGTCACTTATCGGTAAAATTTGCATCTAATAGGTAGTCTTGATTACTGAAAGAAATCACAAGCGAGGAATAAGGAAGAATGTCTTCAAATGGAAACGCAAAACACGTAAAAGTATTGGTATTGGGGTCG
Organism: Anaerolineales bacterium; assembly: GCA_035466615.1. GTDB lineage: Bacteria > Chloroflexota > Anaerolineae > Anaerolineales > Villigracilaceae > Defluviilinea. The sequence goes on along the minus strand of DATIUT010000381.1, from coordinate 11,984 downwards.
GGTCCCACCGGGTATTCCGCCGCGTTATATGCCGCGCGCGCGGAACTGCAACCTGTGGTGTTGACCGGAATGCAACTGGGAGGACAGGCCGCGTTGACGTACACAATCGAGAACTACCCGGGTTTTCCCGAAGGTGTTGGCGGGGCGCAATTGGGGGAATTGTTCCAAAAGCAGGCTGAACACTTTGGCGCGGTGACCGAATTTGACATGGCGAATTCGGTGGATCTTTCGAAACGTCCCTTCAAGGTGACGACTGACAGCGGCGAGTATCTGGCCGATGTACTCATTATTGGAACCGGTGCCAGCCCGAATCATTTGAATATCCCCGGTGAAGTGGAAATGACCGGGCGCGGTGTTTCGTATTGTGCCACCTGTGATGGCTGGTTCTTCAAGGACAAAAAAGTTGTCGTTGTGGGCGGTGGTGACAGCGCCCTGGAAGAGGCGTTGTTCATCACGCGTTATGCATCTTCGGTGACCATCATCCATCGGCGCGACACATTGCGTGCGGGCGCGATCCTCCAGAAGCGCGCCTTGGAGCATCCCAAGATCAGTTTCATCTGGGATACCGTTGTCGCGGCGACCATTGGAACGGACAAACTTGAAGCCTTGAAACTCAGGAACGTGAAGACTGGTGAGGAAACGACCCTTGAAACAGATGGCCTGTTTATTTTCATTGGTCATACACCGAATACACAGATGTTCGAAGGCCAATTGGAGATGAGTGATCTGGGTTACATCAAGGTCAACGATAAAATGGAAACAAGCGTACCCGGCGTCTTTGCGGCGGGCGAGGCGGCAGACCCGCATTTCCGTCAGGTGGTCACTTCGGCGGGGATGGGCGCCGCGGCGGCAATTCAGGCGACAAGGTTCCTCGAAGAGGAATCAGGATAAGGCTTGGGAATGAAACGGACGGGACTTCCAGACGATTGGAGGTCCTGTTTTCTTGTCTGTCGTCAGTCACACCAAAAGAATGACAAATTGTACTTATTTGTCATTGGATTTCGGATAAAATTCCCTCACATCGTATACTCTGGAGGATCCATGAATAAGATTTCCATTATTGGCGCTGGAATGACCGGCGCTACAGCCGCACACTGGCTTGCAGAGCGCGAACTCGCCAACCTGGTTTTGGTGGATGTTGTGGAAGGTATGCCGCAGGGCAAGGCGCTCGACATGTTGGAAGCGATGCCAATTATTGGTAAGGATGTCGAGATTGTAGGCGCGAACGATTATTCTGCGACCAAAGATTCAGACATTATCATCATCACGGCGGGCCTGGCGCGCAAACCGGGTATGAGCCGTGATGATTTATTGTCTGCAAATGCCGAGATTGTGGGCAAAGCCGCGACCGAAACGCTGAAGTATTCACCGAATGCATTCTATATCGTGTTGACCAATCCGCTCGATACAATGGCCTACCTCACCATGAAGAAGACCGGCCTGCCGCGTAACCGCGTGATCGGTCAGGCTGGAATTTTAGACTCGGCCCGCATGCGCGCCTTTGTTGCAATGGAGACCGGCGTGAGCGTTGAGAATATAGATTGTTACGTTCTGGGCGGCCATGGCGACGAAATGGTTCCCCTCACGCGCCATTCGAACATTGCGGGCATCCCATTACGGGAATATCTCCCTGCCGATAAATTGAACGCCATCGTTGCACGCACCCGCAAGGGCGGCGGTGAGATTGTGAACCTGCTCAAGACCGGCTCCGCGTATTATGCGCCGTCTGTGGCTTGCGCCCAGATGGCGGAAGCCATTCTCAAGAATAAGAACCTGATCGTTCCATGTGCGGCTTACATGGACGGCGAGTATGGTTTGACCGACATGTTCTTTGGGGTGCCTGTCATGCTGGGCGGCAACGGCCTTGAAAAGATCATCGAATATAAACTCGATGATGAAGAAAAAGCCATGTTCGATAAATCTGCCGCGGCTGTGAAGGAAACGCACGACGCATTGAAGAAGCTGGTCAGTCTATAATGTCATTGCGAGGAGGGTGCCCTTCCCGGCGGAATAATCCCTGACTGGTTGATAGTTTGTTTTGGGCTGGCACCCTCACAATGGCGAAACATTTTGGAGGTATCTCATGATTTTGCATGAAAAGGTCTCTGCACAATTGCCCGGCTGGCGTGAAAGAATGAAATCACTTGCCAGAGATCACGCTGATGTAGCAGTTGACCACGTTACAGTAGGACAGATTGTTGGTGGCATGCGCGATATCAAATCGCTTTTGACCGATGTTTCGTTCGTTGACCCGGCGGAAGGCATTCGCTTCCGCGGCTTGTCCATCCCTGAGACGTTGAGTGCCCTGCCCAAAGCGCGCGGCGGCAAAATGCCTCTCGTCGGCGGCTTGTATTACCTGCTCATGATCGGTGAAGTGCCCACCAAAGAACAGGCGATGGAAGTGGAAGCCGAATGGGCACAGCGGGCTGAACTTCCGGAATATGTCTACAAGATGCTCAAGACGATGCCGAAGGATACGCATCCCATGATCCTGTTTACGCAGTCAGTCATGGCCATGGCACGCGACTCCGCCTTTACCAGGAAATATCATGAAGGCATGAAGAAAGATTCCTATTGGGAGCCCGCGCTGGAAGACAGCATGAACCTGACTGCCAAGCTTCCCATGCTCGCGGCTTTCATCTATCGCTATAAATATTTCAATGAGAGGAAAATTCTCAAATACAACCCCAGGCAGGATTACGGTACGAACTTCGCGCGCATGATGAAGATCTCGGACAAGAAGGGTTACGCTGAACTCGCCCGCTTGTATTTCATTCTACACTCAGACCACGAGTCCGGCAATGTCAGCGCGCACGCCACGCACCTCGTCGGCTCCTCACTGGCGGATATTTACTTTGCCTTCGCAGCAGGCCTGAGTGGTTTGTCTGGCCCCCTTCATGGACTTGCGAATCAAGAATGCCTTGGCTGGCTGCTGGATGTCCACAAGCAGTTTGGCGGCGTTCCCTCACGCGATGACCTGTACAAATTTGCATGGGATACGCTGAATAGCGGTAAAGTCATCCCCGGTTATGGACATGCCGTTTTGCGTGTGCCTGATCCACGTTTCACCGCGCAGATGGAATTTGCAAAGAAACACTTCCCGCAAGACGACCTTGTCCGCCTTGCCGATATGGTCTTCGATGTGGTGCCGACTGTGCTCAAGGAACAAGGTAAAGCCAAAAACCCTGCCCCGAATGTGGACGCAATCTCCGGCACGCTGCAGTATTACTACGGCGTGCGCGAATTCGACTTCTACACAGTTCTGTTCGGCGTGGGACGCGCGCTGGGCGTCACAGCCAACTACGTTTGGGCACGCGCTCTGGGTCAACCCATCGAACGCCCCAAGTCTCTGACCACGAAAATGCTGGAAGATATCGCGGCAAAGGCTGGACAACCTGCCTAGCCCGGTTGATCAATGTCAAGATAAAACAGCTCCCGATGAAACTTCATCGGGAGCTGTTTTATCTTCAGGCAGTTAAGTCAATCTATCAATCAAAAACGCATACTCGAGTGCAACCTCTTTGAGAAAGTCATAACGTCCCGATGAACCCGCGTGTCCCGCGTTGAAGTTGGTCTTTAACAACAACAGGTTGTCATCCGTTTTGAGCTCACGCAGTTTTGCCGCGAACTTGGCAGGCTCCCAATATGCCACACGTGGGTCGTTGTGTCCCGCGGTCAAAAGCAGGTTGGGGTATTCCGTGGCGTTGATGTTGTCATACGGAGAATAGGACATCATGTAATCATATTGTTCCTTGATCGCTGGATTGCCCCATTCATCATATTCGTGCGTTGTCAGCGGGATGGTCGGGTCGCTCATCGAGTTGATCACATCCACGAATGGCACTTTTGCAATGACCGCCTTGAACAGGTCCGGGCGCAGGACCATGGATGCGGTAACGAGCAGTCCACCTGCAGAAACACCCATGATGGCGAGTTTATCCTTTGACGTGAATCCTCCTTCAATGAGATATTCGGCGGATGCGATGAAATCTGTAAAAGAATTTTTCTTCTTTAAGATCTTGCCGTCTTCGTACCACTCGCGACCCAGGGTCGAAGAGCCGCGGATATGTGCGATGGCGTACACAAACCCACGGTCCAGAAGGCTGATACGGTTGGGCGTGAATTCAGGGTCCAGAATTGCTCCGTAGGCTCCGTATCCGTGCAGGAGGGTCGGGTTGCTTCCGTCCAATTTGATGTCTTTTCTGTAGGAGATCGAAATGGGAATCCGTTTTCCGTCCGAAGCGATTGCGTGGATCAGATCACAGACATATTGCGATTTGTCGTAGCCATTGACCTTGTCCTCTTTCTTCAATTCCCATTCGCCGCTGTCCATGTGGATGTCAATGATCGAATGCGGGGTGACCAGGGATGAATATTTGATGCGCAATTTGTTGGAACGGAAATCGGGATTCGATTCGGGTTCGAAGTGATAAGTGGATTCAGGGAATTTTACATAATGGACATTACTGCTCACATCCACATCGCTGATGCGGATGTGGGGCGCCCCATCCTTGCGTTCGTAAACGATAAGATGATTTTCAAATGTGTCCATGCCGGTCAGCATCACGCCTGTGCGGTGGGGCAAAACCTCCTGCCAGTATTCATGGTTTGGTTTTGTTACTGGTGTTTTAACAAGCTTGAAGTCCTTCGCATTTTCGTTTGTGAGGATGAAGAAGAAACCGTTATGGTGGCTGGCTGAATATTCGATCCCGTGCCTGCGCGGTGAAATGATCTTCAATTCTGCTTCGGGCTGGTCGGCGGGCAGGTAACGCGCCTCGGATGTCAGTGTGCTGATGTGACTCGTAATGATGTAGACATCATCCCGCGTCTTTTGAAAGAACAGGAAAAATGTTTCATCCTCTTCTTGAAAGATCAATACGTCCTGTGAAGGGTCGGTGCCAACTTTATGCCGGTACAATGTGAATGGGCGCTTTGCGTCATCCAGCGTTCCGTAGAATATTGTCGCGCTGTCGTTTGCCCATTCGATCCCCGTGCGGAAATATACACTGCCATGGACGTTGGTTATGATTTCCGGCAGCAGTGTATTGCCTGGAATGTCCTTGATGTAAATCGTGTAAACTTCGTCGCCCTTTATGTCCACCGAATACGCAAGTTTATTTCCGTCAGGGCTGACCTCGAATGCGCTGACACTGCAAAACGTTTTCCCTTCCGCAAGCGTATTTTGATCCAACAGGATTTCTTCCAGGCTTCCTGCCGAATTCTTTTTCCTGCAAAAAATGGGATATTGCCGTCCTGCTTCCGTTCTCTCGTAATATAGATACCCGCCTCTTTCTTTTGGGACGGTTGAATCGGTTTCCTGGATCCTTTCCTTCATCTCGGAGAACAACCGCTCCTGCAGGGGTTTTGTGTGTCCCATTGCCTCTTCGAGATAATCCATTTGGGCGTGGAGATATTTCAGCACCTCCGGATCTTCTCGCTGACTGAGCCAGTGGTAGTCATCCACGCGCGTTTCGCCGTGTTGGGTTAATTTATGTGGTTTCTTTGTTGCAATGGGGAAAGGCTTCATTGGTCCTCTCTTTCAAATGCTCCATGTGTTTGCAGTCACACAATAGTTTGGCACGGATTATCCTTATTTCTCATTGCGAGGGCCTAGCCCGAAGCAATGACCTCCTGCGTCTGATAAATCTTTGCGATGACCTCTTCGAGTGGCGGGTCGGAGATGGTTATGTCAACCACACTTCCCGCATCGGTCAAATGCGCCAACACCTTTTCCACAGACGTTGCGTGTGTATCGAAGCGCAGTTTTACTCCGTAATGCCCGACCTTGAGAATGTCAACGCCTTCAATGGTGAACGACTTTGAAACTTCATCGGCATATCGCACCTCCACAAGTTTGGACGTGAGGAACTTGCGCTTGAGGTTCGAGACCTTGTCTTCGTAGACGATCTGTCCGTGGTTGATGATGATGACGCGCTTGCACAGGGCTTCGAGGTCGCCGGCGTCGTGGGATGTGAGCAGGACACCCACGTTTTCCTCCTTCGCCATTTCGCGGATCGCGTCACGGATGTGTTGTTTGGCGACCACGTCCAGGCCAATGGAAGGCTCATCGAGCAGGATCAACTTTGGGCGGTGAAGAAGCGAGGCGGCTACTTCGCATCGCATCCGTTGCCCGAGCGAAAGTTTGCGGACGGGAGTCTCCAGCAGTTCCTGAATCTCAAATGCCTCAGCGAGAAAGCCGATGCGTTTTTTTGTCTCGTTGTCTTCCATCTCGAAGATCTTTCCGAAGAGACGGAACGTATCAATGGCGGGGAGGTGATACCACAATTGCGGGCGCTGACCGAAGACCGTGCCAATATGATAGGCGAGTTGTTGACGTTCCTTCCACGGGACGTAACCGAGCACTTTGGCATTGCCGCCAGATGGATGCAGGATGCCAGTGAGCATTTTGATGGTGGTGGATTTGCCCGCGCCATTCGGACCGATGAAGCCGAGCAGTTCACCTGCATCCATCTGGAACGTAAGCCCGCGCACCGCTTCGATGGAACTATACTGCGGCTTGAACAGCGACCGCACTGAGCCGCCCAATCCCGCGGCTTTGCGTTTGGTCTGGAATGTCTTTTGCAGGTTTGCGACTTCGATGGAAGGCATTGTGTAATTTTACCCTTTCCGTAAAAGCAGGGGAAAAGAAGTTAAAATTCCATCATGTCCCAGCGGCGCATCTTTTCGAGACGAAATTCCCCGCGCGGTATCCGTTTGCCAATCGGCCTGATATTGGTGGCGATGGCCATGGGACTGTGTTTGTTGATTCCCTCCACAAACATCAATTTGGGAGACATCAACGCTTCAGACCCCGACCTTCCAACTGCCCTGCCGACCTTCACGCCTCTCCCCAGGCCGACAAAACCAAACATCGGGCGCATCATCTTCACATGCACGCGCGGAGATTTCAACCAGCTGTGCATGATCAACGCCGATGGGACAGGCTACCAGCAGATCACGAACGTCGAAGCACATAATTATTATCCTGTCTATTCGCCATTGGGAGGTTCCATAGTTTATGCCTCGAATCAAAACGGCGGGTATTTCGATCTGTTCCTGTTCGTCTTCGAAGGTTCACGGTTGATCCGGCTCACTGAAAATATTGGCAATGTCATTTCCCCGAGTTTTTCTCCCGATGGAAATACCATCCTGTTTGCCAACCGCGCCGCGGAGGGACCTACATCCCTGTGGACAGTGGAGAATACCGGTAAAGACCCCAGGTTGTTGTATGCCGGCCCGAACACCATCGTCTCTGCCGATTGGTCACCGGATGGAAATACCATCGCCTTTGCCATGGCAGTCGACAACCCGGATGCCTACGAAATATTTCTCATGAATATGGACGGCTCGAATAAGCGGCAATTGACGCGCGGTTTGCAGGGAATCGGCGGAAGTTTGGATTGGTCGCCGGATGGGAAGTACCTGCTGATCTACGCAGGACCGGCAGGCGATAAAAATATCTTCCGTATCGACGTGGAGGCAAAGACCGCCTCACAATTAACGGATGGTGGTAACAATGCCGCCTGTTCATATTCCCCCGATGGTCAGTGGATCGCGTTTAACTCATTGCGCAATGACGATCAGGCTGATATATTCATCATGCGCGCAGATGGTTCATCCATGCGCCAGATCACCGACAACCCGGAACCCGACTGGCAGCCGCAATGGGAGCCGTAGTCCCGCGCTGAACGGGGTGAGGAATGCTTTTCCCTGGCGCCACCCGCCAGGGTAGATGTGCGAAGAGTACAGTCGAAACGCACGCGCATTCGATGCTCAATGGAGGATCCCGTGTAATTTTGCCGAATCAGTTCCTGGGTCCCCGATTCGAGGCGCATTCCAAACAATGGAGAAAGGTCAAAACGCGGATGAATCCCCATCAAACAGGATACAATTGATAAAATAGTCCATATTAATCCTTTTGAGGAACTCATGCACAGCCCTATAGTGAAAAAGACGGTCATTATTCTTCTCGCCATCGCAATCACCGGGTGTTCCGCTATTCCGCTGGATCTCTCTTTCCTGACCCCTGCCACTCCGGGACCCACCGACACGCTTCAGCCGACTGTCACCCGCTTTCCATCGCCGACTAGCACACGAGACCTGTTCGCGGTCAACACGCAGGCGCCAACGGAGATTCCCTCCACGCTTCGTCCCGGAATCATACCCACCCGTACCCCCACCTTTACCAAGTCTCCCCGCCCGACGATTACGCTCGAAACGCTTGACCCCAGTCTGTACACACCCTCACCAAATATCTTCCAATTCGTTCAAAGGTCTACCGCTCAGATCGTATGGGGGACTTCCTGTGACGGCGATCGTTCCATCATGTTCACTGCCACCGTGACCCCGGTGCGACGATTGAAATACGTGCTCCTGTTCATCCGCCTGCAGGATAAATACAGCGGGCGCGGTACCGAATGGGGCGCGGGCGCCATCATGAAGGATAATGATCAGGGCAAATATTTCTATAAACTCGAACTCGACCAGATCGCGGGCTATCGTGACTACGAAGACGCCTGGCTTCAATATCAACTGGTTGCATCCACTGTGGGGCTGACTGTTCTCGGGCGCTCTGTTGTGGATCGAACAGGCGTCTCGGTCACGCATTGCAGTGCCTTATATCCATGACAGGACTCGATATGAAAAAGACCATCCCATTTTTCCTGCTGATCGTATTACTTGCTGGCTGTTCCGGTTTTGAACTGCCGGATATCACCCAGCTCCTGGCAACGGCTCCAGTTGTCCCTGTGAGTACAGCCACGCTTCAGCCAACCGTCACTCGCATTCCCACCAGGGACCTGTTTGCCATTTCAACCAATACGCCGGTCACGTTTACGCCGACTGAAAAGCCGCTCGTGCCCAATGCATTACCGACATTGCCACCCACTCAGACATTGATACCGCTTCCCACCTTCTCTGAAGAATTTATCAATGACATGAGCAAAATTACGTTTTTCGTACAGACTGTCGGGTTTCGGGGCATCCTGTTTTCCGGTGCCACCCTGTACTGGGGTGAAGGAGCATGCATAACACGCAGCATCAAGATCACCGCTTTCGTTGAAGACCCTGACCGCACCGATCGCGTGTTCCTGTTCCTGCGCCTGCGCGATAAACAGGACACACTCACTGTCGGTGAATGGAGTGCGGGCGCCGAAATGATCAAGATAGAGGATGGATCGTTCAATTACAATATAGAAACGCATAATCTCAGGCGGTATTGGGCCTACAAGAATGCCTGGATCGAATACCAGCTTGTTTCGGTAAATGAAAATCTTGAGATACTTGGACGTACCCAGCTTTATGACCGGAACATTTCACTGGTGAAGTGCGGGCTTTAACCTTTTCTCCCGGACTTGTCCCGCTTCTGCGCGGGACCTCGAATATGGTCGCGCTTACAGGAGCCGGAGTCTCACAAGAGAGCGGACTCCGCACTTTCCGCGACGCACAGGCTGGATTGTGGGCGCAATACAAGCCGGAAGAACTTGCCTCCCCTGAAGCCTTTGCCCGCGATCCCAAACTCATCTGGGATTGGTACGCATGGCGGCGTGAAGCTGTCAAAGCTGTGCGCCCCAACGCCGGCCATTATGCGTTGGTGGAAATCGAAAAACGCGTTCCCCAATTCATCCTTATCACCCAAAATGTGGATGGCTTGCATCGCATGGCAGGGAACAGGAACGTGCTGGAGTTGCATGGCAACATCCGGCGCGTGCGTTGTGCTGAATGTTATATGTTTGCAGAAACCTGGGATGATGATACCGGGTTGGTTCCAAGATGCGAATCGTGCGGCGGTCTGCTCAGACCGGATGTGGTCTGGTTTGGCGAGTCATTGCCGCGCGATCAACTGGAAGCCGCGGTCGAGGCGGCGCGAACATGTGAAGTCTTCTTTTCGATTGGAACGTCCGGTTTGGTCCAGCCTGCCGCGTCGCTGGCACATGCCGCTCGCAACCGCGGGGCTGTGGTGGTGGAAGTTAATGCCGAGCCGACGCCGCTTACGCCGAAGGTAAATTACTTCCTTCAGGGAAAATCGGGAGAAATACTGCCGGAGTTGGTGAAGGCGGTATGGGGGTAATTCAAGGGATCCGCAATTCGAAATTGTCGAACTCAAAAGTTGCCTGAAGACCTGCTTCATAAACTTGAATTGCCAGCCCGGCCATTCCTCTGGGGATGTGTTCATCGGTCGTTTCACCCACAATCTGATTATTGATTAAAAAGATGAAATGTGATCCGTTGGCGATCACGCTCAAGCGGTTGGGAACATCGGGTTGAATGGCATCTGATGCAGTCCGTTCGATGAGATCCTGCCAATCGTTATCAAAGTTAATGGATACAAAAAAGCCTTCATTGTTGATCCCAAAAAGATAAAAATTTCCCTTGCCGTCATCACGAAAAACCACCCCGTAGTCAGCACTATTTGTGCCCTCCGTCTGCCGCCCCTCGACGGTTAAAAGAAAGTCCGTTGTTGATTTTACAGGAGACGGGAGCCATGACACAAATCCCTTTTTGGCTGTTGCATTCCACGTATAAACGCCGTTATCCATCGTTCGGATTAAATTTGCATATTCGTCATCGTCTTCGCCAACTGTCCATTCGTTTGCGTTTGAATCGAACTCGTCAACGAGAATGACATCCCAGTTGTTTCCCGCCTCTGCAACCGTGGTTAGGATCGCCTGCGCGGTGGATGTGGTACGAATCACCCGCTGTGTGGCTGTCATATTTGGTGTAGGGGTTGAAGTTGTTGTCGAGGTGGGGATGGGCGTGCGGGTGTTTGTGGCAGTGGGAGATGGGAAGTATCGGTCATACAGAGATTTCGCATCAGGTCTGAAGTAAATGAACGCTGCCGCAAATAAAAGACCACAGCCCAGTGCGACAATGCCTAACATAGCCCAAACTATGGGTTGCCTGCCAGCTTTTTCATCTTCATCAAAGAGATTGGTGATCGGTTTTTCGTCCATGAATGTCTCTTGTTCGTAGATTGTGATGTGTCGACTATTATCAGCCGCCAAAAATCAGAGAACGGATCTCCTTCCACGCCGGGCTGAGCGTTGCTCCGATGGGGATGATGACGAGCGCGCAGGCAACTGCCCAGATGGCGATAACGCGTCTCGAAACGGTAGCCGGTGTGAGGTCCAGGGTGACGCGTTCGGAGATTTCATTGAGGATCTTTCGTAACAGCCACCACAGTCCCAATGAGAGTAGTGTCAAATATCCCACAAGCAATACGCTCAATGTTTCGCCATAAAAATCCAGCGAGGGACCTGCTCCTGCAAAATGCTCAATACCCGTAAGGTATACCAACGGCTCAAAACCACCATTCCAAAGTGTGTGCAAGCCGACAGAGAGCAAGTAGGCTCTGAAGAGTTTTCCCGCGCCGCCATCCTTCATGCGGAACCAGCCGAGCGCGATGATGCCGGTGCAGATCGGGTGCAGGATGGAACCGATGGAACGAAGAAGTGTGATGCCGCCCCAAGTCCATCCGTTGTGGCCGGCGTATAAACCTTCATAGAGCATGTTCTCAAGAATGGCAAAGCCTGCACCGCTGGCAAGACCGATGGCAAAGGCTTGACGTTCGTTTTGGATTCGTCCACGTCCGAACATGGGAATGCCAAGCGCCTTGGCGAATTCTTCAGGGAGCGGCGCTTCGACTGCGACAACAGCGAGAAAGACAAGGATGAGTGGCGATGCGAACAGCCTTTCGATGAAGCCCGGTGCGCCCCATGCGAGGCCTGCAAATTCTTCAGAAATGTACCAAAGCGGCTCGAGCAATAAATAGCCGAGGTATGGAAGGGTCATTTCTAAAATGATCGCCACGGAGATGGCAAGTGTGCTCCCGCAGACGAACGCTAGCAATGCCTGCCGCCATGTGATGGGGAAGCCCATTTTGCGATATGCCCATGCCAGAACTGCAAATGTGGATAATGCCGCGCCCAGCACAAAAAGCGGTGGGAATAGATAATCTATGGAAATATCGTTTTCAATGACAAGCG
>DATIUT010000380.1:0-5396 GCA_035466615.1 Anaerolineales bacterium | reverse complement strand
TGATATTTTGTCTGAGCGCCAGTGCCAGTTTTTGTACGACCCTTTCTTCAACCGATAACCCCGGCAAGATTGCCATGATCTGGTCTTCAAAAAGCGATTGTAATTTGGTTTCCAGTTGGTCAAGTTTTGCGTTCATTATTTTATCGACTCACACAGTTTTGTTATTATAGGTGTGAGAGGGGAAAACTGCAAGAACAGAATACTTGCAGTTTCGATGCTCATAATTTTCGCTTGCAGTTTGGGCAGGTTGTTTCGCCCCTTGTGATGGCGAATCCGCAATCGGGGCAGGTGGTGGGATGTGCGTCCCCGAGCGGGGCGCCGCAGGCAATACACGAGCTCTCCCCAAGCGGATTGGCAGTTTCACAATAACTACAGATGATGCGTTGCAGGCGCTCAGAGAGTTCATGCGATGCGCCCAGAGCCGTTGCAGCTCGGTCAATCGTTCCCCATACTTTTTCCTGCAGTTGCATGTTTTCGATGTCCTGTGCAAGGTCGTCTAGTCGTCCCAACAGGCTGAGCGGATTGCGGAGGGCGGAAATAGCGGTCTGACCGAGACTCGCCGCCACCCCCAGCCAGGCCTGCTGGCCGATCTCGATCATGATCCCATCTTCGACTTTCTGGATTGAGACAGTCAAGGCGGTCTGGCCTCCAGATTGCGACCCCATGCGTGTGGTGATTTGGACAGCAAGTTTGTTTGCCTGTCCAACCGTTTGGGCGTGCAGGTTGCCGCGGTTGAACTCAGCCATCAAGGCGTGGGCAATGTCATTTGGTTTGATGTCTCCGTGCAGGATTCGGCGTTCCATGTTTTAGATTATAATCCTTTTGCGAGCGGCGACGATTTGTCGTCGTATTTCATGTATATCATTGTATACGTTATGAAAAAGATTCGGTTTAAGTTCCTTGCTGTGACATTAATGGGATTCGTTGTCAGCCTGGTGACGCTTCTTATGCCGGGGCAGGTTTGGGCGCATGGAGAAGCGCAGGCGCAGTCCGGCGTATTTGCGACGGTAATTTACAGTGAGCGAATCAATGTGCGCGCTGGCCCCAGTACTGTCTATTACCCGGTTGTGGGAAACGCCAATCCCGGAGATATCCTTCCAGCGCTCGGTGTATCGCCGGGGCGGGAGTGGGTCCAAATTTCCTATCCCTCCGCACCTGGCGGGGTGGGATGGGTATATGCGACCTTCGTTAGTATTTCAGGCGGTGAATTGCAGATTGTAGAACCTCCGCCAACCCAGACACCGATCGCAACTGCCACCGTCAATCCGACCTTTGCCGCGGCATTTATTTTTCAACCCACATCCACACGAATGCCAACCTTCACGCCTCCGCCGCCATTGGTGATACCCCAATACACTGATGAGGCGGCACAACGTCCATCTGGTTTGGCGTCTGGTGCGATTGTGATCAGCCTGTTTTTCATTAGTGCTATCGTATTTCTGATCTCTTTTGCATTGAATAGGCGATAGATTCCATGCAGGTAAGTGGAAAATCTTTTCTTTTTTTCATCATACTGTCCGGGATGATCCTTTTGGGGGTTTTCAATCCAGGCCACTCAGTCGTCTCCGCGCAACAACCCACGGGTTCCGTGCCGACTGTGACTGGAACACCTTCAGGGCCTTTGATCACTGTAGACCCCAGTCTTGATATCATTAAGGTGTACGCCGGACCGAGTTCGTTTGATTATCCGGCGATTGGCATTCTGCTTGCAAATGAAACTGCGCCAGCACTTGGACGTGCCAGGGACAGGTTGGAGTGGATCCAGATCTATTATCCCGGTGTACCCGGCTCCAGAGGTTGGGTCTATGGCCTTTATGTGAAACTTTCACCTGGCGCTTTTCTTCCCTTTTTGGATGTCCCGCCCACACCCACACCCATTTCGACTCCTACTATTGACCCGACTTTGGAAGCCGCCTTCATCGGGCAACAGACACCGACCCGCCTGCCGACATTCACGCCTCCCCCGCCCCTCGAACTGCCCTCGTTTAACGAACCGACTGCCACTGGCACAACTGGAATCCCTGCCGGTCTATTGATCCTCAGTTTGGGCCTGTTCGGGTTCTTCGGCGCGGTGATCTCCTATCTGCGCGGGAGGTGAACTTATTGAGCCGCAATAAAAACCCCGCTCCGAATTCGGAGCGGGGTTTGCTAATTCTATGAAACAATTTAGTTGTTGCAGGAGCAAGAACCGCCGCCACAACCACACGATTCGCCACCCCCGCCCCCGCTTCCACATGCACATTCGCCTTCACCATGACTGTGACCTTTTGCCATGGGGCTGTCAACAGCAAAACCGGCACCGCGTACCGGGTCATTGACAAAGTCAATGCTTGCACCACGCAGGTAGTCAATCGAGACTTCATCCACAACTACCTGTATGCCGTGCATTTCGTAGCTTGTATCCACATCACGGATGTTGTTGTCGAGAGCCATGCCAAAGTTCACACTACAGCATCCACCGCCTGCAACATAAACGCGAAGGGCGTAGCCTTCCAGGTTGCGTTCGGTCAGGATGTTTTTTACCGCATCAGCCGCCGCTGTTGTCAGTGTGATCGTTGTATTAGCTTCAATTACGGATTTTGTGTTGATTTCTTCAAGCATTTCACTCTCCTTTTGGAGTTAATTGGACATATCTTATCAAAATCAACCCAGTATGTCAACCAAAAACTTATAGCATTGTTAATGCTTGACACATCCTTATCCCACCTGTACAATCCCCCTGCTAAATGGGCGGAAGCCCAAAAAACTTTTCTCGGGAGGAATCACCCTAATATGTACGCTATGCAAGGACTCCAATTCTATGAGACTATCGCGATTTGGGCTGTGTTTGGCGTTGCCATTCTCGGCCTCCTGTATGCGGTCTTTCTCCGTTCCCAAATCCTGCGTGAAGACAAAGGCACTGAAAAAATGCAGGAAGTCTGGGGCGCGATCAAGGATGGCGCGAATGCTTATTTGCAGAAGCAGTTACGTTCCATCTTGCCTCTGATTGCTGTTCTCACTGTTGCACTATTTTTGTCTGTGTATATTGTTCCACCTTCACCGGAAGCTTCTGCCTGGCATTGTAGCGCGATCCAGAATGTTGGTGCTGAAAAAGAAGCGGTGGAAGCTTGTGTTGCAACAATGACTCCGGAAGGCAATGTCGGTGCTTATAAGCAAGTGCAATTGCTCATTGGACTGGCGCGAGCCTTTGCTTTTGTGATGGGTGCAGGTTTCTCTCTGACAGTCGGCCAGATCGGCATGCGCATGGCTGTGGAAGGCAATGTGCGCGTGGCTTCCGCCGCCCGCAATTCCTTTGGTGATGCATTACGTATTGCCTACCGCGCCGGCACGATCACCGGAATGCTTACCGATGGCCTTGGCCTGCTTGGTGGAACAGTGATCTTCATTGTGCTTGGCATTGCCGCGCCGGATGCCTTGCTTGGTTTTGGTTTCGGCGGTACCCTGCTTGCGTTGTTCATGCGCGTGGGGGGTGGTATCTTCACGAAAGCGGCGGATGTCGGTGCGGACCTGGTCGGTAAAGTCGAAGCAGGCATCCCTGAGGATGATCCGAGAAATCCTGCTGTGGTTGCTGACCTTGTTGGCGATAATGTCGGTGACTGCGCCGGTATGGCCGCGGATATCTTCGAATCCTATGAAGTGACGATCGTTTCGGGACTTATTCTTGGTCTGGCTCTCTGGCACGCAACCGGCCGCCTTGAGTGGATCATCTTCCCGTTGATTGTGCGCGGCATCGGCGTGCTTTCCTCCATCATCGGTACTTACTTCGTGCGCGGTGGTGAGACCGGCAAGAGCGCAGATGCCATGAAGGCCATCTTTAGCGGATTCCTGACTTCCGCTGCCATCTCTGCTGTTTTGTTCTTTGCCGCTGGTTACCTCTACATGAAAGATACGATGGCTGACTATGGCGGCTGGTGGCGCATGCCCGCGGCAGTAGGTGTGGGTGTTTTACTCGCCATTTTGATTGACCGTTTGACCGAATACTTTACCGGCACACATGCGGCGCCTGTCAACGACATCAAGAAGGCGGCTGACACGGGTCCTGCAACTTTGATCTTGAGCGGTATTTCGGTCGGCTTTGAATCTTCTGTTTGGTCTGTGATCGTGATCGCTTTGACGATTGTAGCTTCCATCTTTATCTTCGGGACGATCCCTGGCGTTGAAGGCGCGGAGCGTGCCACCTTCATTCTGTATGGTGTAGCCATGACCGGTATCGGCATGCTTACGCTGACCGGTAACAATGTGGCAATGGACTCGTTTGGTCCCATTGCTGACAATGCGAACGGCATCGGAGAGATGTCCTGGTCTGGCAAAACAGATAAGACCACCAGAAACGCTCAGCAGATCATGGCTGACCTTGATGCGGTGGGTAACACGACCAAAGCGATTACCAAAGGTGTTGCGATCGGTTCCGCAGTGATCGCGGCAGTCTCTTTGTTTGGTTCCTTCCTTGTGGACGTATCACGCGCCCAAAATTCTTTGGGTGTTCCTCTGGCGGAACAGATTCAAGCCATCGGCATTCGCGTGGATCTACCGCAGGTGTTCGTGGGTATGCTGGTTGGCGGTGCGTTGCCCTGGCTGTTCTCCTCCTTTGCTATCCAGGCTGTGACGCGCGCCGCTTCCTTGATCGTGCTGGAAGTCCGCCGTCAGTTCAAACTTGGTGTGTTGGAAGGCAAAGTCAAGCCAGATTACAAGCAGGCTGTGGAAATTTCCACAACTGCTGCGCAGAAGGAATTGGTCTCGCTGGCATTGCTTGGCATCGTGACCCCCATCTTCATTGGTTTGACTCTGAAAGTGGAGGCCTTGGGCGGTTTCCTGGCGGGCATCATCGTCTCCGGACAGTTGTTGGCAGTCTTCCTGAACAACTCCGGTGGCGCATGGGACAATGCCAAGAAGCTGATCGAGGATGAACCCAAAGACCCGAAGAGAAATCTTGGTAAAGGCTCTGAGCGTCACAAGGCTGGTGTGGTGGGTGATATCGTGGGCGATCCTTTCAAGGATACGGCGGGTCCGGCACTCAACCCGATGATCAAAGTCGTCAATCTTGTCGCGGTGATTATTGCGCCGATTGTTGTCCAGTATGAAGGTGTGACCGGTGGCGGGCTTGTTGTCGTTTGGGTTGTTGCACTTGCATTATTGGGCGTTCTTGGCTGGGCAGTTGTTCAATCGAAGAAGCCGGCGCAGTCGATGACGGAAGTTAAGGCGGTGGGGAAGAGAAGGAAGAAGTAAATCATATAACAATTGGAGCCTGTCACTTTTCAGGCTCCAATTGTTATAATCAACCTGGGCATTTTCCCGCAACTTGCTATACTAAAAATAGATGCATGAGCAAACTTGACCAGGAAAAGCCATAACACATCAATCTTGTTGTACCATTTTGTTTGTCCAGCCAAATATCG
>DATIUT010000379.1:0-11514 GCA_035466615.1 Anaerolineales bacterium | reverse complement strand
CCAAGAATGATCCAAAAAATGTAAAATGAAGGGAGTTTGAGCGGGGATGATTGACGGTCGGAAATGGAGCCGATGCCGTGGTAGACAGCCAGCGCTCCGCCGAAGAGACCGAGATAAAGCGCGGCGATGTTGCCGAGTTCGTACGAGAGCGCGTCGTCGAATGGAAGAACGATCGGCAGGCCAAAATATCCAACCGCGGCGGCGAGTCCGCTCAGCATGAGAAAGATGCCGACGATAACCGCGATATACGCCCAGAATTTTGAGGGTTTTGTTTCCATTAGAACTTCTCCACTTCGCCCAGTTTGGATAATACAAGTACAGCCTTTTTTCGTGTTTCAGGCGTTCCCTCACGGAAGGCATTCAGCGCTTTTTGTCTGGCAGTGCTACCTTCTGCATCCAGACCCTTGACCATGGCATCCAGTTCATCATCCGTTATGGAATGTTCAATGGGTCGTTCCTGCAGCGGGAGGATTATCTCGCCTCTGCGGCGCATCCACCAGCAGTCGCTGCGCACAACCTGATTACGCCCCCACAATGTTCCGAATAACCAGAGTGACCCATTGCCAAGAAGGAACAACCAAATGCCATCATCAGGGTACTTGCTGATATTCAGGGCAAGTGCCGCCATGCTTGCGCGCAAGGCAACAAGAAGGATACCCTGCTGAGTGTGCCGATATACAAAAGGTCTTTTTGAATCCAACTGAAAGAGCAATAGCAGATGAAATATCGCTGGGATCAATGCGGCAAAAACCCGCTGATTGGGGGATGAATTCCAATCAAGGTTTAATGCCGTAATAATCATGGTGGGAACTGTGAGGAAGGGGGAGAGCAAAAGCCATGTGTACATTCCCTTTGCGCGTTTTCTGTCCTTGTCTGACGGGAACGGAATTTCCTTTGAGTCTGCTTTCGGATTCAAACGCATGACCCAAACAGTGCCCAGAAAAAACAGCGCGCCCCAGATTGTCCATATCGCGAGGATGAGCGCGATGACGAAGAATGGAAGCCAACCCTTCCAGCCCTTGCGTGGAGGAATTGTATTTCCCGTCAAAGCGTTCTGCACCTCTTCCTTTTTCCTTGGTTTCAAAAAAATAATCGCCACTGCAACCAATGCCGCGAGCACAATGAAGGAAACGCAGAATGAGATCAGTACTGCATTCATCACTCACTCCCACTTCTCGAGCGTCTCGCTCAATTCACGGGCGCGGGTGCGCAGTTGTTCGCGCGAGCGCTCGATGTAAATTGCAAAACCCATGATGAGCAACCCTGCGCCGAATGCCACAAACCAACGGTTGATATCGTACACATTGACCAGCACAATCACCTGTGCCACGATATTGACGGCGCTTGCGCCTATGCCCGTAAAGAACGGTATCTTTCTTTTTTGATACACGCCCCACCAGATCACGATCAATCCCTCGGCCATTAGCAGCGCAAAGTAAGGTAACCCATTTTCGCCGTTCAGGGATTGCGCGAACGATGTCACGAATAACAATCCAAGCCCAAGAATTTCCAAACCAACAGCGTACCTGCTTTTGTTGCGTGACCATTCCAGATACCCAAGCCCAATGAAATACAATCCACCAGGGATCGCGTACCATTGCGGTTGACCCACGTCATTGATGACCAACGCCAGCACCCACGCCAACTCCAGCAACGCCATGCCAAAATAACCGAGCCGATACATTCGTCCGCGATAAGCGATGGAAACATACAGCGCACCGGCGGATGCGAATGCCGCGGCAGTGGCGGTCATGTGGCTTGTCACGGTTGGGAGATTGATGAGGATTGCCAACGCCGTCAGCGTGATGGATGCATGGGTGAGCGGAGTCAGCCACACGGTCAGGGATTTGATGCGGGCAGACAGCGCATCCAATATGCGGCCAAGGAGATAGAGTCCGAAACCGATTCCGCCATAAACTGCCACCGCGTCCGCAAACTGGACCTCAGCCTGCTTCAGCGATGTTCCAACCGCCAGCAAACTGAAAGCGACCGCGCCATAGACCAGCGCGCCTTCCGTCCAAAGGAGGGAGAAAAGGGCGAGTAAGAGCGCGTGCCCGCTGGCGACGATGAGGGCAGTGTCGTAGCCTGTGAGGGCGAGCGATTGCCAGATGACCATCTCGATAATGGCGAAGGCGAAGAAGGGTCTTGCCCATGAGTGACCAAAGAGACGGTTGAGGAACGAGAAGCGATAGGATTTGTTTTCGTAGGTGAGCGGAGTCTTGCGTTCAAAGGCATATCCGACCAGTGATGTGAGCCATGTCATCGCGAGGAAGGGGAGTGTAATATGTCGCATCGGTCCGCCTGAAGGGTTGATGGTGAAATACGCCAGCACAGTCATGTGCGCAGCGAACAGGGCCGGATAGATCCACGCAGGATTCTTGAAGAGATATGCCGAAATGAAATAAATGGTCGCCGCGATGCCAAACGCAATCGTCAATGGGAGCGGCGAGGCATACGAAAGAGAGATCATGCTGATGCTGAGCGCGTACGCCAGAAGATGGAACGGCACGGCAGGGTGGGTCAGCCAGTCAGCGAGGGGGCCCTGCCCAAGCGGAGCCAATCCTCGTTTGTGGAAGACGAAGCGACCGAGTCCGATGTAGATGAGGATGAGAGGAAGCCAGGCGAGCCCGTACCAGCGCGTTTCGAGCGATGTCAATGTGATGGCGAGGTAATACGGCACAGCGGCAAGCCACGCGGCGGGATAATAGAACAGTGTCTCGCGGAAGAGGATGCTGGAGAGGGCGTATAACACTACCCCTGCTGAATAGACCTCAATAGCCAGCATGCGTTCGTTGGATGCGAGAGCCAAAGCTATCGCGCTCAATAAGAAGCCCGGCATGTAGAATGGTGTGGCGAAGGGGTGGATGCCTGATTGGTCTTGAGTCTTTTTCGCACGGTCAAAGACTTGACCGATGGCGAGATAGACAAAGGCAAACGCCATGAAAGTCCACGCGACAAGTTGTGTTTCAAGGTGATCTGTGTAAGACAATGTCAATAGTGTGACGATGGGTGCCAGTGCGGTTGTAAGATATAGCCAGAACGGTTGCCGGAAGATGTACGCCGATGCCGCGTACACAACCGCGTTCAAGGCAAGAACATAGATCGCGAGACGTTCATCACCAAACGAGATCATTGCTCCGATTGCGGTGAGGGCATAGCCTGCGCTGTAGGTTGCCCATGTTGGGACGGTGACAATGCTCCGTGATTTGGATCTGCGGATCAAGAGACTGACTGCGATATACAAAGGAGCAGTGATGGCAAGCGTTACGCCGCGCCATGCAAGGTCTAATTTGATGTGAGCGAGATACTGTGTGAGCAATACGGGGATGGCATACGCGGCGTAGAAGAGGAAGATTG
Organism: Anaerolineales bacterium; assembly: GCA_035466615.1. Taxonomy (GTDB): domain Bacteria; phylum Chloroflexota; class Anaerolineae; order Anaerolineales; family Villigracilaceae; genus Defluviilinea. Next base: position 8,157 of record DATIUT010000379.1, on the reverse strand, counting down.
TTGATGCAATCTGACGCGTGGTCTCATCTGCTTTGTGCCAGAACTTGTTAACGAAATCTTCAAAAGTGTGGTGGCGTCCAAAGTGAACGACCAGATAGGACGCAATCGCGAGCAAAATGGATAGCGCCAGCGCGTAGATGTTGGTCAGGCGGACGGAGGTGGAGAGGATGAGAGCGTAAGTCATCAAGGCATAACCGCCGAGGTAAGGTCCGTGTGAGTAACGGGCTTTGTTCTTGTCAAGCACGTAGCCAATTGCGAGAAGAACGGCCGACCACATCAACCATGGGACGATGAGAATGATTGGTGTGAATTCAACTCCGTATGCCTGCCATGCCATACTGAAAGCGCCGATGCTCAACCACGTGGCGACATGAGCGAAGAAGCGCGACTTCCGCATCCAAGCGGAGAAGGTGTAGAAGATGACAGTTATGGATTGAAGGACGATGAACGCGAGAAGGGTATTTTCTCCGTTGGGCTTGTTGTAATTGAAGAGGAAGTCAATTGTCGCTGGAATAGTGATGAGCAGGCCGATGACGGTGAAGAAGTGCGCCGAGGTTTGGAGAGGAGAGGCGTAGGCTGAGTCCACGCGTCGAAACCATAGAGCAAGCCCGAGGTAGGCGAGAGGCGGAACAACCAATCCGAGCCACGCAAACGAATCGGGGATGTTCATCTCACGAAGAAAAATCACACACCAGACAGGGAAAGTCCACGCGGCGAGCCATTGGAAGATGTTTCGGGAGAAGATTCGTGTTTTGTCTTGAATCTTCCCAAAGAGAAGTTGGATGAATTCATCCCAGGTTTGATGCCTGCCGAAGTGGACGAGGAGCGCTGACACGACGAACGCGAGAATCCACAAGCCGAACGACCAGACGAATGTGGAGCGTTCGATCATGGACCATAGGACTGACCACGAGAGTAAAACGTATCCACCGAGATAGAGTCCATGTGAATAGCGTTCCTTGGATTTGTCGGTGAGGATTGCCGCGATGATATGGACAACGCCGAGGCCTGTCCACACAAAGGCATATTGAGGCGTAGTGAGCGCTTTACCAAAGAGACTTTCGCCATAGCCGATGAAGAACAGCGTGACAGGGAGGAAGGCAAGCGCGGGTTCGATGAATAGCGGCAGATGCGTGTGATACAGCCGAGCCGATGCAATGACCAGAACGACGAGCGTGACTTGTGCGATGATGAACGGCAGGTAATCTGCCGGTTTGATCCCGCGGAAAGCCGCAATTGTGTCGGGGAGGCTCAGGGTGAGACCGAGAATGGCGAGTGCTATAACACCCGTTACGAGAGGCATGTGGAATTTATCGAACCAATATCGTTCTGTGTTATTCTGAGCGACCGAAGGGAGCGAAGAATCTCCCGTCCCATTGTAGGGATTCTTGGCCGCTTTGCGGCTCAGAATGACATGGTTGAGGATGCGTTCGACGATCATGTAAAGCGCGGCGAAGGCGATCCATGAAAACGGATCGTATTGATTTGGCGAGTGGAAGAGTGTAAGGGCTTGCCTGAATGTGACTGCGAGTGTGACGGCAGATGCCCACGCCCAGCCGATGGAGAGCTTGTTGTCCCTGAAATGGGATGCGCTGAAAATATATAAAAGGGCGCCGATGAGCGGCACAACTGCGCCGACCCAGGGGATGGATGTGCCTTTGATACTCCAAAGGATGGAGTTGTAGATCGCATACACGCTTAATGCGTAACCGATTACAAAGACGGGGACGAGATGGTATCCCTCACGGCTCTTTTGGAATTTGTTCAGGTAGATGCCGAAGGGTGTGTACACGAAGCTTGCCAACAGCACACCTGCAAATCCATGCGCCTGTTCTGGAACTTTGAGTAATTCAAGCGACAGAACGAACAGCCAGATGAATAACACACTGGCGAGAGTCGTTTCGATGACGCGGTTGTAGATGTAAGCGAGGAGTCCAAGTGACACAAATGTAACGATCAGTGATATCAACAATGGATAACGTGACGAGTCTGGATTGGGAAGCGCAAGTAAGATGCCGAGCGTAAAAAGGAAATAGGAATACAGATGAAATGGCAGGCGATATTCCTTTGCATGCTTGAACAGCCACTGACCGATGCCAATGTACGCAATGCCAAACCCCGTAAGCAACGTACCCAACCACATCGCGTTAAGTTCGTTTCCGTGCCAGCCGACCGTGATCCAGATTGGGAACAGCAGACCCGCGAACCAGAGAAAGATGGATTTACCCAGGCCAAGCGGCATCCATTCGACCCATTTGGACAGCGCGGGATGCCTGCCGCTGTCGTGCAAAACGGCTGATGCAAGATAAAGGGCGATGGCCAGGCCCAGGGTTGTCGAGCCGGGAATGTAGCTCCAATTGTTTGCAGTTGCAAGATATTCAAGCGGTAGGGCGCCCAGGGCAAAGAGTGTCAATCCGTGTGCAAGGATATGAAACCAACTTGCATGCCCCTCAGATTTTCGCAACACCATACCAAGACCGATATATGCCAGCGCCAATCCAGCCCAGGCGACGGTCAGCCAGCCGAGCGGTTGCTTGACCTGTCCATCTATAAACCACTGCCATACAGCAACGGAGAATGGGACAGTGAACAGACTCGATGCAAGGAATGTATAGCGCGTGTGTTTGAATAGATAAGCACAGACTGCAAGGTCGAGCGTGGCGACTGTCATCGCGAGGACGCCAGCCCATACTTCGAAAAATGAGATGGCAGATCCGCTTGCAGTTGCCGCGCCGATCAGTAACAGTCCCGTTGTATTGAGCGCCTTGACATAGTTTTGGATGATGTTCGATTCAGCCTGTGTTCTTTTCAGGAGTCGACCGGCCAGTATGTAGACAAGCGCCAGCACAGACGCGGCCAACGCGTACCATTCGACTCCCACTTCCACACCGCGCAGACCAAATATCACTGCACCGATCGAGGCGATCAACGCTGAGTAGGCGAATACAATGTTGGGGAATTTCCATGCCAGAACCGCGTAACCGATCGCCGCAACTAAGAAAGCGGACATGATGGGAAAGTCCGCCGGTGAGAACAACACATAGAACACACTGGCGGGAATCAATATCTGTGAAAGATACCGCGATGCGCGCGCAAAATCATGCCACGCGTCGCTTACCTTCCAAAATCGCCCTGCAAGATATGTCATGGCCATGCCTGAAAATGTGACTGTAACCACCGTCCATTCAAGGGCGGGTGCAGGCTTTGGGATTCGGGTCAATGCAACAAGCACACTTGCGCTGCTGATGAGCGTCAGGTAATCAAAGAATTCACCTTTCAAGCGCCAGGCTGTGAACGCATATAACGCGGTACAGAAGAGTGATACTCCCAGCCAGTAGGCAGGTCCGTTGATTTGTTCTGCGAGGCCGCCGAATTGATAGATCGCGGCAAAATCCACAGCGACGAGTATCGCACCGATACCTGTCAGCACGGTGCCGCCTTGAATCAGTTTGAGACGCGACCGCAGAAGCCAGCCGCCGGAGTAGAACATCAATGGTACCGACGCGATAAACACCATTTGCAAAACGGGATTGAATTGATTCCAGAAGCGAACCACCAGCACAGTGGCGGAGATCACGATCATGAACGCGCCGAGGTAAAGCAACGCACGCAGAAGCGCACCGGAGGTCACCGCATCGGCGAGTTGTTCACGGACTTTCTTCCAGTCCACAGGCGGGCGTTTGGGCTTTGGAGGTGCAATCTGTTTCGATGGAGGAGCGGGTTTAGGGGCAGGAGCAATTACCGGCTTAGGGATTGAAGCGGGTGCAGGAACAGTCTGTGGCTTTGGTTTCGGCATTTCTTCCACAACCGGAGCGGGAACAGGCTTTGTCTCGACCGGTTTTTCTCTTACAATTTCCCCGGGGAGGAGTTGTGTAAGTAGTTTGTTCCGCCTTTTTTCAACGGCCTCGAGCAGATCCTTTTTCTGAGGGAGGCTGATCTCGGAACGGTCACTCAGCCATGCGGCAAGATATTCAAGATGTTGAAACTCCTCAAATGGACCTCGCTCGTAAGCTTCCCCACATTGTGAGCAATGTAATAGGACTGTTTCATTGCTGGTGTGCTGGCAGTTTGGGCATTTCACGTTACACCTCGTCGGGTTCGGATGATTCTGCCTTCAAAAACATAATTGCATAAACAAGACCGAAGTACGATCCTTATTTTGTAACCCCAATCAAGTCGAAACGAAACTGCCAAAACCAGGTGATTGACCGCCTGAAAAAGTGCTGCCCCCTGGAGAGTTTACTTCAAAACCACGCTGCTTCTGGCTGGGATGGTGAACTTGAGACGTCCATCCACAGAAATATGGGATGCTTCACCAAATACCGGCATGGGATTTTTTCCCGCCTCGTACGTAACATGAATCTGCTGAGGCGATTCTGATGCGTTCAATGCCACAACGAATGTCTCCCCTTCGAACGAACGCGAGAAGGCGTAGACACCATTCGCCGACCACAATCTCTTGAAGTCACCGCGCCGCAAGGCAGGATTCTTTTTTCGCAAAGCAATAGCTTCTTTGACAAAATTGAGCAGCCCTTTATCCCACCCGCTTTCGTTCCATGGGAAGGATTTGCGGCAGAACGGATCATGCTCGCCATCCATGCCGATCTCATCGCCGTAGTAAATGCACGGTGCGCCGGGGTAGGTGAACATAAAGAGCCATGCCAGTTTGAGCGAAGCCTTGTCCCCGCCCACGCAGGAGAGAAAACGCGGCGTATCGTGACTGTCGAGCAGGTTCAATTGTGCATACGTGATGTCCTGTTTATAAAGACCAAGGTTGTGATCGATGCGGTTGGCGAACTCGTGTGCATCAATGGAGTGATGGATGCCATGATAATTGGATTGTTGGTGCAGAATCCTGAGATCGAGATTCCCGTTCGAGAAGAACGCAATCACAGGTTTGGTTACTTCGTAGTTCATGACTGCATCGAACTGGTCGCCTTTTAACCAGCGCTGTGACTCGTGCCAGATCTCGGCAACGATGTATGCTTCGGGGTTGATGGCACGCACACGGTTGCGGAACTCCTGCCAGAACGCGTCATCGTCGATTTCAGTGGCAACATCCAGACGCCAGCCGTCAATGCCGAACTTGATCCAGTATTCGGCAACGTCGAAAAGGAATTCACGCACGACAGGTGTGTTGGTATTGAACTTGGGCAGGGCGGGACCGTTCCACCAGGCGCCATACCCGATGGCAGTCAGACTGTTCTCACCGTGTTCCAACGCCTTGAGTTCATGCGGACCGGGGTATGCTCCCCAGTGTTTTTTTCTGCTCAAGCGTTCAGGGTCAAAGTGGAACCAATCCTTATAGGGAGAACCGTCCCCGCACTCGAGCACGTGATGGAACTGCCAAAAGCCGCGCGAGGCGTGATTGAATACCCCGTCCAACACGATGCGGATGTCTTTCTTGTGTGCCTTATCGAGCAGGAATCGAAGCGCGTCATTGCCGCCGAGCAACGGGTCCACATTGTGATAGTCGAAGGTGTGGTAACGGTGATTCGAAGCAGAGGCAAAGACCGGATTAAGATAAAGAGCCGAGATCCCCAGGTCCTTCAGGTAATCAAGTTTTTCCGCGATGCCGTACAAATCGCCGCCTTTGAATCCATGGACGGTGGGAGGCGAGTCCCAGGGTTCGAACTGTAAATTCCCTGCTGGATTCTGCTCACTTTTTGCAAAGCGGTCGGGGAAGATCTGGTAGAAGATGGCGTCCTGTACCCAGTCTGGTGCTGTGATCGTCATGAAGTAACCTCGATTTTGGAATGGACCTTGATTCTATCTTGTTTCAATAAAGTTGAGAGCGGGTTTTCGAATTCAAACGGACCTGTAATAACTGGGTTGGGAGACCCATTTGGAAAAACGCCGTGCGGATTCTGCCGCCATCAAACAAATGGAAGGGACGATGATGAGGACATATTGCGGCCATTTCGTGTTCCACAAGAGCAGGAAAATAATGCCCGAAACCAGCCAGACCACCAGCCAACGGCGTTCCTTCCATTCGCGCGGAATGCCTGCAAAGGCAAAGGCGGCAATGTAAGGATCTATGTCATAAAGGAAGATGCCGCCATGCCAATCGCCGGGAGTTTCCACAAATAGCCAGATAAAGGGTTGATGCCAGGGAAAACCAACTTCTTTCACGTGTTCGCCGCGCTGATAGGCGGCATGGTATTCCAGCGCTTCCACGATGCGGTTGAACGGTTCATGCCAAAGTGTGATGTTCAGAAGGAAGAAGGATGCGATAGCGATAACGCCAAACACTGCCATGCAACGAAATGAGATTTTCTTGTCAACGAATGCGAGATATGCGAGCATAACGATCAACACGGGAGTGTAGGTGAACTTTCCGGCAGTGGTCGCCCCAAGCGCAAAAGCGGAAAGCCAGAACCATGTATCGCGTTTTTCCTTTTTGGTTTTCAGGAATGCGAACACGGACAATGTCATGAACGCAAGCGGGATGGCTTCAAGGTATGCCTGACTGGAGTATTTTACGACAAGCGCGTGGATGGCCATCAGTCCGCCTGCGAACGGATCGATGAGCGCGATGATAATGGTCCCAATCACGCCAAAAATGGCAGAGACGAGGCGCCCCGTGTGCAGGGCTTCGGTGTAGTTGTTTGCTGACCCATTGGCGTAGATCGAAATACCATAAACGAGTTTGACCAGTGCAGGGTGTTCCCGCACTTCGGGGTGATCGATCACAGCGTTGATGTCACCGCGTTCGAGTGCCCGCGCATAATCCACAGCGACATCCGTATAGATCGGTTCATCAAAATCCTGTGGCAGTTTCGCCACTGCAAGTGCATGTGTGGCAATTGTAATGACGAGAACAATGATGACTTTGATGAGTTTATTTTTCACGCCGCGCCTGCTATGGATTGCCGGGAATTTTCATTTCAAGATCATCCCACTGAATGGTGGAAGGAAGATCCGCTTCTTTCCGCCCTCACTCTGAATCCTGCACTCGGAGTTCGTCATCAGCAATGGGCTTGATTCCCCACAATCCAATTCCACCTCTGACGCTTTCTCCGAGATGTTCATCACGCACAGGATGGTGTTCTCTCCATCCACACGACGATACGCAATGGTCTCTTCTGTGGCAAGAATTGTCTCGCGCCTTCCCTGAACCAAAGCGGTTTCGCTTTTGCGTATTTGAATAAGTACGCGATAGAACTCGAACAAGTCCTTGTTCTGGTCATCGCCCCAGGGCATGGGCATGCGCGCCTCTTCGTGAATGGCGCGCCCGTGCTGCATGACGTCAGTGGGTTGTGAGAGTCCGACTTCGGTGCCGTAATAGATGACAGGTGCTCCGGCAAGCGTAAACTGACACATCGCCGCAAGTTTGAGTTTGGTGGTGTCATTGTGCGCCACCCACAGGAAGCGGTTCATGTCGTGATTATCAAGAAATGACGGACGCGAGAATGTGGCAGGAAAGTAGGCTTCGTGCCTGTCAAGGAATTCCGCAAATTTTCGAGCGCTCCATTTGCCGGAGGCAAACGTCGCCCGTAAACCTTCGAGGAGCATGAAGTCTAGCGTGCCGTCCATGCCGCCTTCGAAGGTGAGTTGGGAGTCGGGTGGGTCCACGGCTTCCCCAAAGGTCCACGAATCAGGTTTGGAGGTCCGTGTGACGCGGCGGAAGTCTGCGTAAAAATCGGGAGTGGGACCGATGCAATAGTCCACGCGGAATCCGTCCGCGCCGAAATCCAGCCAGTATTTGGCGGCTTCTAGAACGTGTTCACGGGCGGGCGCGTAACGCAGATTGATCTGCGGCAGGGCCTTCACGCCGAAGAATGTTTTGTATTTATCGGGCCAGTGCTCAAAGGTGTACCATTTGACGTAGGGGCTGTTTGGGTCGCGAGTTGCTTCAAGAAAGTTCGGGTGCTGGTTTGACCAGTGATTGGGAACGAAATCCATGAGGATGCGGATGCCGCGTGCATGAGCCTGTTCGATCAGTTTCTTGAAATCGTCCTTCGTGCCAAGGCGCGGATCGATCTCGAAAAAACTGACGGCATCGTAACCGTGATAGCTTGGGCTGGAAAAGACGGGCGTGAGCCAGAGACAGTTGACGCCAAGATCGGAGAGGTAACCGAGTTTTTCAATGATTCCGTACAATGTACCGTTGCATTTGAGCGATGGCTTATTTTCAATTTTGGGGAAATCGTTTGT
>DATIUT010000378.1:0-17625 GCA_035466615.1 Anaerolineales bacterium | reverse complement strand
CGGAGTGGCTGGGAGGGACGGAGGGGTAACGATGTTGTTGGCTTCGTCACTTTCCATGATCTGGTTTTGTGGATCGATCATGATCCGATACCTGCCGTTGGGCGAGGCTGGGAATTGGAGAACCATACTGTGCTGGGGTTCCAGTGTCCCTGCATAGATCAAATGTCCGCTCATGAGTTCCTCCACGATGACATCTGGCGCTGGGGCGTATCCCTGGTTGAAAAACATCGCCGTCAATTCGTACCCTCCCAGGCAGTTACCGTTTATATCCACCATGCTGACAAGGCTCGACGTGATCATCAGGTCTGGTAGTGAAATCATAGTAGGGGTTTCAACAATGATCGGGGTGGAGGTTGGTTCCGGTTGACCGATGTTTATGGTGATCGGTCCGCAGGCAAGCGCAAGCAAACCTGCAATGATAGCTGGAATGATTTTTGATCTCATAGGTTCCTCTTTGGTAGAAAACGGATCGTGTTTTATAAAAGTTCCAGAATTTTATGTTCAGGGAGAAAAGCCAGAGAATAATAGAGAAAAGGACTCTCAGGGTTTCGAGCCTGAGAGTCCTTCTTTATTCAAGAACAAGCGGGGGAAGGTACGCTGTGCGTTTTATTTTATGGAGGAATTTTATACGTGGCGGGTGCTATACGGATCGAGCGCGTCGCGCAACCCGTCGCCCACAAAGTTGATACCCAGCACTGTGAGCAGGATCAATGTGCCTGGGAAGAACCATAACCAGGGTGCAGCTTCGAGGTATTGATACGCGCCGTCGAGCATATTGCCCCATGTAGCTGTTGCGCCTTGCACGCCGAGGCCCAGGAAACTGACATAGGCTTCTGCAAGGATTGCATTTGCCACGCCAAGTGTCGCGCTGACGATCAGGGGCGCGGTGGTATTCGGCAGGAGGTGTGCGAGGATGATACGCCGATCGGATGCACCGAGGGCGCGCGATGCAGAAACAAAATCGCGTTCCCGCAGGGAAAGAATGTTGGCACGTACGATGCGCGCGAGATACATCCATGAAGTGGCGCCGATGATGAGAATGATGACAATCACGCTTCCGGTCAGTTCACGCCCAAGGAGGTTGATACTGGGCAACCCGCCGCCGAAGAAGCGCGCGCCAATGATGAGCAGGAACAGGCTTGGGATGTTCAACATTGCCTCGGTAAATCGCATCAACGCACTGTCCACCCAGCCGCCGTAGTATGCCGCCAGTGAGCCGATCAGCGCGCCCAGGATCACTTCCATGATCGCGGCGGAAATACCGATGAGCAGGGAGATCTGTCCCCCATAGATGGTGCGCGCGAAGATATCGCGCCCGATCACATCCGTGCCAAAGATATGGTCTGCCGAGGGCGGCTGTAGTTTCAGGCTGGTATCATTGCAGTTCGCCCAGGCTTCGCCGCTCACATCCTTATTGATGGGAGCGCAATAACCCTTTGATAACAACCCGGCAAAACTTATGTAAAACATCAGCAGTATAAGAAGCCCAAGCCCGAACATTGCCATGCGGTGCTTGCGAAAACGGCGCACTCCCAATGCCATCGGTGAAAGTGGCGCTGCGGGGGAATTGAGCTTTGTATTGCCAGTCAGGGGAGTGGATGTGGTATTTGTCATGGACGTCACTATTCGAGGCGGATACGCGGGTCAACGAACGAATAGACCACGTCGGTGATGATCTGGAAAATCACCACGGCAATCGAAATCAACATGAGGATGCCCATCAGCATCGGGAAATCCGCGCGTTCGGTATGGTCAAGGAACAGGCGTCCCATGCCGGGCCAGGCGAAGATTCGTTCCGTTACAACGGCTCCAGCCAGCAGGAAGGGAATATCCAGGCCGATCAATGTGATGAACGGAAGCGCCGCGTTGGGCAGGGCATGGCGAAACACGACATACATTGCCTTCAGCCCCTTGGCGCGTGCCGTACGGACGTAATCCTGCCCCAAAACCTCCAGCACACTCGAACGGACAAAACGGCTGTAACCGGCAGTGCTGATCACTGCCAGGGTGGTAAGCGGCAAAATCATATGTTTGATGATTTCAGCAGGGGTCTTTCCGACAGCCGGGTCGAACATTCCCACCGTGGGCAGGTAGGGCAGTCCCCAGCGCCGGAAGTTGACCGCAAAGATATACATCAACATCAAAGCCAGCCAGAAGACCGGCATGGAATATCCTATGAATGATAAACCTGTAACGATGTTATCGAACAGCGAATAGGGTCGCAGTGCCGAAACCAATCCGATCATAAGAGACAGGATAATAATCACGATCTCCGCAGTTATCATCAAGATCAATGTGTTGGGCAGGCGTTCACCGATCATTTCCAACACCGGCCGGCGTGCCACCAATGAATTGCCCCAATCGCCGCGCAGGATCCCCTTGCGCTGGCCGGGAGTCTCAGGCACACCGTCACCGTCCATGTCAATTTTCTGCCAGTCATTGCCAACCAGCCAGGTAATGTATTGCATATAGACGGGTTGATCAAGCCCCAATTGGCGGCGGAGTCGCTCCTTCTCCTCCGGGCGTGGGGGATTCCGCGCGCCCAGCGTTGCCACCGGGTCGCCAAATGCCTGCATCAGTGTAAACAGGATGATACTGATGATGAATAGCTGTGGGATGGCTTGTGCAAGCCGTCGAATAATATAGTTGGTCATTTTCCTGGAAACGGATGAACCTGTCGGGACCCGTGAGAGCCCCGACAGGTTCAAGATTTACTGACTTATTCAGACACTTCCCATTCGTACGCATTCCAGAAGGGCGTGGGGCCGGAAAGGTTTACACCCTGCAGTTTGCTGTTGATGGACCATAGGTCCGGGTCTTTCCACATGCCAATGTACAGCACTTCATCGTACATCTTCTGCTGGATCTGGCGATAGACGGCTAAACGCGCAGCTGGGTCAGCGATGGTGGCCTGTTGTTTGAATAGAGCATCCAGTTCATCGTCGCAAACACCCTGCCAGTTGGCTCCATCCGGGTTGTCGGCACTGGCAATTTCACTGCACAACCAGTTCTGCGATGCCTCCGGATCCGGCGGACCGTCCGGCGACTGCGAGTACTCGGAGATATCATACTCGCCCAATGCCTGCGGGCCACCGTCGTTGTAGTTGTTCCAGAAGATATCGGAGGAGTGATTGATCAACTCGGTGCCAATACCCACCTGGGCCCACTGTTGTTGCACCACAGCCTGTACGTTCTTGCGCAACTCGCGGGTGGTGGTGGCATAACGCAATATCAACTCAACGCCATCCTTATCGCGTGTGCCGTCGCCATTACTATCCACCCAGCCAGCCTCATCCAGCAATTGCTTTGCCTGTTCAGGGTCGTATGGATAGGGTTCCAGGCTGTCAGTGGCGTAACCCGGTGTGTTATCCCAGAATGTGGCGTTGACCGGGTTGATGTCCGGCTTAAGCAGGTCCTTGACGATGCTAAAGCGGTCAGTAGCCAAGGCAATGGCTTTACGAACGTTCACATCCAGCATGGCGGGGTGGGCGGTGGCCGGGTTAACGTTCAAGAACCAGCTTTCATTGTAGCCGCCGGGGGTGGCAACCACTTTTACGTCGCCTCCTGCTTCCAGGCGGTCAATTTGGTCGGAGGAAAGGAAGACACCAATATGGGTGTCGCCGGCAATGATGGCGGCCTCTTGGGCGGCATCATCAGGTGTCATGCGGATGAAGACCTGTTCGAGCTTGGGTGGGCGGATCCAGTTGGGGTTGGCCTTGAAAATGATGTGACTGCCAGACTCCCATTCCTGGAAAACAAATGGACCGACACCCACGGAGGGAGCGCGGTTCCAGGCGGCGTTGTCCAGGGTACCTTCGGAATCGAACACTGGTTGCAGCACGTGCTTGGGCAGAACGAAGTTGAAGATCGAGGTCAACCAGGGGGCAAAGGGTTCGGTGAAGTTGACCACCACTGTCTGCGGATCCTTGGCTTCAACGCTGGAAACAAAATCTTCATACGGATAGCGTCCGTTGACGATATTCTTCTCCGACATGACCATGTCGTATGTGAATACGAAGTCATCGGCGGTCATTGCCTCGCCATCGCTCCAGGTGACATCCGGGCGCAATTTGAGGGTCAAGGTTTTGCCGTCAGCGCTGATGCCGCCGTTGCTGGTGGAGGGAATCTCAGTCACCAACTCTGGATAGGGCTGGCTATTGGCATCGAACGACCAGGCACCCTTTAGCCAGAACTCGCGGGTGATCTGCGAGAACCACATGGACGAGTACAACGGGTTGAGATTATCGGGTTCCTGCACAAAGGTGATGGTTGCGGTGCCGCTGAAAGTGGGCGCCGCGGCCCCTCCCCCACATGCCGCCAGTAACATGCTGGCGAGCATGAGCAGGGAGAGCAGGGAGAGCAGTTTTTGTTTCATGTTTCTCCTCCAAGAGAATTTTGAATTTTTATAACGACATACAATTTATCCAGGTTTAGCTTACTCTATTTTGTTACACCTCCTTCCTGCGACATGATGGATTGTCCTGGTTGCGGAGCCTGAAACTTTCGACTCCATACAATATTACCCCAGGATTGGGTAGTTTGCTCCGTCCGGCTTTGTGGAGCCGGCAGGCCATTTTCCACCGAAGGGCGGAATTCTCCACTCCAGCCTTCTTCACTGAATTCATGAGTGTATGTAGTATAAGTTTAATAAAAGCACCGGTCAAGAAACTTCCGGTGGCCGCTTTACCGTTACTGGTATTGCAAGTCCTCGGGCTTAAGTTCTTTTTTCATATCGGGTAAAATCAACGCATGGAAAAATTCGCTGGTTATCGCTGTTCGTTGTGTGGAACGGAATATGCTCCTGGTGAAGTGACCTATACCTGTCCAAAGGAAGGCGGGAATTTGGATGTCGTGCTCGATTCCGACGCCATCAAGAGCAAATATCAGCCGGAGGATATTCTCTCGCGTACTGATCCGTCCCTTTGGCGGTATCTTCCGCTTTTGCCTGTCTCCGGGCCGGCAGGGGATTCGACCCCGCTTCATGCAGCAGGTGGGACTCCTGTTTTCATGTTGACATCTCTTGCCGAAAAACTTGGTCTGCAAAATCTGTGGTTGAAGGATGAATCGAAGAATCCAACTGCTTCATTCAAAGACCGCGCCTCGGCCATTGTTGTGGCGCGCGCACAGGAGATCAAAGCCGAAGTGGTGGTGACCGCATCCACAGGCAACGCGGGTGCCGCTCTGGCCGGGATGTCTGCCGCGATTGGACAAAAGGCAGTCATTTTTGCGCCCAGGTCTGCCCCGCAAGCGAAGGTGGCGCAGTTGTTGATCTTCGGTGCAAGAGTCATTCTCGTAAATGGGACCTACGATGATGCGTTTGACTTGACCATCCAATGCGCAGATGAATTTGGGTGGTATTGCCGCAACACGGGTTATAACCCCTTCACTGCGGAAGGCAAGAAGACGGCGGCATTCGAAATCTGGGAATGGTGGAAGAACGCGCACCGCGAATTCCACAAGCGCATCGGTGAAGAGACCGATCACAATCCTTTGACTGTCTTCGTCTCGGTGGGTGATGGCAACATCATCTCGGGAATCCATAAAGGGTTCAAGGATTTGGTCGAACTCGGCTGGATGGCCCGCATGCCGCATATTGTCGGCGTGCAGGCGGAAGGCTCTGCGGCAATTGCAAATGCATTCCATGGGAACACAGAAACGATAACATCCGTCTCTGCAAAGACGATTGCCGATTCGATCTCTGTTGATTTGCCGCGTGATGGAGTCCGTGCCATACGCGCGGCGAAAGAGACGAATGGCACGTATATTACAGTGTCGGATGATGAAATTCTCAAGGCGATCGCAGAACTCGGCAGGGTTGGCATCTTTGCGGAACCGGCCGGGGCGGCGGCTTATGCCGGTCTGGTCAAGGGGGCAGGTTCGGGCGTGGTTGGAGGCGAAGATCCCGTCCTGGTGCTGAATACCGGCAGCGGACTCAAGGATGTCCGCGCCGCGATGCAGGCTGTCCGCGAAGCCCCCATTGTTGAACCAACTTTGGAAGCGGTCAAGAAAATCTTATGAAGGAAACTCAACCTCAATGGTCGTTGACATTTCGCTATGTTGCCGGCATCCTGTTGTTTGCCGCGTTTGTCGCGTTCATTTTTTATGCGCGTGATGCCATCAGGAACTTTGTGATTGCCGGGTTCGTTGCCTATCTGTTGAATCCGGCCATCCAATTTCTGACGTCCCGCACGAAGATGAAGCGTGCGACATCTGTAAACATCGTATTCTTTTCATCGGTGATCCTCCTGGTGGGCGTGCCTGCCGCGTTGGCGCCAATCTTCTATGATGAGGCGCAGATCGTCGTTCAAGACCTGCTTGATCTTTCAAAACAATTGGGCTACACACTTTCACAACCATTGCAAGTCGGCATGATGAAGTTTCACCTGGAAGGCTGGGCGAACAGCCTTTCCGGATTGGAGGACGCGTTTCTTGCACCCCTGCCTGAGGAGATCCTTTCCCTGCTGGAAACCACGTCGGTGGGCGCATTGTGGTTCTTTGTGATTCTGGTCAGTGTTTATTTGTTGTTGTCTCACTGGTCCCAGATACGTGCAAATATGTTCTCATTTGTCACGCCTTCGTATCGCGCTGAGGTGAATGAACTTTACAGGCGTATCCAAAACATATGGATGGCATACCTGCGCGGGCAGATCGTATTGATGCTCATTGTTGGCGTCGTTTTTACCATTGTATGGCTTATCATGGGCATTCCGGGCGCGCTGGTACTGGGCGTCATTGCGGGTCTGTTTACGTTGGTTCCCGATGTGGGCCCCTTTCTGGCTGTCATGCTTGCGGCTATTGTGGCTCTGCTGGAGGGTTCCAGTTGGATACCGCTCTCCAATTTTTGGATTGCCGGTCTGGTGATCGCGGTGTACCTGGTTTTGATCAACGCGAAGAACTTCTTCCTGCGCCCGATCATCATGGGGCGCAGTGTCCACATGAACGAGGGATTGGTCTTCATTGTAATCATCGTTGCGACCATTCTTGAAGGCATTATCGGTGCGCTGCTGGTTGTGCCCTTCCTTGCCTCGCTGATCATAATCGTGGGATACCTGCGTCGAAGGATTTTGGGACTTCCCGCCTTTGAAGACGATGGCAGTCAGGAATTCGTCGCGCCGCCGGAAATGATCAACCCGCCCAATCGTGGACGCTTCAAATTCAGGAAACCCAAAAGCGGTAAGTGAACGCGCCTCGAATTCGCTGAATCCTGATTACAAGAAATCTGCAAAATGAAAATCACATACTCGATCGTCGCACCCATATTCAACGAAAAAGATAACATTTCCGAACTTCATCGCCGCGTGCATGAAGTGATGAGTTCCACACACAAACCCTGGGAACTCATCCTGGTGGACGACGGCTCGACCGACGGCTCCACCGATATGATCCGCGAACTCGCGAAAAAGGATAAACATGTCCGTCCCGTCATTTTTGCGCGTAACTTCGGACATCAGATCGCCATCACTGCGGGCTGGGACTATGCGCGCGGCGATGCAGTTGTCGTCATTGATGCAGACCTGCAGGATCCACCCGAACTCATCCTTGAGATGGCAAGGAAATGGCAGGAAGGTTATGAAGTGGTGTATGCCATCCGCGCCGAACGTGAAGGCGAATCATGGTTCAAACTGTGGACTGCATCCCTGTTCTATCGCCTCATCTATCGCATCACGGACGTGAAGATCCCCCTCGATACCGGTGATTTCCGCCTGATGGATCGCAAAGTGGTGAACGTGCTCAAATCCATGCGTGAACGGCATCGCTTCCCGCGCGGTATGTCTGCATGGGTGGGATTCAAACAAGTCGGTGTGGAATATAAACGCGTTGCACGCGTGGCTGGTGAAACCAAGTATCCCTTTCGAAAGATGTTCCGTCTGGCAGTCAATGCCATTACGGGATTTTCCTACTTCCCGTTGCAGGTTGCCACGTATATTGGATTTTTCTCAGCGGGTGTTGCCGCCATTGCCATACCTGTTGTCATCTACATGCGTATGACCGGTTCACAGGCGTTCTTCGGCCAGGCGACCACATTGATCGCGGTGTTGTTCCTTGGCGGCGTGCAATTGATCTCTCTGGGCATCCTCGGCGAATACATTGGCCGTTTATATGACGAAGCCAAAGGCAGGCCATTGTACATCGTCCGTGAAGCGCCGGAAGACCAGTGACAAGATAAACGCGCAAGCCGCACTTGTCTTCTTTCCCTTTTGATTGCGCATCATGCATACTCCCTGCCTGCTCAAGGAATAAACATTGTGCCTGTTATTCGTTACCTTGCCCTGGGTGGCTTTGAATTGACTGCGGCAGACCACTTGCATCCCTCAGGTAAAATGTATGCCATGTCGGCAGAAAAAGCTTTACCGGTTGCCTTGAAAATTTTATTGGTAGATGAAGGAGAATGACATGTCAAAAATAGAGTACGACAGAACGCAGGAATATATTGCATCCCTCGTCCCGCCGCGTGAACCTGAAGTACATGAAATGGAACAATATGCAGAGAAAAACGATTTTCCCATCATTGGCCCAACATGCGGATATTACTGCTATCAACTCGCGCGCATGATCGGTGCAAAATCTGTTTTTGAGTTGGGATCAGGATTTGGTTATTCCACAGTGTGGTTTGCCAGGGCGGTCAGGGAGAATGGGGGAGGGGTTGTGCATCACACCGTCTGGGAGGAAGAACTGTCGAAACGCGCGGCAGGCCATTTGTCCGCGTTGGGAAGCGCAGATGTTGTCAAGTTCCATGTGGCGGAAGCTGTCGAGACTCTTCGTCAGACAGAAGGCCCGTTCGATATCATCTTCAACGATATTGACAAGGAGGGATATCCCGATTCATTGCCCGTCATCAAGAGTAAACTGCGCCCCGGCGGACTGCTCATCATAGACAACATGCTCTGGCACGGACAAACGCTCGACCCGGATGATCACGAAGAGTCCACCGAAGCCATCCGTCGCTTCACGCGTGACATTACAACTGATCCCGATTGGATCGTTTCCCTCGTCCCGATGCGGGACGGAATGATCGTTGCCTATAAAAAATAAATCTTATACATCGGCGGTCGGTGCGAAGGCATTGGGATCGCTACATAATAAAAGGAAAATATGACCTACAACTTTGACCACACCCCGAACCGCCGTGACCCGAATGTCCTCAACAAATGGACAACCTATCCCCAGGACGTACTGCCCATGTGGGTTGCAGACATGGACTTCCCTGCGCCAAAACCCATTCTGAACGAACTCCACAAGGCTTTGAACCAGGGTGTGCTTGGTTATGAACTTCCTTCCAGAGCCTTGAATGAAACAGTTGCCGCCCGCATGGAGCATTTATATCGGTGGAAGATAAATCCCGATGCCGTGGTGACCGTCACCGGCATCGTCAGCGGATTCAGCGTGGCGGCGCGTGCATTTTGTTCTTCGAGAAAAGGCATCCTGATTCAAACGCCGGTATATAACGAATTTTATGAAGTGAAAAATAATATCGGCGTCCCGCAGATCAACGTGCCGTTCGTGAAAAGCGTGAGCGGCAATATTTTGCGTTATGAGATCGATTGGGATGTGTTCAAAAAACAGGTCAGGAAGGCGGGCATGTTCCTGTTGTGCAACCCGCATAATCCGCTGGGAATCATTTTCTCGCGTGAGGATCTGTTGAGAATGGCCGAGATCTGCATTGAGAATGACGTGTTGATCGTTTCAGACGAGATTCATTCGGAATTGTTGCTCGATGGCAATCCATTCACGCCCATGGCAAAGTTGTCGCCTGAAATTGCAAAACATACGGTCACTTTGATGGCGCCTTCCAAGACATTCAACGTGCCTGGTTTGTTTTGCGGCTTTGCGATCATCCCCAATAAGGAGTTACGCCAGCGTTATAAGAAAGAAGTGGACCATTTGAGCCTGCACGTGAGCAGTCTGGGACTGCATGCCGCACGAGTTGCTTTCTCTGGCCAATGCGACGGCTGGTTGAAGGATTTGCGCCGTTATTTGACGGATAATCGTGACTTTCTCGTGGAGTATGTCACGAAGCACATGCCGGAAGCCCGCACAACCCTTCCGGATGCTACTTATTTGGGCTGGCTCGATTTTACACAAACGAGAATTAAAGGTTCCCCCTACGATTTCTTTATGAAGAATGCCAGGGTCGCCCTGAGTGATGGCAAGATTTTCGGTCAGGAGGGGAAAGGCCATGTGCGAATCAATTTCGGCACATCACGCAAGATCCTCAGGCAGGGACTGGACCGGATGCGAAGGGCGATTCAGTCCATTTAATAAAATGGACGGATGGGGATCACCCATCCGTCGATAGATATTACTATTGATTTGTCTGGAAAGGAGTGGGGTTTGCGTGCCTTCTTTCGTTTGGGGAACGTCTGGTTCTAAAACTGTAATTCTGCTTTTGACCAGGTTAAGGCTTCCCAGTCCTTCCTTGGGGGAACATTTCAGGCGGAACCTCTATGGCTACCTCCTTTCTCTTGCAAACATCATACAACGAATGTATTGTCGCTGCATTAAAATAAACTTACAACATTGAAATAAAAGTCACGAATTTTCTATAACCGGATTCATGAATACAGTTGTCTGGTTCAATGTTGTTTTGGCTCGATGTTTTCGGCAATATCTGGTTTCTTGTTTCGATTTATAAATTTTGCGATCAATACACCGGCCGGTGCGGCAAACACAAAGGCAAGTATGCCAGCCAGGATCAAATCAATGCCTGCAATGATTCCGATCCAAATGAACGCATAGGCAACAGGGTCCTCCTTTACAACTTCACCATTTGCACCCACACATTGCAATACATGGGCTGTGCTGGGTTGCGAATTGCCAAAATCATCAGTTGTGATTGTTGCATAAGAACGGGATTTTGCAGTTGTCCCGTCTGTGCAAATCAGCGGTTCGAGCGTCTGCATTGCGCTGAGGCAGTCCGTCATTTTGGATAGCGTTGCAAGCATGTCAACGATCAGGAAGACATGGAAGGGTTTGGCGAAAAAATATCATGCCGATTGGCGCGTGATCGAATGCGTTTGCTCGAATGAGTTTGTCCATCGCGACAGGTTACACACGCGCGAACGCAACATCCCCGGCTGGCATGAACTGGAATGGTCCGATGTTGAAAAGGTAAAACAATACTATCAACCCTGGAACGAAGAACGGCTTGTTGTGGATATGATGAATCTGATTGCCGAAAATATTTCCAGAGTTAAGTCATATTGTGAGTGAAATTGTTGTACGCTACAATATGTACATACCCAGGAGACACCATGACAACAATTAACCTAACCATTGAAAGATCCCGCCGCGCAAACGCGATCAAGCGGGCCAAGGAACGTAACATCGTCATCCCTACCTACGCACAGATGAAAGACCCCTCGAAGATTCCCGCAAAGGTCAAGGATGAATTGAAGAGCATCGGACTCTGGGATATTCATCCACGCAACCTCTTTCGGATCAACTGGCACAACCAGCCCACCGCTTCCGGCGGGACTTTTGGCGGGGTCAATTTTCTCGAACTTCCTTCTTCACTGACGGGTGTTCCTGCTCGCATCATTGTGCTGGTTGGCAAATGGTTTCCAACGGGGGCGCACAAGGTTGGGGCGGCGTTTAGTTGTCTTGTGCCGAGGCTGGTCACAGGTCAGTTTGACCCGACGACTCAGAAGGCGGTCTGGCCCTCCACGGGGAATTACTGTCGCGGCGGCGCGTACGACTCCGCGTTGCTGGCGTGCGAGTCCATTGCGATTTTGCCCGAGGGAATGTCCAAGGAAAGATTTGAATGGCTGTCCAAAGTCGCTGGCGAGACGATCAAAACGCCCGGTTCTGAATCGAACGTGAAAGAGATCTTCGACAAATGCTGGGAATTGCGCAAGTCGGGGCAGGACCTGATGATCTTCAACCAGTTCGAAGAGTTCGGCAATTACCTGTGGCACTTCGAAGTGACAGGGCACGCGATGGAGGAGGTGCTGAAACAGGTCATGGGTCCGAATGACCGTTATCGCGGCATGGCATCTGCTACAGGTTCGGCAGGGACGATCGCCAGCGGCGACTACATGAAGAAGTTGTTTCCCGATAGCAAGATCGTTGCGAGCGAGGCATTGCAATGTCCTACTCTTCTCGAAAACGGATTCGGCGCACATCGTATCGAAGGCATCGGCGACAAGCATGTGCCGTGGATCCACAACACGAAGAATACGGATGTTGTCGTTGCGATTGACGATAACGCGGTTGTAAATATTTCGCGTTTGTTCAACGAAGAGAACGGACGCGCGTATCTTGTCGAAAAAGGCGTACCTGAAGCGATAGTCAATCAACTTGACCTGCTTGGCTTCTCAGGCATCTCAAATGTTCTATCCTGCATCAAAGCCGCCAAATACTACGAGATGAACGAGAACGACATCATGCTCACTGTCCTGACCGACTCGATGGATCTATATCGCTCGCGCATTCATGAGATGCACCAGGAATATGGTCAATACACTGAGCGTGATGCTGCCGCAGACTTTGCCCGCTACCTGCATGGCGAATCCACGGACAATATGCTCGAACTCCGCTACACCGACCGCCGCCGTGTGCACAACCTTAAATACTACACCTGGGTCGAGCAACAGGGGCGCACCTACGAAGAGATTCAGCAACAGTGGTATCAACCCAATTATTGGACCGATGTCCAAAAGCAGGCAGATGAAATTGATGAGTTGATCGTCGAGTTCAACAAGGAAGTGGGATTGGTGTAAAACTAACCGACTTTCACCTTTAATGAGCAAAAAGGCTGGCGGATTTTCCGTCAGCCTTCTGTGTTAAATTTGCTCTCCAAAGGGTTTACTTTTGCGCCAGCGCTGCTTTTTTGACGGTCAGAGTGGCAGACTTTGGCCTTGGTTTCATCCCGAACAGGAAACGCGATATGTTGACGCGGCGCACGAGGTACTCGTAGATTGCCATGATGATGACGAATGAACTGACGAAGATGATCGCCCACTTTGCCAGACCGGGGATCGCCCACTGCACGACGAAGTAACCGATGACCAACAACACGGTCTGGTGCAAAATGTAGAAGCCCATCACCGCCTCGGATGCGTATTTGAGGAATGGCGTGTTGGAGGTCAGGTGTTGCATCCCGAAGCCGAGGAAGGTCGGGAGCAGGCTGCACGCGCTCAAGATCCAGAAGAGATCGCCCAGCGCATCTTCCAATTCTGCTAGGGCGGGATTTGCTTTGAGGACGATGAAGGCGGCGGAGAAAAGCACGCCCAGCGCCAGGTTGAACCAGCGCATTCGTTTGATGTTGGCTTGCAGGCGTTCGTTGGAAGCAATCACAAATCCGTACAGCAGGAAGAAGATGTAGTAGAGGAAGGGCCAGCCGCCCGAGCCAAACTCCCAGTCAGTGTCACTGACGAAAAGATGCAGAGTCAGGATCGGGAAAGCCGGAACCAGCCACATCGTCCAGGGAGAGGCGAGGAGGTTGCCGATAATTTCCAGCACGCGGTGTCCGCTTCCCTTCCACCATCGGAAGAGAGGGTAAAACATTAGACAGTACAGGAGCAGGATAAACACGTACCACATGTGCATGCCGACGAAGGCGAAGTTGCCTGCACTGCCGTCTCCCATGTACACGCCCTCGAAATAGTGCGGCAGGAAGGCGAAGAACGAGCCGCTGAACTGGCCGTGCGTGATGCGTTCGAGGTAGACCTGCAAAGGGGCGTAGGTGAACACTGCCACCAAGAGAGGAACGAAGAGGCGTAGGGCTTTATCTTTGAAGAACGTGCCTGCCCCGCCCTTGTTCATGGCGTAGAAAATGCTCGCGCCTGAGATGAGGAAGATGAACGGCATCATCCAGATTTCCATGAACCCCTGGAGAGCCGCAACCGAGTTATATGTGGTCGGATTCTTGACGTGCCAAAACCAGGGATCGAAGAAGCGCGTCGAGTGGTAGACGAAGACGGAGAGGATGGCGAACACCCTCAGCCAGTCGATATAGTAGACGCGTTGAGCAGATTTGGTGTTCATTGGTTATTCCTTTCTTTTTGTATTGAAAGAAACTCCGGGTGGTCTTGGTCGACAAGGATCGAGCGCAGGGAAACCGTTCCAAGTTAGAAACAGGCAACAAAAAAGAATATCCACTGAAAAGACCGATGGGTTGATGGCTTCATATTGTCCACGATTGGCACGCAGACCTTTTCCCCGCCGATGTGTGGGTTTGTCCATGTCTTTGAGCCTCCCGGGTAATTCCTGTCGCACCAATACTATACGGTAAAAGCCCTGAAAAATCAATCAACGGTTCATGGTCTACTGATGGTGCGGGCAAACAATCTGTGGAGCTGACGTATAATTATCTGCATGTTGTTACCAGCATCACTGATACTAGTCTGCCTCCTCCCAACTCCCAGAGATTTGGAAATCGCGCGGCTTCTCGGATGGTACCGAATCCCGCTTCGCACCGCCCCCAAAGTTGTCGCGGTGGACTATCTGGCTTTTTACCAACCCTCCGTCTTCGGAGACCGTGGCGGACAGATCGAATACATTGCCCAAGTCAAAGGACACGAACTTACAACACGCAGCGAACTGCTCAAAGATGAGACGAATCATCCGCGTGCAAAAGAGGAATATTATAAGATCCAAATTGACACACTGGAGAAACTAAAAGAACCGATAAAACCCGACAAATGGAAACGATTGACCTTCCTATACACAACGGGGGAATATTTGTTGAAAGCCAAATCTCTGAACGATCTTGTCGTAGATGGCGACGAACGTCAACTTCTCTGGCACTCCCTGCGCGAACGGGCTGAAAACGAACAACTCTACAAAACCGACCTCCCGGAAGCGGACATCCCGCCTGAGGTGCTGATCGCGTTGCTGGGGATAAAAGAAATACAGGGGCCATATGATGCAAAGGAGCGACCCAATGGCGATTTTGATTAAGAACGGAACACTGGTCACGGCATCTGAAACCTTCCAGGCAGACATGCTCATTGAAAATGAAATCATCTCCCAAATTGGAAAAAACCTTCAACATCCAGGCGCCGGCATCATAGATGCAAGTGGCAGGCTCATCATGCCCGGCGGGATCGACCCTCATGTGCATTTGGATTTGCCCATGTTTGGCACGGTTTCCTCCGATGACCATTACACCGGTCACAAAGCCGCGGCGTTTGGTGGGACGACAACTGTTATGGACTTTGTAGTTCTCGAGGACAGAGGCTTTCAATATTCTGTCGATGTCTGGATGAAGATGGCAGAGAAAGCCGCGATTGATTATTCCTTCCATATGAACCTGACTCGATTCAACGAGAAGGTTGCCAAAGAGATCCCGTCCCTGCGTGAGATGGGAATCACAACGCTCAAGGTATTCACTGCCTACAACGGACGCCTCCGCATTAGCGATGGCAATATCTTCAAAGCCTTGCAAATTGCCAGGGATAATGACATGCTGGTCATGGCACATTGTGAGAACGGTGACGTGATTGAGACACTGACAGGGCAGGCGCTTGCGGCCGGGCATACAACTCCTGAGTGGCACGCGTTGACGAGACCGGCCTGGGGTGCGGTCGAGACTGTTTTGCGGATGGCAGGCATGGCGTCCAGTGCGGATGCGCCGGTCTATATCGTTCACATGAATGCGGGCGGTGAGGTGGACATGTTGAAGTATGCCCGCAGACACGGCGTCAAGGTGATGGGGGAGACGTGTCCGCAGTATTTGTTTTTCACGTTCGATGATTTGCGAAAACCCGATGGTGCGAAATGGATCTGTTCCCCGCCGATGCGTACAAGGGAGGATAACGCCCGTTTGTGGGAGGGGCTGTCAGAGGGGATCTTGCAGACGATAGGCACGGACCATTGCCCATTCTATTTTGACGGGACCCGATCAATCGTCTATGAAGGAAGCGAGATTGCCATCCCCGGTAAAGAGTTGGGCAGGGACGATTTCACAAAGATTCCCAATGGCCTGCCGGGTATTCAGGATCGAATGCCTGTGTTGTGGACGTATGGTGTGCGAGCGGGAAGGATCACTGCGAATCAATTTGTGGCGTATATGTGTACAAACCCTGCAAAGATATTCGGTTTGTATCCGCGCAAGGGAACATTGTTACCCGGCTCCGATGCTGACGTTGTGATTTGGGATCCGGAAAAGCGCGTAACGTATGGTGTGGCACATTCGCATCAACGCACGGACTATAATCTGTATGAAGGCTGGGAATTGGTGGGGTATCCCGAAAAAGTGTTCCTGCGCGGACGGATGATCGTGGATGGCAATGAATGGAAAGGCAGAAGGGGGATGGGTCAGTTCTTGAAGAGGGGGGAGGGAATGGTGATCTAATGAAGGAGCCGGAATCAAGAACACTTCCGGCTTCTTTCTCAAGTCTTGGGCTGCACTTTTGTTAAAAGTGCATTGCATTTGTGAATTTTTGTAATTCTCTCTTTGCGTAGTCAATCTGTTTCAGGCGGGATTGTTTTTTAAGATTGAAGCCCACTTCCTGTGCAACGGGTTGCAGGAGAAGATGGAGCATATCGTCTTTTACATGAATTTCCTTGGGGGGAAGATTGTCCGCCAGTTTCTCCACAACGATCGCAGGAACTTCAGACCACATTTCTTCAAGAGATGGCAGGGGAGTAAGCATGTCAACTCCCAATATCATGCCGCTTTCGTGGTCTGCCAGCATGAGCATGAATGGGAAGAATGGTCTTTCCTTTGGTTTTTCCTGAACAGGTTCGCTCAACATGTACAGATCGATTTCAATCGTTAATCTGCCCGGCATCAATGTACGGAGATGTTCCAACGCTTCATCGTTCATGAGGAGATTGATTGTCTTTTCCTCGCGGAATTCGATGTGCTTTATGCTGTCTTCCCACCTGCTGTTGTTATCCACGCGCACAAGATAATCGTGATTGGCGGTTGTTGGGGTGAAAAGATTTGGATCTTCCCGGAAGCGCGGCGCGATTTCCAATAGTTGTTCCAGCGCACATATGAGCATCCTTGCCTCGTCCTTTTCGATAAGCCAGGGAAAGCAACCGGGACGATAACTGCGGAATTGAGGCCAGGCTTTTGCGCCGCGATATTTGAGACCCAATTTTTTCATCACCTCTCGATCCTCTTTGGAGATCAACTCGCGGTCTTCAAAGGAGGCCTGCAATTGCGGTATTTGCAGGACAAATTCGGGTGTGAGTTTGTGCCCCGCTGAATGCATTTCCCAGAATCCGCCCAATCCCTTTGCACCCTGATATACAGCAACGGCCAAATGCTCGCCCAGCATTCCCATCACACTGACAAAACCCACCTCATCAGCCTTGGGTATCTGGACGCCGAAGATATCGCTCTCTTCCATCCACTCCCCTGGCGCAAGCTCCTTGATCTGCGCCATCAGTTCATAAAGTCTTTTCCATTGTTCGAGTGTTGGGGGAGTGATTTTGGACATTTGTCAACCTCTTTTCTTGTTCGAGTAATTCTTTCAACCTTGGATGCTCCTCATACACCCCGCGATACTTCTCCGGCAACAGCGCCGCGATGTGACACATGATCTCGTCGGTATATTGTTTCAAAGCCTCATCGCGATTTTCCTTTGGAAGCGGCGGAAGGGTGAAGGAGGGTCCGGCTGTGACCGTCATACGGGTTCGCTTCAAGCGTTTCAGGTTGCTGATCACCGCTTT
>DATIUT010000377.1:0-11031 GCA_035466615.1 Anaerolineales bacterium | reverse complement strand
TTGCGCAATGTTCGTCCGCGTTTACAAGCTTAAACGCGAAGCAAGTTCACGTAATTGTGCGGTGCTGATGGGCTTCAATAGGATGATATCCGCCATGTCCTGAAGTTCATCCGCCTGGCGGGGGCTTGCCGTGGCAATGATGACGCGGGTGGCGTCAAAACGCGAGTCGGCCCGGATCGACTTGAGGATTTGCGCTCCCGATGCACCCGGCAGGTTTATATCCAGGACGATCAGAACAGGGACGGTCTTCGAGAGTTGTTCCAGTGCCTGGGTTCCATCAGTAATTACTTCGGTCGTAAATGATTCGCCCAATGTAAGCCCAAAAATCTGGCTGAGGTGGGGATCGTCTTCAATAATGAAAGCAAGTGGTTTTGTCATGGTTGCATCCTTGTGTTTTATTGATTTATCCAGTTTCAGCCATGTTAGATAACATCAATTCACCGAATCAAAACAAGGCATTGGGTACGGGTATTCTACCTTAAAGACCAATGCAAAGGGAAGAGAAGGGTCAGAGACGGCAAAAACTGGTTCCGGCGCGTCACGAGACGATTGGTGTTTGTCGCCACCAATGTCTATGCTATGGCCAGAAATCGCGTGGTCGAAATTTGCCGATAAGGGTTAATTTTCGGGAGCGGTATTAATCGGCAAAGTAACAGTAAATGTACTGCCCTTTCCAACTTCGCTTTCAAGGGCGATACGCCCGCCCATCAATTCTATTAATTGTTTTGTAATCGCCAATCCCAAGCCCGATCCGCGATTCTCGCGGGTAATGGCGTTGTTGACCTGGCGGAAGGGTTCAAAGATGGTCTCGCGTTCCGTCAGCGGAATACCCGCCCCGGTATCGCACACCTCAATGGACCAGTGTGCAGGTTGGGCGCGATGGATATTGACCCGCACTTCCCCTTCTTTTGTGAACTTGACGGCGTTGCCCGCCAGATTAATAATGATCTGTTGCAGACGGTTGAAATCGCCGTACAGTTCGTCCGGCAGGTCCGGCGCAAGTTCAGCGCGGAATTGCAACCCTTTTCTGTTTGCAAGAACAGATATGGATGTCTTTATGTTTTCAAGCAGTCGCGCCGGCTTGAAATGTTCATAATGCAGGCTGATGGATTTGGACTGGATCTGCGCCTCGTCCAGCAGGTCGTTGACAATGCTGGTGAGATAATTCGTGCCCTCAATGATGTTCGTAACGGCGTTCTGCTGGCCCTCGTTCAAGGCGCCGAACGCTTTATACTCGAGCAATTCAGCGTATCCCAAAATTCCGCTTAATGGCGTGCGGAGCTCATGGCTGACCCTGGAGAGCAATTGACTCTTGAAGCGGCTGGCATCCAATGCCTGGTCGCGCGAGACGGCCAGGGCCTCCTGCATCTGTTTGAGTTTGGTAATATCACGCGCAACAGCCTGAAAACCGACGATCTCGCCTTCCTCCTTGATGATTTGTACGTTTTGCCCCAGCCAGATGATTTCACCATGAGCGGTCACAGCAGGGAATTCAAAGTAAGAACTTGTCTCACCGGACAGGAACTGGCTTCTGTAAAAGCGTTTAAGTTTCTGGCGCCATTCAGGAATCGTCACATCCAGATAATTTTTGCCCAGCACCTCATCTTCGTTTTGATATCCCATGATGGCAAGCGCCGTGGGGTTGACATAGATCAGGTTTCCCTTGGGGTCGGCGCGGTAGATGATATCCCCGGCATTTTCCACGATCTGACGGAAGCGCGCTTCACTTTCCCGCAGCAAAACCTCCGTCCGCTGGCGTTCGGCAAGCTCGCGCTGGGATTGTTCATAGAGTTGGGAATTGTCCAATACCAGCGAAGCCAGCGCGGCAAATTGCCCAAATACGTCGATTTCCTGCGGGGTGAATGGGAGCGCATTCTCGCGCGCGCGGGCGACAATCAACGCTCCAAAAGGACCGTTGCGCCCAATGAGCGCAGTACCCACCAGGGCATGCAGTTCCCACTTCGAATAGGCTGGATCGCGTTCCGCCCACTCGCCGTAGTCGTCCACCGTCAAAATCCGCATGGTTTGCCATATTCTCCCCAAAATGCCCTCCCCATTTTTATTCTCGCGCGCTCCAATCATGGATGCGAATTCGGCAGTCGCGGCTTGCAATACAAGATCGTCTCCCTCGGAAATATAGATATATCCATAAGTCGCATTCAAGATGTCCACCGCCTGTTCCACGATATCGTTCAACAGGGACGTCTCGTCCGCACTTTGCAAAAGGGTAAACATGATCTTTTGCAAAATGCCCAGGTAGTGGTTTTGATTCATCAAGACTTCTTCGAGACGTTCCCGCTCGGCAATTTCCTTTTTCGCTGAAGCGTAAAGATTCGCATTGTCCAATACAAGCGCGACCAGGCGCGAAAACAGGATGCCGGTCTGAACCTGTTCGGCGGTGAAGGTATAGCCTTTCTGCGAACGCCCCACCTCTAACACGCCCAAACAGTGATCACCCGCCATGATCGGTAGTGCGGTGCACGCATACAAATCATCCCCATAGACTGAAAGGCGATTCTCCCATGTGGAGTAATCCTCCAAAACGACGGGTTGTTGCGTATCGAACGCCTGCCATGAAAGCCTTGCCTCTTCGCGCGCAACACGTTCGCCCTGCTGGTAGAACTGGTCGCTCGTAAAAGCCTGTACAACCAATATGCCGTTTTCTTCAAGCATAAGTTCGCCGAACGGAGCATCCATCAAAATGGCCGCGTAATCCACAATCACTTTTAAAAGGCTTTTGATGTCGCGGCGATGCAGAAGGTCCAGTGTGACCTGATGCAGGATGGAAAGATAATTATTTTGCTGGGTAAGTTGATCCTGAAGGTATTTCTGGTCCGTGATATCTTCTTTAATGGCGATATAGTTCACAACCTCGCCCAGACGATTTTGAACAGGCGTAATCGTGGCTGATTCCCAATACAACGAGCCGTCTTTTCGCCTGTTGTGGAGTTTCCCGTACCAAACCCTGCCGGAGGAGATGGTCTTCCACATATCTTCGTAAAACAACCGCTCGTGCTCACCGGATTTGAGGATGCGCGATGTCCGCCCAATCGCCTCCTCGGGCGCATACCCAGTGAGTGCGACAAAACTGGGGTTTACGTATTCGATCACACCATTCGCGTCGGTGATAATAATCGAGTTGCCGCTTTGCTCGATTGCAAGATAATATTTTCTCAATTCGCGTGCGTTCTTCTCGGATTGATCGCGCGCCACCACCAGATCGCGGGTGCGTTCCTTCACGCGCTGTTCGAGCAGGTCACGTTCCTGTTGCACGAGATTTAAGGATTGTGCTTCGATCTGCCAGGCACGATTCAAGTCCTTCACCAGGAAGGTGCCGGACGCAATAATCACCGAGGCATTGACGAAAAACTCCGACAGGCTGATAACGCCAGATTTCAGGGTAATCAACGCAGGATTTGCATAACCAACGCTGACAAGTGGGGTGATGATCTCCCCGCCGATTAACCAGCCAAACACGCCCAGGGTGGTCAGGCCAAAGAAAAACGCGATCATAGACCCGCGCGGACTGCTCAACACCGCCGTTGCGGCAAAAAATGTCATAAAGAACGTGAAACTTCCTGCAACATAACCATAATTTATTACCTTAGCCAACGCAAGGAAATACAGCGCGGCAAGTAACATGGTCATTCGAAGTCGATAACCGGCACTTCGCACCAAACCAACATACCACACCAGGGCAAAAACCAACCCATACGCCAGAATTAAAGGCGTAGAAATATCCTCGGTGGTGTATAAGACGTTGAGCAAAAAGACCGCGCCACCCAGCAAAGCCACAATCCTTGCAATGGTGGTCAGGGCGCGCTCGCGCGCCCGATACCAGCCGAGGTTTTCTCCGGGTTGGGTCTTCATGTCCGTTTGGGGCGGCACAATGAAGAAGTCGACAATCCAGTCCAGCATGGGATTTGAATACTGCCTACGTTCCACAACAGGCTGGGTATACGTGCCAGCCGTCGGCTGGGCGCTCGGTTCAGCAAGTGCAAAGTCAGATTCCGATGCGGAAGCAGGAGGGGAGGCAATCTCGTGCATGGTAATAACCCGCCCAAGGGCAAACCCCTGGCGGTTTTTTAATGGCACGCCTCCAATTTCATACCGGCGTTTGGCTTCCCCGCTCCCAATGAATACTTTCCCCTTCGCCTCCGTCGCGTCGCCGAATTGTTCGAGAACATGAGACCATGTCCGTGACAACTCCTCAATTCGTTTTCCGATGGCATATGACTCAGAAAGGCCGATGAGACGGCATGCCGCCTTATTAATATCAACAACGCGATTCGATAAATCCAACACGATCATCCCGTCGCTCATGCCGTCCAGGATCA
Source organism: Anaerolineales bacterium (assembly GCA_035466615.1). Lineage (GTDB taxonomy): Bacteria > Chloroflexota > Anaerolineae > Anaerolineales > Villigracilaceae > Defluviilinea. The sequence continues at coordinate 6,694 of DATIUT010000377.1, read as the reverse complement.
GATCGCGTGCAACAGGCGCAATATCCATGAGACGAAAGCCATAGATTGCCCACACTATCGCCACAACACTGAATGCGAACGAGAAGGGGGTCAGGTCCAATCTGGGGAAGGGATTCAAATGCGAAATATACAGGATATTGCCGATCCATGGAGCCAGAACTGCGAGCAGTAAAGCCACCGCCTGCCCTCGAAACGCGCCGCGTGTTCGCACCAGCACGCGGATCGTAATCAACGTGCCAGCCAAAATCAACAACTGGGAATATGCCCAAAACACCCAAAACCACATTCCATGAACGATTTCAAGGGCTGAAAACCCTCCCTCACGGAAGATGCCATATTCCTTCCAAACCAGACCGTGCATTTCGGTGGTCGATGCAAGCAGGAGGGTGATGGCTGGCATAATGGAGAGCGCCCAAATCTTACCGGGCGTCCATGCGAATGATGGATTGGCATGGGAAACCGCAAAAAACAGCCACGCGCCCGGGATCAGCACGATCCCAAAGTATTGAATCTTCCCCCAGAATACTTTTGTGGAAAGATCCGCTCCCGCAATTTCAAGGGCATATCCCGCAGACCAGATTGCGGCCGCCACCCCCATGATGATAAGCACGAGCGCGTTCCTGGATTCTCTTCGGGGCCACACGTGAAAGACGGCCCACATCGAAGCAAGTGCGGTGGCAATCAATAGCAGACTGTAAGGCGTATACTCAAAATTCATAAATCATCCATGAAAAATTCCGCCACAGAGTGCACAAAGAGCACGGCAAGTTTTATATTTCTCCGCAGATTCTGCGAGCTTTGTGGCTGGAGGGGTTCTAACCCATTCGTTTCGGTACTCCCGAATTTTCGCAGGGGTTCCAATGTGGAACAATTTTAGTATAAAACCCCTTCAACCCACCATTGCAAAAACGATAGTAATTCAGGCTGTCGCATTCGGCGAAAGGCAGCCATAAATTTCCTGTTTTGGACTGTCAAGAGGCGGAATTTTTTGTGGGGTTCTCTGCGATACAACAGATGATAGAAGGTGGGAACTTGAGTGCAGGTATTAAACCAACATCACTTCCACTATTTCACCCGCGCTCAAGCCTGTGGCGTCAGGGTGAATCCGCAAGAGTCCATCGGCAGAGGCAAGGGTGAAAATAAGATTGGATTTGCCGAAGATGGGGTTGGCTTCGTAATTTATGATTTTGGATTTGCGATTTTCGACCAGCTTCACGGGCCACCAGTCCTCCCTTCCTGCTTGCGATGGGAGATTGACGGTTAGCCTTGCTTGGACCGTTGCCTTGGGCATGGGGAGCGCGCCCAATAGCTTTTCAATCACCGGCACAACGAACAAATATCCGTTCACCAACGCACTGACGGGATTGCCCGGCAGACCGATCACCGCCTTGCCGTTACATACTCCCAAAATCGTCGGTTTGCCGGGGCGGGTGTTGATTCCGTGGACGAGAACACCGGGTGCGCCCAATGAGCGGACGACATCGGCGGTCATGTCTCTTGTGGAGGCGGAGGAGCCTGCGGTGATGATGATAGCGTCACATTCGGATAGTGCCTTTGCCGCCGCCTCTTTCAACACCTCAAACTGGTCACTGATGATTCCATAGCGTACTGCAACTCCCCCGCTTTTTTCGACGAGCGCGCCTAGAGTGTATGAGTTGATATCACGCACCTGACCTGGTCCTGGTGATCGACTCGGATCTATCACTTCGTCGCCAGTGGAGATCAGTCCTACACGAATCCTTTTTGCCGCGCTGACTTTGGTAATTCCCAACGCCATCAAGCCGCCAATCTCGGCTGGGCGGATGAGAGTCCCTTTGGGAAGGACGAGTTGTCCTTGTGCAACATCTTCACCAATACGGATGACATTCTCGCCATCGGCAACCGCGCGGGAAATTTCGACTTCGTTTTCGTGAGCCGTTTGTGTGTATTCCGACATGACAACCGCGTCCGCGCCTTTGGGTAACATGCCACCCGTATGGATCAACGCACATTGCCCTTGTGTGATCTCAAAGGAGGGTGCATTCCCCATGGGGACTTCGCCGATGAGAGTCAAATATGCGGGCAGTGAGTCGGATGCTCCGTGTGTATCACTGGCACGGACAGCGTAACCATCCACGGTGGTACGCTGGAAATCGGGTAAAGGATGCGGTGCGAGGATATCTTCGGAGAGAGTCCGATTCAAGGATGAGATCGCGTCTATAGATTCGGAGGCGGGTAACGGCTGGGAAAGGTGCGAGAGGAGGAGGGCGCGGGATTCGTCTGGAGGGAGAAGGGTCAGAAATTCAGGCATGGACAAGTCTCAGGTGTCAAGTTCCAAGTGGCAGGTCATCGAATCCAGAAGGTGAAGGTCAGGAAATAGGTGGTTAATCCGAAGACGGCGAGGGCGGTCGCGATGAGGATGGTCCAGTTGGGAGGCAAGCCGAGGGAGATGTTGCGGAGTTGGATGATTTGATAAAGAGCGAAGGGAAGTGTGAGGAAGGCGGGCCAGAGCAGGGATAACGTGAGACCAAAGGCAGGCATGGCGAGGAAAAAGATGTAGGCGAAGATGACGAAGATATGATGGAGCGGGACGGTACGCTCCCAACCAAGACGAGTGAGAAAGGTGACGCGCCTGAATTTTTGGTCTTGTGCGAAGGACTGGAAATTCATTATGATGAAGTAGGCAAAAGCGAGAAAGGTCAGTGGGATGGTGATCGCGAGAAAACGGTGAAGGTCTCCTGATTGTAGGACGAATGCAATAGATGGAAAGATGTATGTGAGATGAACGGCAAGGAGAAGTTCACCGAAGCCGCGGTTGATAAGCCTGAATGGCGGGATGGAATAGATCAGGATGATTGCAAGAGACAACACGAGAAAGAAGAAGGAGGAAATTGGGAGTTGGTCTCTGGCAAATAGCGAGTAGAAGATGAGTGCAAGGGAGGTAAGGGACGCGATAGAGATATACAACAGATTGTTGTGCAATGTCTGCCGTTCGGAACGTGTTTCGTTTTCGGCAAGCGGTTCGGCGTCGAGGCGGAAGATCTCAGGAAGCAGGGACATGCTCAATTGGGCGAGGAGGACACCAACAAGCCCAAGCCAGAAAGGACCAGCATGAAATGTCTCGCCGAGATAGTCGGCGATGCTTGCACCGAGGGAATAGGTCAATGCGGCGAGGAGGAGATGGAGGGGGCGGATGAGTTTTAGCAATTTACGATTTCCGAATTTCGAAAAGGAATGAAGGATGAATTATGAAAGCTGAGAGAAGAAAGAAGAAAGATATTCTTCCACTCTCTCAACCGCCTGTGGCAAATTCTTCCGTCCCAGCCCAACACGGAAGTGGTTACCTGTATCATCATACATCGTCCCTGGCAGGAGCAGGACGCCTACTTCACGGACAACCTTATCACAGAAGTCTTCAATATCGCCTTTCAGCAGTTTTGGGAATCCCATCGAACCTGCTTGCGGGCGAATCCATGAGAATAAATCGGCGTGGCGGGCGAAGAAATCGTCCATGACTTCGAGGTTATTTTTGATGATACCAAGATTGCGTTCGGCGAGTTTACCTCTGTTCCGCATGGCAACTTCGGCGAGGAATTCGCTGGGAGCGGAGTTGCAGATGGTGGTGTAATCCTTGAGCCATGCCATGCTATCGTAGATTTTTTTATTCTTCGTGGCGATCCATCCGATACGAAGACCGGCAAGTCCGTAGGTCTTGGAGGTGACACCCAATGACACGGCATGTTCACCCATGTCACAAACGGCAGGAAGACGCACGGAAGGGTCGTATTCGGATTCCCGATAGACTTCGTCGAAGAACAAAAGCAGATTGTTCTCCTGTGCAAATCGATTCACGGATTCAAAGTCCGTGCGGGACATAAGATAGCCGGTCGGGTTGTGAGGTGTGTTGACAACGATGACTTTGGTGTTCGGGCGGACGAGGCGTTTCAATTCATCCAGGTCCAATGCCCAGTTGTTTTCTTCACGCGCCAGCCAGGGACTTACGTCACAGCCAATGCCTTTTGCAATTTCGGTCAATGACTGATAACACGGGACATGAACAATGACATGGTCGCCCTGTTTCAATACGACCTGCATGAAGAGGAGGATCGCCTCTTCCGCGCCGGTGTGGACCAAAATCTCTTCGGGCTGAATTGTTTTGTAGATTTTGGAGACCGCTTTTCGCAGGGCAGGGCTTCCCAGCGATTCGGTGTACCCCAGCCAGACGTTTTGAAATTTCTCTGCCGCGCCTTCTTCAAGTGCAAGCAGGTCCGCAACGGACATGGCTTCACAGTCCGAGGAACAGAGCAGGTATTCAGTGCTGAATTCATATCTGGCAAAGTAGCGTTCGAGTTTGAAGGGAGAAAGATTCATAATAACCTTTACTGACATTGCGAGGGCGGTGCACTTCCGTCCGAAGCAATTTCCAATCTGCAATAGGGATCACTTCGTCAGGTCCCGCAATGACAATTATTTCAATACTTTTTTCATGTCGCGATAATGGGTCTGGTTGTGCAGGTACAGCATTTTGATCATTTCGCGCAGGGTCGTCATGCCGAGAAACGGATGTCGTCCCTGCTTTTCCAAATCGGATTCATCCAATGACAAGGTCCATGCAACAGAATCAGAGCGGATGGCCTTGTACTGTTCCAGTAAATCCTGCGGTGACAGATCCTTTGTCTTTTGTTGTTGGGCGGCATTGTAGCGGTCAATCGAAAAATCCTCCGCCGCACCTTCGCCGCTCACGCGAATGCGCTCGAAGAGTTTGACCAGCCCTCGCTCGGAGGTGACGAAGTGTGAGAGCACGTTACGGATCGTCCATGTTTCGCCTTCAGTGTACACCTCCAGTTGCCATTGTTCGTCGGTCAGGCCTGCAAAGAGGGTAAAAAACTTTTCGCCTTCGGATCTGAGTTTGTTTGCAAGGTCATTGAGTTCGGACATGGTTTTCTCCTTATGGATAAAGGGCGAGGAAACCTCGTCCCTCTACGGTGCTATATTAGAGAATAACCCCCATCCACAACAATGGTTTGCCCAGTGACATATTCATTGTGTAACAAAAATTCGAGGGCGGATGTGACCTCTTCGGTTCGCGCGGGACGTTTGAGCGGAATCCGTCCAATCAGCCGCTCCCACTCTTCGGCAGGGATAATGTCCGATTGCAAGACAAGGCCCGGGGCAATGGCGTTGACGCGAATCTTCGGCGCGAGGGCGCGGGCTAATATTTTGGTGAGCGATTCCAATGCGGCTTTGCTAACCGTGTAGGATGGGTAACGACTCCATGCTTTCTGCGCGCCCACGTCCGTGATGTTGACGATGAGTCCGCCACGGGTCATTTTTTTTGCGCACTCCTGTGCAAGGAGAAATGGAGCGCGGAGATTCAGATCGAGGGATGTGTCCCAGTTTTCCAGGGAAAGTGCATCAACGTTTCCGCTGGGCATGAACGCGGCAGAGTTGACGAGGACATCAAGATGTTCGATATTCGATACGAGTGATTTGATTTGTGCGGGGTCGGTCAGGTCGGCTCGGATTAAGGTAACGCGCTTCGAGATGGATTCGATCTCAGATTGAGTCTGAAGCGCGGCGTCTTCCGAGGAATGATAATGGAGGGCGATATCATACCCCAGGCGTGCGAGAGTTAAAGCGAAGGCTTTCCCAAGTCTGTGTGCCGCGCCGGTGACGAGGGCGAGTGGAGACATGGGTCTATTATAAACGTAGCGGGCGGGTCTAAGACCCGCCCGCTACGACTTCAAGAGCGCGGAGGATCATTTGCGGAAGAAATTGGATATAAAGAACCAGACGTTCGCAGGTTTTTCCGCGAGGCGGCGCATATAGTATGGATACCAGTGCGTGCCGAAGGGAACATACACGCGGACCGGATATCCCTCTTTCACAAGCTGCTCCTGCAAGTCGCGGCGAATCCCATAGAGCATTTGAAATTCAATGGCTTCCTTCGGCAGACCGACTTTTTCAGCATATTGTTTGGCAAAGGTAATACGCTTCTCGTCATGCGAACCAATGGCAGGGATGGGGGGCGTGCGGCCGTCTGCACTGAACGCAGTGGATTCGATCTTGAGCGCGGCATCAATCAGTATTTTAGCCAGCAGATCGAAATTTGCATCAGTATCCGCCTTTTTCGGGTAAGCCTTATCGGGAGGTTCCATGTACGCGCCCTTGACGAGGCGAAAGCGCGTCCCCATCTCGAGCAGACTGCGCGTATCGGCTTCGGCACGATACAGATAGGCTTGAACTGCCATGCCAACCTGTCGCGTGGTAAAGCCGCGCTCCAGCACAGACTTATAGATCGAAATCGTCACATCTGTATAGGGGGTATCCTCGATGTCAATACGCACAAAGTTGCCGTGCCTTTTTGCCTGTTCGAGAATGCGTACCAGGTTTTGCCGGCAGATCTCCTCGTCCAATCCCATGCCGATCTGCGTCAGCTTGATCGAAACATTTGCTTTAACCCCCGCCTTATCAATTTCATTCAAAATAGCCAGGATGTCATCCGTAGCCTTGTATGCCTCTTCGGCAGTGGAAGTGTGTTCCCCCAAATGGTCGAGTGTGGCGTTAATGCCCTTTGCATTCAATTCACGAACCACTCGAATAGCATCTTCTGGTTTTTCCCCCGCAATGAATCTGGATGCCGCACGCCAGGCAAAACTCCAACTAGTTACAAGTTTTTGCGCCCAGGCGGCTTTGGAAAGGTAGATTAGAAATG
>DATIUT010000376.1:0-5765 GCA_035466615.1 Anaerolineales bacterium | reverse complement strand
TTCACCACCGCTGGTCGGGTACGGTCCACGATTGAACAACGCTTCGATCAGACCGACGCCGGATTCTCCCAGTGTGCCATTCCTGAACGTGGACGCGTGCATATCACCCCAGTTCCATTTGGATGTGTCCTTACCGAAGATATCTTCAAGCTCCTCCACGCCCTGTTCGAAGGATTTTTTGATGATATCCGCGCGCGTTTCCACAACCTCCAGTGTGGATTTGTCATCCCACCATGGGCTGTCCGTGTCAATGTGACGCATGATCTCATTCCAGCGTGAGCCGCCATCCGGAAAGTAACGTTCTTCCGGCATATCGTCATTGAAGGTGTTTTGAAGCAGGTGACGCCAGAAGGCGTTGAATATTGCGGCCGCTGAAGAATCCGCACGGTCTTGATAATCCCAATCCTTGAGCAGGTTGATATGTTCTTCAGATAGACCCTGCATATTGAGGAGTACAGGAATGTACAATGGCGCGTTCGCATCGAATGAATCGCCCTGCATGGACTGGATGTAGGCAATGTCAATTTTGCCGGGAGCATTATTGATCAAATCGTTGATGCGTTGCGAGCGGAAGCCGTAGTCCCAATCGTAGGTAATCAACTGAGGGTAATCACGCGGCGGGACCTGGTTGTTTGCGGTGACGATGTAGCCTTCAGCAGGATTGAATGTGTAGGGCAACTCCTCGAATGGGATATAGCCGGTCCATTCATACTCATCCGTCCAGCCGGGGACGGGAAGCGTGCCGTCGCCGTTTTTCCGTATGGGAATATCGCCCGGCATTTGATAACCGATGTTGCCATCCACATCTGCATAGACCAGATTCTGGGCCGGGACATGAAATTCGCGGGTAGCCTCACGGAATTCGTTCCAATTTTGAGCCTGATTGAATCCCCAAATTGCCTGGAAGGGAGTGGAAGGAGTCAGGGCTGTCCACTTGAGGGCGATTACGTATTGATTGGGAAGGCTGATACCGGTACGGTCTTTGAACGGTACGAACTCTTTATCGTCCGGCTCGCCTTTGTTTTTCAACGGCCCATAGGATTCGGAGACGACGGGACCATGTCTTGTTGATTTGATGGTGATCTCAACCGGGTCGCCGCCAACCACGTTGATGGTCTCTGTACGCGTTTCAAAGTCAACCCATTGGCCGTTGACCTCGTATTGATTCGGGTTTTCCGGGTTGACGCGTTCGATGTACAAGTCCATGCCGTCGGGTCCCACATTCGTAAAGCCCCATGCAATATGATCGTTATGCCCGATGATGATACCGGGCACGCCGGCAAACGAGAAGCCTCCCACATTGAACGGACATGCATCGCTTAAAGGCTTACATTCCAAATGTGCCTGATACCAGATAGATGGCATTTGTATCCCAAGATGCGGGTCATTGGCAAGGATGGGCATGCCTGTTGAGGTAAGTTTTCCTGAAACTGCCCAGGAATTGGAACCAATTCCATCGCCTTGCGGACCAAGCGCGAGGTCCAGAAGTGAAGTGTTATGCTGAAGCACTGTGAGAGTTTCATCGGGGATGTCGAATGATGATGCCTGGGCTGGTGCTTTAGCGGAGGTTCCATCTCCAATTTTGTTGACGATGATGGGATGGTCTTCAGGATAAGGAGGAAATAGCTCGTTGACTTGTTTGTGTGTGAGTGTTTTTAGTAAAACTGCCCGCTCGATCTCTTCGCCCATGTTGCCGCGCAGATCCCATGCCATGGCTTTGCCCCAGGTGAGGCTGTTGACCGGTGTCCACGGTTCGATTTTGTAATCAGGGCTGAGCAGGCCGAGGATGGCATATTCGAGGCTTAATGCGGTTGTGTCATGATCTTTGAGATAGGCATTTACACCTGCCGTGTATGAATCAAGGATCGCTTTGGTTGTAGGGTCGAGTTGCACGTATTCGGTTTCGGCGGTTTGCCGCCAGCCAAGTGTGCGCAGGAAGGTGTCGGTTTCCACCTGGCCGTCGCCGAACATTTCAGAAAGTGTGCCTGAGCCGATATGACGCCACGCGTCCATCTGCCAGAAGCGATCCTGCGCGTGGACGTAGCCCTGCGCGAAGAACAGGTCGTGTCGTGTGCTAGCATAAATATGTGGGATGCCCATCGAATCGCGGTAGATGTCAACAGGTGCATCAAGACCTTCGATCTGGATCTCCCCGTCCATTTGCGGGAAGGACTGGGGTGCAACTGTATTGGGCAGGTAACTCTTGAAATAATATCCCCCGCTTCCCCCCACTAATAGAACGATCGCAAGCAACACAAGTCCCCCGCGTTTCAAGTACATTTTAGTTTTTGGCATGATGCCTCCGGTGAAATTAATTACTGGACTTATAACACGTATGGAAAGGAAAAGAGACGTAATTTCTTACGTCTCTTTTTGTTGACCTATGACTGATCCCGCCTATTTAACATTCCCAAGCAGACGCGGGAACCAGTACCATAACAAATCTGCGGCGGGCTTGCCATGGACCGATGCCGATTTGTCCTGCAATGCGACAGGTGGGAAGTAACCCCGGCTGACGATGCCGCTGACCCATGAACGCGCGTTAATGGCATTGAAAACGGCATCATAGATGTCGAACTGCTGTTGCATATCCAGGCTTACGGTTGAAATATCCGCGTTGGGTTGATTGAGTGCTGTCCAATCGAGACAGCCTCCGCCCGGGTTGGGAATACAGCCTGTGGCGGAATAGGTCGAGGATGGATAGGACAATCCAATAACGACCGGCTTGTTAACCTGCGATTGCACCGCGAAAACATTTTGGTCGAGCAGACGCCCGGCTTCAGCGATCATATCGGCTTTGTTGGGAGACGCCGAATCGCTGAGTTTCGCAAACCAGAGTAAATACATGCCATCTGTGCTCTTGAGCAGGTTGATGGGAGGTTGGACATCAGTGTTGGTATATGGAAGGGCGAAGAGCACCAGCCCGGCATAATGCTGGCGGACTTCGGCAACGATTGTCTGCCAGCGCGCTTCCGCGTCCGCCGGGACACCGCTTGGACTGCCGTCGGCAAGTTTCCCGTTGGGAAGAGCCGGGGCAATCCAGTCGCCGCCGAGGATCACGGTTTGTGCGTCTGCTTTGGTCGCCATATCCGCAAAATGGACGACAAAGGCTCGATAGTGGTTGAACCAGTTGTCCCACCATGTTGAATCGCGCGGAGCGGTCTTCCAGAATTCGTTCGCGTTAGCCGCAAAATGAGGTTGTGGGAAAAGCGCCACATTCATGTTGAGTGCCCGTGCAGATGCAACAGTTTCGGTTGTGTCTTTGATGAACGGATCTTTACCGGGCAGTTGCGTGAAAACCACCGGATTGTTGCTCACATATGTCCACGATGGGTCAATGATCACCCAATTACCGCCAAATGCCTGAATGTTCTGCAATGCGTTCGGTGTGAATACATTCATGGCGGGACCATAATATCGCTGGAATTCCACACCTGCGACGAAACCTGTTCCTCGGGCAGGGATGTTGGTTTGCACAAGGGTGGCGCTCTTGGGCTGTGTCCATGCCCATTGGTTGACAGTGTCCAGGATATCCTGTGCTGTGATCGCGGGCGTGACGTTCTTCCCGTGCGCGTTTTCACCTGTGCTGGACGCATCGTCTGCGGAACCACACTGGGCGTTACGGCAATAACGATACGTGAATGACCCAAGGATGTTGAGCGGACCATACAGTTTATATGCCCAGCGGTTGTTGCCAACCTTCCACATGGGGATGGGTTCGGTCCATGAGAACGGATTGAACTGGATGTAGATCGCGTCGCTGATTGGTGTGTCCTGCGGCACATCCACCTCAAAGAGGATGGGTGCGTTGGGTCCCGCCTGCCACGATTGGACTGTGTCATCAATGGTGGTGTTCTGTGCCGGAATGACAATATTGCGGATCACATACTGACCGGCGGTATTAAATTCCGAGTTCCAAAACCCGTCGCCAAGCGTGTATTTATATGACAGATGCGCACCTGCCGGCAGATACAATGAAACAGAATATCGTCCGTCAGGTAACTGCGTCATCACCGGCATGCGGTCTGTCACGGTGCTCAATCCGCCGCGCTGATCTGCAAAGGTGTTGCCGAACTGGAGCAGGCTACCCGCCATGCGAAGCGGAATGCCCGTCTGTGTATTCTGCGGGACAGACACGGTGAAGATGACATTTACCAGTTGTGAGGGTTTCATTTTGATCTCAACAGGCGTGCCCTTATTCCCTTCGACCTGCGCGCCCTGTTGAAAGGTCTGATACATGCCATCGAGTGCGTAAGCGACCAGGTTGTGCGTGCCGCCGCGCAGGCCGGTCAGCGCGAAACGCCCGGCGGAATCCGTCAATGTTTGCACGCCGCCTGCCGTGACCATGATCTCAGCCAGCGGTGCGCCAGTATCCATGTTCAGGACCGTGCCGGAGATCGAACCGGACAGGGTATTAACCGGTTTGTCAGTCCACGAACTGACCGTATCCACAATCTCGGTATTTCCATTCACATAAATCAGGCGGTATCGAATGCTCGCATCTGCGTTGGTATCCTCCGAGGTGCGCGAACCGCCGCGCCGTATATAGCGATACTTGATGACTGCCTGGTCCGGTATCGGGAAGGAGGCTGAATATGTAATCGAATCCACCTGTGTCATCTGATAATCCACACTGTTCAATGCCAGCCCGGTCACTTCATCCAAAACACTGAGCGCAAGAATCTCGCCCGGCAGCAACGGCTCAGGCAACTGCACTGTAATTTTGACCTCCGCGCGCGGTAACGGCGTGGGCGCCGAGCCCGATAAAGGGGGTTGGGTCGGATTGCCTATTTCAGGGAACGGCAGATCCAAAAGTGAGATGGCGCAAGCCTGACTTCCCAGTGCAAGAATAAGGATGAAATACAAAATGGGACGTGGAACTTTCGGACGCAAACTCATGGCTCCTCCTGACGCTTCGTACCGGACTTTTGCCTGATCCCGCTAAACAGACTCGGCCTCCCCTGACGCGGATTGTTCCTCCCTGCGGCGGCGACCGGCATAGGCAATGTAACTCAAACCGATGCTGATAAAGTATAACAAGGTCATTGGGAGCATAACCAGCCCCATATTGACCGGGTCGGTTGTTGTGGTTATTGCCGCCGCGATGATCGCTATGATAACGATTGCCAGCCTCCATTGCTGGACCAGGACGCGCGGTTTAACGAACCCAATGGAAGTAAGTATGTAAATGACAAGCGGAAATTCGAAGAATAATCCAATCCATAGCATTAACGCAGTAATGAAGCCAAAGTATTCGCGTGCAGTCCAGGATTCTGAAATTTTTGTGAAACCACCCAGAACCGGCAAAGCGGCGGGTAGAAGGATGAAGAATGTGAATGCCATGCCTCCGAGAAAGAGGATGGTCGCGAGCGGAATACCGACAAGTCCCATTTTACATTCACGCGGACGGAGACCGGGTGCAGTGAACAGCCATAGTTCAAACGTGATGTAAGGAAGCATGATTGCAATACCACTTGTCAACGCCACGCGCATGAATACGCCGATCTCTTCCGTCACTTCGATGGCTTGCAGGTTTTGCAATCCTTCCACTGGACCTGCAAGAAATTCCATGAGGGGGATGGTGAAGTAAAACGAGATGCCCACGCCAACCGCCAGTGCGATCACGATACGTAAAAGGTGCATGCGGAGTGCTTCAACATGGTCCCACAAGCTTGCGCGCGCCTGTGCTTCGGTGGCGATGCTTGAGAACGTGTCTATTAACGGGCGGTCTTCCTCCAATTCGCGATTGAGGAATTCGTACGTCC
>DATIUT010000375.1:0-2735 GCA_035466615.1 Anaerolineales bacterium | reverse complement strand
ATGAGGAGGCTCGAGTCCGTCTTCGGGAAAAAATCCGTGCGGATTTGCCCATTCAGCCGGATGGTTCGATTCACTTATCTGCCAGGGCCTGGGGGCATAAAAGGAGTCTGCTGAACTGTAGGGATCAAAGTGTTGTGATGTAAAAACGGTCCCGCGGATGTAACATCCGCGGGACCGTTTTCGATTTTGGGTGCGGCTGTTATTTGGTGGGTGTCAATACAATGACGGGTATCACGCGCGCCGTTCATGCGGGCATAACCATCCATGAAAGCCATGCACACGGGTTATCATCTGTCTCAATGATCTCCTGCACTGCCTCATGAGAGTTTCACGAATATTATCTTCTTTACTCATTCTTTTCGCTCCTGGTACCCGCATTTCATTGGAGCACCTTTGATGGACAGTTATTGCCTAAGCATATCCATCAGGCGATACCAGATTTTGCCGATGTTCACAAACCATGTCTTGTCGCGATACACAGGCACGCGCGGAATGTGCAAATCTGCAAAGGGATTATTGAACGGCCTGCCCAGAATACCGTTCGCCATTTGCTGGCCGAGATAAGTGGCAAGCGTCACACCGTGCCCCACATAACACATGGAATACCACATGCCATCCACCTGCCCGGCATGCGAATTCTCATCGAGTGTGATGCCCAGCGTGCCGTTCCAGAAATAATCGGTCTTGAAATTCGCCAGTTCGGGAAAGACGCGGATCATGCCGCGCCGCAACGTGTTCATGTTGACCTGCGCACTGACGCCCTTGAATGTCAGTTCGCCGCCCCAAACCATGCGGTTATCGGAAGAGAGACGATAATAGGCAAGCACATGCCGTGTGTCGTAGACGACGCGCTGGTTGGGGATGAGACGCTTCGCCAACTCGTTCGGCAAAGGTTCGGTGGCAATGATAAAACTTTCCGCAGGCAGGACGCGTTGGCGAAATTGCGGGACGATTTCGCCGATCCAGGCATTGGAGGCAAGCATGACCTCCCTGGCGGCGATTTTGCCTCGTTCGGTATGGACCGTAAAGCGGACTCCGTCACGAATTGCCGACGCGTCCCTTCGTTCGATCCCAAGGACACGCGTCCCTTCGTGGATGTCTGCACCCGCACGATCAGCGGCGAATGCCATGCCCTGCACGAACCTGGCGGGCTGGACAGACCCGGAGCGTGGATTCACCATCAAACCGTGGTAGGCAGACGTCCCGAGTTCTGAAGCGGTATCTTCCTTCGATACGATCTGGACATCGTAACCAGCCACTTCCTTCAACGTTTCCTGTTCCTGTTTGAGCGCATCGAAATGTGACTGTTTGCTGGCGGCCTCGATGCTCCCGCAACGGACATGTTCACACTCAATGCCTTCCTCCCTGACGATTTTTTCGACGGTGTCCGCGGCTTGCACAGAGGCACGGAACATGTCACGTGCGCGTTCAAGTCCGTGTTCCTCGATGAGTTCGGTGAGTGTGTGATGCAAACACGAGAGCGCCTGACCACCGTTGCGCGAACTTGCCCCCCAGCCAATGGACTGTGCTTCAAGCAATGTGACGCGTGCGCCACCCTTCGCCAGTTGCAGCGCGGCCGACACACCCGTGAACCCGCCGCCGATGACGACTACATCGGTTTTTTCGGGGAGCGGTTTATTCAGGTATGTTTTCGGCGCAGGTGCAGTGACGGACCAGAAAACATCGTGTTGGGTCATGAGATTCTCCTGATGAAGATTATAGATTTGGTGAAGGTTATCCGCAATGGGAAAACGTCAGGGTTGGGAGAGTGCTTTGTCACAAAGATCAAAAGTCATCCAGCGTATAATTCGAACATCACATTGCAAAGGGAACTACGATATGCAACTCTACTTCATCCGTCACGGACAATCGGCCAATAACGCGGACTGGGGAAACCCGAACTACAAGGAAAGCCCTGACCCTGCACTCACGGAGATCGGCACCGGGCAGGCACAGGCATTGGCAGAATTTCTTACCCCTCCCCATACCTCCCCAAATACGACGAACCCCAGTCGCATTTGGGGAGGGAGTCCACAGGACGGGTGGGGCCGGTTCGGCATCACGCACATCTATGCCAGCCTGATGGAACGCGCCGTGCACACCGCCTCGTATACGGCGCGCAGGCTTCAGGTCCCGTTTGAGGCGTGGGATATCCACGAGAGCGGCGGCATCTTCGGACGCGACGGCGACATGAAACTCAAAGGCTTACCCGGCAAACCGCGCTCGTTCTTCGAGACGAACTTTCCGGAATTCATACTCCCTGAAACATTGGATGAAAGCGGCTGGTGGCGGGAACGCCCTTTCGAGACGGAGGAGGAGTGTCAATTGCGAGCGGAACGCATCTGGTCAAATCTTTTGACTCGTCACCGCGATAGGGAGGGACAACCCGAGGAACGCGTCATCTTCGTCAGCCACGGCGGATTCTTCGTCCACCTCATGTGTGCCATCCTCAACCTCCCCTGGAAAAACGCCTCCCATGGACTGACGTCCTGGTTCCTGCTCGACAACTGCTCCATCACCCGCATCGATGTCCACAACGAACACGTCACCATCTGCTACCTCAATCGCACCGATCATCTGCCCAATCACATGATCACATGAAACACTCTCTTCAAACCTAAAGTTGTGTCCACGAGGTGACCAACACCTGCAGGTGAGGTTGGGAGGGGTCATTGATTTCCTCGTTCCTAATAGGCGAATCAGATCAAGTCCGTACAATCAAAATTCCCAACATG